>NZ_VJVX01000015.1:0-130172 GCF_008033685.1 Microbispora sp. CSR-4
ATGATCGATTTAGTGCGCACTTTTCGCCGTTCCGAACCGGGAACCACGAGGTCAGCGCCTCGCGCTCAGCGGCGATCTTGAAACGTGAGCCAAGTCAGGTTCTACCACTAGCGCTCTACCAGGTGGCGCACGATCACGCGGAACTCTGCTGAATTGCGCTCATAAGGATCAAGGCGGCGGCGTGGCGCGCCGCCGTACGGCCCAGCGTCGCGGACCCCGGCCGCGCTGCGGCCTGGGGGCCGGTCACGGCCGGGGCCGCACTTGAGCCGCCCAACCGCCTGCCGGCCCCGCTATATTCACCCGACTCGCCACACGTGGGCCGCGCCACCGCCCGGTAGCACGAACTGTCACAGCTCGCAGGAACCTCACAGCCCGACCTGTAACCGCACCATCAAGACCACGCTCATGGGCTACGACTGCGATCACCCGCTCCGACGACTGGCTCGACAGCGCCGACCATCCCATCTCGCCCGAGGAATGGGAGGCGTTCACGGCCAGCCAGCCCGAACTCCGATAAGACGGCTGGATCGAATACAGCGGATCCGCCCTGGCGCTCCGGCTCCGGGATGACCACCACGGTCGTGCTCACCACCGCCGGACTGTCGGTGGCTGGGGTGAGGGGCCTGTTCATCCCGTCTGCCCTCAACTCGGGACAAGCCGAGCCGGCCCGCGCTCTGCTTCCCCTGCGGGCGGGTCGACGGCATACGGGATGAACAGGCAGGTAAACGGATCCTTTCTGCCTTTCTAACAACATGAGCAGAGCTTATTGCATGTCCGTTCAGGCTCAGCTATCCCGAGTCACAGCCTACCTTTTCGCTCAGACCGATTACCGATCGTAGATCCGAACCGTGACCGCCATATCCGGAGAAGATGTTTCGGAGCGAAGGTCTTCTTCGATAGCACGTGGGTTCCTCAAGCAGCCATCGTAATCGAAAACGAGACAGATGAGGTGTGTCACTGAATTGTGAGCTAGATATCGATCGCGATCCACAATAAGTTGTTCGCCCAGCTTACCATCTTTCAAACTTTCACGAGTATGCTTTAGTTCGATCGCAAGCTTATACTTGGGAAGTAGGAAATCTATGCGAGAATTTTGACCTGCATATGATGGCGTATACTCTTCTTCTCTGATGTCGTCGAAGAATTGGGACAGCAAAGCCCTGAAAAGATATTGATCATCATACTCATTCTCGAACTTTATCGGATTGCCATGAGAACGCACTTTTAAGCTTCGCCGCACCAAGAGCATACGCTCACCGAGTTCTAGAACGAGTGAGACTGCATCAATTTTTGCTCCGGCGAATGAGACGGTACCCGCAGACTCGGCAGTCTTAGCCTTTCCCTCAATAAGCAGTCGAAGGAGCAGGCCAATTATTTTTGCTTTGCTAGCGGCTGAGCGAGCGAGAGCACCCCAATCTTGACGCTCATAGAGCCCGGCCTCGGTCTTGCCATTTTTGAATGATCGAGTATCTAGACCGTTTAGACGCGCAACACTCTCGAGCTTTCCATGCGGTGCGTAATCTTCACCGTAGCGCGCCGCGAATAACCCGTCGACATCCACCCGACGTTCAGGAGTTCGAAACGTCGGAGCCTTCCCAGTGAGATATTCGTATCGTGCAGCAAGGGCGGCGAACCCGTACTCGGGACGATTCATATTCCAGTGCAGGAAATAAGAATCTTCTCGGGATGAGACGTCATGATAGAACCGCTCAAGAAGATGAATCTCACGATCATTTCCTTCTACCGTAGGCGGAGCATCCGACATGCTAAATGCATTGGTGTCTCCTGTCTGGAGGTCGTACAGAGCGATCGATGCTATACCCGCTGGATGAGCGGTTAGGAAAGATTCACAGGCATAATGAATCGCGACCATCGCTTCATTGCGCGCCAGGGCCCTGGTTAATTCCTGAAATACGAGATCAACGTTCATCCTATCTCCCATCTTTAATATTGAATAAGTTTTCTTTCGGGCAATATTACTACAGTGAGAGGTGCTTGGTTGATGGTTCCACAACCGGTATCGATGCAGATGAGATTGGGTGAAATATATGGAACGCCTTGTTCCTGCACGTAGTGACCACATACAGTCAGCGACTTTGGCCACGGTCCACTATAGTGAAACAACCCCGGATGTCCGCGACGATACATTGAATCAGGCGTTCTTGAGTTGATGTCATGGGGATCGAAGCCACAATGCGATATTAGGAAATCCGAATCCTCGTATACGACCTGCGTATTTCGGAGAAGGTCAAAATGCTCACTTGGGAAGGATGAACGAAATTTTTCAATCGCATTTGAATCAACCGTCTCAAGGTATGATCGGATAGTTGATATCCCATTGTGAGCGGCAAAGTTAGCAACATTTCCATCATCAAGAAAATTTAGAAGAGCTTCATCATGATTCCCCCGCAAAAGAGTTATCCTGTCCGGGTATTTATTTATGGCGCTTAGCAATAAGTCTAAAACGGCCTTGGTGTTCAATCCGCGATTGACGTAATCCCCCACAAAAATCAGATGGAGTGAGTCGTCCAGTAGAAGTGAATTGAGCGCTCTAGATAGCCTTACGCTGTCACCATGAATATCGCCGATTACTGCCAACTTGAATTTCTTCAAGAGAATCACACTATCGGCAATGTCAATGACGTATAGTCAATAGTGGAAGCGCCCGCTAGGGCCGATTCCAGCAAGCGGCCAGCAAGCGAATAATCACCCCTTGCCCAAATTGCAAGGGAAGGTAGATCGCGCGGGATACCGTCCGTTGGGCGCTCCTCAAGTAGCCTGTAACCATATTCACGCAATTCGCGAATATGGTCATAACGATCCGTGCGAAGGAGAGTTGCGAGTTTGGGGTACCCAGCTATTTCTGCCGACTGGTCTCTATCGAAAGTGAGATTTCCCAACTCGGCGCATTTTATATAAACCGCAGACCTTACCACGTAGATTGTCATCCTCAGAAGGCCTCTGGCGTACTGGTCTGCATCCAGAGCTTCGGTGCCAGCCAAAGCTAGGCACAGGTTCCTTTTTAGCCTGTTGTAATTTTTCGGTGGCTGATATGAAGCGAGAATACCGGAAAGGACATCATTTGGATCACTGATTATTTTTCCTTCATCCTTAAGATGTCGAACAAACAGGCTGCCACGAGTTGCCAACAGCGTCAGATGATCCGCGGTGTAGGATGCAATATTGATACTGCCGTGAGAGTAAGATCTCGGCCGGTCTTTAACAATTTGCAAAACGTCTATATCGCTATCAGTGCGAGCGCTCCCCCTCGCCCTGCTACCGTAGATCATCATCGCAATAGACTCTCCTCTTAAGTGCGGGTAAATCAGTTCTGTAAGACAGTTAATATCTGTTGTCGGTTCGATCATTGGAGGATTATCCCTGTGCATGCCATCCAGGTTAGGGGAAGCCACCGACAGAACCCGATTGACATGCATCGAGTTGTTCAAGATCAAAGTTCCTCCACGGGCCTCGAGGGATCAGATCGCAGTGGGTACCTTCCCAGCTTGGCAGGATCTTGAGCTTGGCATGCTCCTGTTCGAGAGCGATAGAGGTGCGACACACAGCCCAGGCTGGCCACGTGGAAGAGATCATGCTCCGACTGAATCGGGAGACTACAACGGTCCTGCGTGACCACCTCTACATGCTCGGCGAGCACTTCGCCGCCGGCACGCCCATGGTGCAGTTCCCACCGGAAGACGAGGAACGATTCGCCAAGGTCACATGCGGCCTGGACAAGGCACTCGGCGGCCGTGGCTGCCTCGCATGCGCCATGGGCGGACACTCCCACCGCTGACCGCCTGCGGCCATCAGCAAGATCCGGAACATACGTGGAACACCTGCTCTCTCCCCCAGGCGATCGCACAAGACACCAGCAGATTAGCCCGAGATCAGACTGGGAAACGGCGATCCACTTCTAATCCGATGGTCCTTCGTCCTCCTCGCCGCCTGAGTGTCCCGGCCGTGACCGCCGAGTCAAGGGCGCCTGCGGCGTCGCTTCGCGATCAGCTTCGCTGACCCTTGACGCGGCGGTCCCGTCCCGGGAGTCGGCAGCTACGAGGAGGACGGGGGCGGACCAGGAGACGGGCCGCGCCCGGTACTGGTCGGGGCAGGTCGCGGGCTTGATCGTCGTGCCATTAGCGTGCCATTAAGAGTGGTCAACAGGGGGCACTCACGGTCACTCGCGGACGGCCTCTCGTCCAGGTCGGGGCCGTTGTCCCTGGTGATCGGGCCGATTTGCAAGCAGGAAGTCAGGGGTTCGAATCCCCTAGGCTCCACCTCGAAAAACACCGCCTCCCTGATCTTGGGAAGCGGTGTCCGGGCCATTAGCCCTCAGCACTGCTCTCCTTCTTGTCGTTGGCCGCCTTCCGGTCGGCCTCCACACGAGCGCTCAGTGCGTCCGCGATCCTCTGGTCGGCGTCACGCGTCGCGTGCTGATAGATCAGCGCGGCCCGGTCGCTGTCGTGCCCCATCCGAGCCTTGAGGTCGGCCAGGCTCGCGCCCGACTGCGCGGCGAGCGTGTTGCCGGTGTGCCGCAGGTCGTGGAAGTGCAGCCCCTTGACGCCCATCTCCTTGAGCGCTTCCGCCCACTTGGCCTCACGCCGAAAGTTGCCACCGCGGAGGAACGCACCGCGCTTGCCGAGAAAGACGAACGCGTCCTCGCCTGTGCCGGTGAACTGGTCGAGGTGGTCGACGAGCGCCGGGACGATGGCCGAAGGGATGCTGACCGTCCGCTTGCCGGCCCGCGACTTGGGCGGCGCGAGCACCATGTCTCCCCCGTCCAGCTCGATGAGCTGTTCACGCACGCGGACGGTGCGCGCCTCGATGTCGATGTCCGAGCGCCGCAGCGCGATCACTTCGCCCCAACGCAGGCTCGCGAAGGTGGCCAGCAGGATCAGCGCGCGGAAGCGCCCGTCGGCCATCTTGTCGGCCAGCTCGAAGACCTGGGTCACGGTGAGGATGGGCCGCTCTGGTGTCTGCTCGTTGTCCGCACCCTTGATCCGGCACGGGTTCCGGCTGATCAGCTTGTCGGGGGTTCCCCCAAGGCCAGGTAGTTAAGAGGATCTGGTTCTTGTCAATCGGCTGAGACGGGCAACGGGACTCCTGTAGATCAGATATCGGCGAAGATCATCTGAAGAGTGGAGTCCCGTTGCGGGATCAGTCTGTCATTTCCCGGGTGGTGCGCGTGGCCGCGGGAGTGTTCGCACCGGGCCACCTGGGAGAACTCACCCAGGTTGTGCCGTTCGAGCTGGTGGACGCGGTGCTGGCGGAGACGTGCCGGGTTCAGCACCGGCTCCGAGCGCTTCCCTCCCGGGTCGGGGTGTATTTCCTGCTGGCGATGTGCCTGTTCCCGGAGGTCGGACACCGGCTCGTCTGGGACAAGATGACCAGCGCTCTGGCGGGGCTGCCCGCTGTTGCCGCACCGACCGCCAAGGTGTTCGCGACCTGCGCCGCCGGGTGGGCGTTGCGCCGATGCGAGCGCTGTTCGAGGTTGTGTGCGGTCCGCTGGCGCAGCCGGTGACGCCCGGGGTGCGGTTCGGCCGCTATCGGATGGTCTCCTTCGACGGCTGCAGCTCACTGAAGGTGCCCGATACCGGCCGGAACCGGGCCTGGCTGGATCGGCTCGCGCATGGCGGTTATACCCAGCTGGAGCTGATGACCCTGGTCGAAACCGGCACCCGAGCAGTGATCGGCGCTGTCTTCGGGTCCACCGCCACAGGCGAGACCGACTACGCCGGGCGGCTGCTGCACCTGCTGAGACCGGACATGCTGGTGCTGTGGGACAAGGGCTTCGACGGCAACGACTTCCTCGCCGCGGTGACGGACACCGGAGCCCAAGTCCTGGGCCGGCTACGCAGCAACCGCCGCGCGCCGATCCTGTCCCGCCTGGCCGACGGCTCCTACCTGTCCCTGATCGGCACGGTCAACGTGCGGATCATCGACGCGCAGATCACCGTGACCTGCGTCGACGGCACCGCCTTCACCGGCTTCTACCGGCTGGTCACCACCTTGACCGACGCCCGCCGCTACCCGGCCGCCGTCCTGGTCAGGCTCTACCACCAGCGGTGGGAGCACGAATCGGCGTACTACGCCCTGCGCCACACCCTCATGCATGGGCGAGTCCTGCGTTCCGGCGACCCGGCCGGCTTGGAGCAGGAGATGTGGGCGTTGCTCACGCTCTACCAACTCTTGCGCACTGTCATGGTCGACGCCGCGGAGTCTCTGCCGGGTACCGACCCGGACCGCTGCTCCTTCACCATCGCCCTGCAAAGCGCCCGCGACCAGGTCATCCAAGCCGCCGGCGTGACCGGCGACGACCCCAACCCAGCCACCGGAGCCATCGCCCGCGCCCTTCTGGCCGGACTGCTCCCAGCCCGCCGACTGCGGGTGAGCACCCGGAAGGTCAAATCACCCGTCTCCCGCTACAAAGAACGACTCGATGACGGCAGACCCAACCACAGCCGCACGATCACCGGCCTGGTCATCACTTTCCTGCAACCGACGCCCATGCCGCCTGCCGTCTCCCGGGACGAACGACCCCTGGTCACAGCCGACCGCCGCCGGCAACAACAGGTCCTGGCCCTCCCCCACCAAGATCCCGACCGCTCCTGGCAGGCCCGCGACATCGCCCGTCACCTCGGTGATGTCACCCTGAACACCATGTACCGGCAGCTGTCCCGCTGGGCCAACAGCCAGCTCATCCACAAGATCGGACCCGGCATCTACACCGCCCGGTCAATCTCCCCACCACTCTTGCCAGCAGCCCAAAAACCTTAACTACCTGGCCTTGGGGGAGGGCCCGGGAGAGCTGACGGACAGCCATCCCCGTGGAAGCCGATCAGCGAGTCAGGTACGCGTTCAACGAGGTAGACGTTCGTCAGCTCAGGCAGAACTCGTTGCCCTCGATGTCCTGCATCACGAGGCACGACTCGTTTTCTTCATCGGCGGGCAGGAGCCGCACGCGTTTCGCGCCGAGAGGGATCAATCGTGCGCATTCGGCCTCGAGGGCTGCCAGGCGCTCTGCACCGACGAGTCCGGTGCCGACCCGCACGTCAAGGTGCAGCCGATTCTTGGCGACCTTGCTTTCGGGAACGCGCTGGAAGTACAGCCGCGGACCGACACCCGAGGGGTCGCTGCATGCGAACCATGAGTCCCGCTGCTCGGGCGGCAGCGTGCGATTGAAGTCGTCCCAACTGGCGAACCCCTCAGGCGGCGCCGGCGCGACATACCCCAACACCTCGCACCAGAAGCGACCGACACGCTCAGGTGAAGCGCAATCGAAGGCGACTTGAATCTGCTTAACGGATACCATGGGAAAATCCTGCCATAGATCACTATGCATACCGTAATCGCCCACCGTGCACCCTGGCCGGATTGGCGAAGTCCTGAAAAGATCCACACCTCCAGCCTGAACGCCTCGCCCGTCGAAGGGTCCTGGTGCAGGTCTGGGCGCTCGACCCCCAGCGGATGGAACTGTCCTTCGGTCGGGCGCTGTTCGGCTCCCGGTACGCCGCCGATCCGAAGGAGTGCGCCGACCTGCTCGATGAGGCGGTCTCGGTGATGCAGGAGCGGGCCGACCGGTTCGCCGGCCTCCAGCGCTCCCACACACCAACCCCCGCTGACCCGTTCGTCCTGGTGCTCGTGGACGAGGTGGCGTTCCTGACCGCCTACCAATCCGACAAGCAGCTTCGCCAGCGCATCACGGCGGCCCTGGCCACTCTGACTACGCAAGGGCGCGCGGTGGGCGAGAGTGCTGAAGTCAATCCTGGTCTTAGGATCTCGCGTCCACATCACATGGAATGGCGCAGTTCGTAGCGGGGATGATTAGGTTGAGTTGGATTCCCAGTGAATCAACGGCCTTTGTGCGCCGATGTAGATGGTTCTAGGTGCTCAAAGGAAAGAATGACTGTCACGGGAAGAGGTACCTTCGTGCTCGATCCTGACTACTCCAGGCTCAACTTCGACAGATCGTAGGCGAATGGATTCCTCTGTGCCTTCTGGCCAGACTGTCGAGGATGACCATAGCGCCCCAGCGATTTTGTAGAGCGAGAGCTTGACCGAAGAAAGATCTACGTTCCTGAGATCGGCTCCTGATAGGTCGAGTGTCAGAGCGCGCGCCAGAGCATCGGCGAGGGCATGAGCGCGCTCTAAATCATGTGCGGGGTCTCTCGCCCAGGTCGGGGCCGTTTCCCCTGGTGATCAGGCCGATTTGCAAGCAGGAAGTCAGGGGTTCGAATCCCCTAGGCTCCACCAGCCAAAACGCCGCTTCCACGATCACGGGAAGCGGCGTTCGTGCCATTAACGGGCCATCAGCTCTCAGCACTGCTCTCCTTCTTGCCGTTGGCCGCCTTCCGGTCGGTCTCTACCCGGGCGCTCAGTGCGTCAGCGATTCTCTGGTCGGCTTGCGCTTGTCGGCCTCGAAGTCCTGTGGAATCCGCTTTCCCGGATGAGCCTGTGGCTCAGTTGGCTCGTGATTTTGATGGCATGGCTGGGCGATCAGTGGGCGAGTTGGTGGAGCCAGTCGCGGAGGAGGGCGGTTTCGGTCGGGCGGAGCGGGAGGGGGGCCCCGTCCGCGGCGGTGAGGGCGGCATCGAGGGCGAGGGCGCGGGAGGCGAGGCCGGGGTCGGTGGCCGGGGGCGGGTCGGTGGTGAGGGAGTCGATGAGGGTGTCGCGCATTCTCGTGGAGATCTCCGGGTCGCGGTCCTCGGCAGGCACGCAGATCAGCGACAGGGTGGCGCCCGTGACGGCGGCCAGCAAGAGGCGGGCGGCGAGGGCGGGGGGGATCCGGAGGCGGCCGGCGGTGGCGGCGCGGTCGAGGAACTTCAGTAGGAGGTCGTGGGCCCTGTCGGCGGCGGGTGGGCGGCGGCCGGGCCGGTCGGTGCCGTACATCAGCAGGTAGAAGGCGGGGTGGCGCAGGCCGAAGTCGACGTGGATGTCCCAGCCGCGGCGCATGTCGTCGACCGGGTCATCGGTGTGCGCCAGGGTGCGCTTCTCGGCCAGGTAGAGCTCGAAGGCGTGGATGGCCAAGGCCGCGAGGAGGCCGTCCTTGTCGCCGAAGAGCTGGTAGAGGGATGCGGCGCGGATGCCGGCCGCCGCGGCGACCGAGCGGGTGGAGACCGCCTGGGTGCCCTCCCGTTCCAGGATGTCGGCCGCTACCTCGAGGATGTGCCGCCGGGTACGGGTCTTCGCATCGTCCACGGTTGCAATGCTACGGCATTTCGCGTATCACTGAAACGAACAGTGATACGCGGATCGGCGTGGCAGTGATACATCGAGGGGGAAGCCAGTGGATCGTGTCGGATACGGCGCCATGCAGCTCGCCGGACCGAACGTGTGGGGGCCGCCGGTCGACCCCGGGTCGGCGCGGCGGGTGCTGCGCCTGGCGGTCGAGCTGGGAGTCACGTTCTTCGACACCGCGAACGCCTACGGGCCGCGTACGGTGAACCGGCTGATCGGGGAGGCGCTGCGGCCGTTCCCGGAGGGGGTGATCGTCGGCAACAAGGTCGGCGCCGGGCGCGGCCCAGGCGGGTCGTGGATCATCACCGACCACCCGGACACGGTCCGCCGGCAGGTCCACGAGGCGCTGACCGACCTGGGTACGGAGGTGAGCGAGCTGACGTACCTGCGGCTCGGCGGCGACACTCCTGGTGCGCAGAGCGAGGAGAGCGACGTGCCGCTGGAGGACTCGCTCGGCGTGCTCGTCGAACTGCGCGACCAGGGGCTCATCCGCCGCATCGGTCTGTCCGGCGCGACGCCGCAGATGCTGGCTCGCGCGCAGAAGATGACGCCGATCGCGGCCGTGCAGAACCGCTTCAACCTGCTCGACCGCAGCGGTGTCCAGGTCCTCGCCGACTGCGAGGCGCAGGGCATCATGTTCGTTCCCTACTTCCCGCTGGCCTCTGGGCGGCTCACCAGCTACGACGCGCTGACCGGCCCCGCGGAGCGCCTCGGCGCGACGCTGGCCCAGGTAGCGCTGGCCTGGCTGCTACGCCGTTCCCCTGCCATGGTCGTCATCCCCGGCACGACCAACCCCGATCACCTGCGCACCAACATCGCCGCGGCCGAGGTCGCCGAGAACCTGACCGACGCCGAGGTAGCCCGCCTGACCGGCCTCGTCGACGAGTCGAAGGCCGTCCTCGACCAGCCACACCAGTCCACGCTCGACGCGCTCAGGTCCGCGGCGGAGAGCCACCGCTGAACAACAGCTCGACGGCGGCGGCCACCTCGCCGGCTGGCCGCCGCCCGTCGAGCTCCACCGAGGCATCCCGCCCGAGCAGCGGCCCGACCTCGCAGACGTGACGTCAGAACATCACTTCTGATTGATCGCCTTCGGCGCCAGGCCGAACCTGGGTACGTCCCTCCTCGGCACACAGCCTGAGAACTGCTAGGCAGGCGTGCGTGTCGATCCGGGTGAGATCGCGGACTCATCGCGGTCAATGTGATCAGCATGGTAGAGAGCCTGTGCCAGCAAGCGTCGGACGTGTTCGTCAGCGGCGGTGTAGTAGACGAAGGTCCCTTCGCGCCGGCCCTTGACCAATCCGGCGAGGCGAAGCTTGGCCAAGTGCTGGCTGACTGCCGTGGGGGCGGCCTGGGCGAGTTCGGCCAGGCAGGCCACGGACGACTCCCCTTGCAGCAACGCCCACATGATTTTTATCCGCGTCGGGTCGGACAGCAGTCGGAACGACTCGGCGGCCAGCTGCACCTGTTCCTCGTTCGGCATGTCGAAGTCGGGCAGCGAGGTGTGCATGCCGCCAGCATAACCCGAAAGGCCACTTGCTTGCGTATCTGCATAAGTGCGCATATACGATGACACAATGACTGTGGACCTGGAAACCTCCCCGCAGCCTGACGCCACGTCAGCACTGCCTGATCGGCTGCCTTCCCGTCGCTCCAGCACCTGGGCGCTGCCTGAGGTGCGTTGGGCGCTGGCGGCAACGGCGCTGTTCGCAGCGGGTGGTATCTGCCAACTCGGCGGAGCGCCATCGTGGCTGTGGTGGAGCCTCTACCTGGCCTGCTACGCCGCTGGAGGATGGGAGCCCGGCCTGGCAGGGCTCAAGGCGCTACGTAACAGAACATTGGATGTCGATCTGCTGATGGTGGCTGCGGCGATCGGCGCCGCCGCGATCGGGCAGGTCTTCGACGGCGCACTGTTGATCGTCATCTTTGCCACCTCCGGAGCGTTGGAAGCGGTGGCCACCAAGCGCACCTCCGACTCTGTCCGAGGGTTGCTCGACCTGACGCCCGACCGGGCGACGCGCGTGACCGATTCCGGTGACGAACACATCGTTGAGGCCGTCGCGCTGGCCGTTGGCGACATCATCGTGGTGCGGCCTGGAGAGCGGATCAGCGCTGACGGCGAAGTGGTCGCCGGTGCCGGCGACGTCGACCAGGCGTCCATCACCGGGGAGAGCCTGCCCGTCGACAAGCAGCCGGGCGACGAGGTCTTCGCGGGAACCCTGAACGGCACCGGCGTTTTGCGCGTACGGGTGACCCGACCAGCGAGCGAGACGGTAATCGCCCGGATTGTCGCCATGGTGGAGCAGGCCAGCGCCACCAGGGCCCGTACTCAATTGCTCATCGAGAAGGTCGAGCAGCGATATTCCCTGGTCATGGTCATCGCCACCATCGCCTTGTTCGCGCTGCCGCTGCTGTGGGGCGTGGCTGTGCAGGACAGTTTGCTCCGCGCGATGACCTTCATGATCGTCGCATCGCCGTGCGCGGTCGTGCTCGCCACCATGCCCCCGCTCTTGGCCGCCATCGCCACCGCCGGCCGTCATGGAGTGCTGGTCAAGTCCGCTGTGGTGATGGAACACCTCGCCTCCATCACTCGGGTCGCCTTCGACAAGACCGGCACCCTCACCGAGGGCCGCCCCCACATCGCCCAGATCCGCCCTCTGCCCGGCACCAGCATGAGCCGTGATGACCTGCTCACGCTGGCCGCATCAGCCGAGGCGGGCTCGGAGCATCCGCTGGGCCGCGCGATCGTGCAAGCCGCCCGTCACGCCAACCTGACCTGGCCTACCGCCGAAACATTCGAATCGCTACCCGGACGTGGTGTCCGTGCCCAGGTGAACGGACATTCAGTGGAGATCGGCAGCCCCGTACGCCTCCCCGACCGCTCAGGCGCGGCGCACGCGGTAGTGACCGAACTGGAGGACAGCGGCCACAGTGCCGTGCTGATGCACCTGGACAGTCAGCCGGTCGCCGTCTTGGCTCTGGCCGACCGTATTCGAGCCGGCGCCGCGGATGTGATCGCCCGCCTGAACGCCATGACCGATTCCCCACCAGTCCTGTTGACCGGTGACAACCCTCATGCCGCAAATCGGCTGGCCGGCTTGGTCGGCATCAGGGACGTACGTGCCGGACTACTGCCCGAACAGAAAGTGGAGGAAGTACGCCGGCTGGAGAACGGAGAGGCACGGGTGGCGCTGGTCGGCGACGGCGTGAACGACGTCCCCGCGCTGGCATCCGCACACGTGGGCATCGCCATGGGCCGTCACGGGTCCGACCTCGCTCGACACGGCCGACGCGGTCATCACCCGTGATGACCTCGGCACCATACCCGCTGTAATAGCTCTGGCCCGACGCGCCCGCCGTCTGGTCGTCGCCAACCTCGTCGTTGCCGCGACATTCATCGCCGTTCTGGTCGCCTGGGACCTGATCGGCGAGCTGCCCCTCCCACTCGGCGTGGCCGGTCACGAGGGCTCCACGGTAATCGTCGGTCTCAACGGCCTGCGCCTGCTGCGCGACGCGGCCTGGCGACGAGCATCCGCCGCCCCTTCGACCCAAGGCGAAGGTCTTGGGCCGAGTGAACGCATTGAGGTCGTGACGTGAGCCCGCTGGACATCGACCACTCCGAAAACCGTTGGACACGGTCCGGGGCGCTCCGCAATCATCCGCGCTGTGACAGATGAGCCCGAACGCCGGCCACCAGCACGTACCGACCTGAGGTCAGTGAGATTTGTCGATCTGACGAGCACGGCCATGGCCGCCTTGCTGGAGGACGACCTTGCCCGGGCCAGTGCCGAGGCAGGAGTCGAGCTCACGGACTACTTCCTCACCGATCAGGCAAAGTGGGTCTGGCGGTATCGGGTCAATCAGCTGGCCACGGACCCGGGTAGCGCGGGGTGGCTCACCCGAGCCGTAGTGGCCGAGCCCGAGGGCGTCGTGGTGGGGTATGCCGGGTTCCATGGGCCGCCGGATGAGACGGGCATGGTGGAGATCGGTTATTCGGTGGCTCCCGGCTACCGCCGTCAGGGGTACGCCAGGACGATGTTGACCGAGTTGATGCGTCGGGCCGTAGCCGAATCCGGAGTGAGAACCGCGCGGGTGACGATCAGCCCCGAGAACACCGCGTCCCTGGCCACTATCTCCGGATTCGGCTTCGTCGAGGTCGGAGAGCAGTGGGACGAGGTGGACGGCCTCGAGCTCATATTCGAAGTCCCTGTCTGAATGAGCTGCTGCCAGAAAGCGAGGTCGCGAGCCTGATCGCCGGGCCATTAGCGGCCATGAAGGGGCGGTCAGCAGCGGGCACTCGTGGACTGTTTCTCGCCCAGGTCGGGGCCGTTGTCCGCCGTAGCCCGGCGGCTCAATCGACCAGGCGGTGTTCCCACGCCCAGGCCGCGATCTCCACCCGGTTGCGGGCGCCCAGCTTCATGTGCACGCTGCCCAGATGCGTCTTGACGGTGCCGACGGCGATGAACAGATGCTCGGCGATTTCCGCGTTGGTCAGGCCTCGGGCGATCAACTTCACCACGTCGAGTTCCCGCGGCGACAGGCCCGCGTCGTCGTGCGCCCGGGCCGGGGGGCTGAGATGCTTCAGCAGCCGCACCGTGATCGACGGGCTGATCATGGCATCGCCCGACACCGCCGCCCGGACCGCCTCCACCAGTAGTGCCGGCCCCGAGTCCTTGAGCAGGAACCCGCACGCGCCGGTGCTCAGTGCCGTGTGCACGTATTCGTCGAGATCGAAGGTGGTCACCACGACCACTTTGATCGGGTCGGCGACATCCTTGCCCGCCAGCAGCCGGAGCGCCTCCAGGCCGTCCATCCGGGGCATCCGGATGTCCAGCAGCACCACATCGGGCCGGAGCCGCCGGGCCAGGTCGACCGCGGCCACGCCGTCCGCCGCCTCGCCCACCACTTCCATGTCCGGCTGGCTGTCGATGATCATGCTGAAGCCGGTCCGGACCATGGCCTGATCGTCGGCGATCACTACTCGAATCACCGCGCCGCCTCGTGTTCGAGCGGCAGCTCCGCGTCGACCACCCAGCCACCCCCGGCACCGGGCCCGGCGGAGAACCGTCCGCCGAGGGCATGGACCCGCTCGGTGAGGCCCATGAGACCGTACCGGTGCTGTCGCCGGGGCCCGGCGGCGCGCGGGGTGGCGCCATCATCCGTCACCCGGACGAAAAGGGACTCCGGGCCGCGGGAGATCTGCACGTCGATCGATCGGGCGCCGGCCGCGTGTCTGCGGGTGTTCGTCAACGCCTCCATCACCACCCGGTAGGCCGTCGTGGAGACCTCGACGGGAATCCCGTCCAGATCTCCGTCAACGTTCAGGTGGGCCACCGGCGCACCTGAACCGTTGAAGCCCGCCAGCAACGGGTTGAGCTCCGTGAGCCCGGCCAGCGGCGTCAACGGCGCGTCCGGTGCGGCGTGCGGGTCGCGCAGCACGCCCACCATCCGCCGCATCGAGTTCATCGTCTCCGCGCCGGCCTGCTCGATCTGTTCCAGGGCGAGGATCACCCGCTGCGGATCCTGCTCGGCGATGAACCGCGCGCCCTGTGCCTGAACCACGATTCCCGTGACGTGGTGGGCGATGAAGTCATGCAGTTCCCGGGCGAACTCGGCGCGCTGCTCGGCCCGCATCGTGACGAGAACCTGCTCCCGCCCACGGTCCAGGAACCGCAGGTAGGCCCCACCCGCGCTCGCGCCGGCCACGCCGAGGGCGACGAGGAGCGCGGCTATGACGTACTGGTCGTCGGCGACACCGCGCAACGGCAGCAGGACCCCGGCCAGCCCAAGGGCCAGAACCGCGGCGACCGACGACCTGGGCGCCCCCCGGCGCGCCACCACGTAAATGCTCGCGAGCAGGCCGCACGTCTCGGCGAAGCCCCACGCGCCCGCCGGGCCGAACCCGGCCCTCAGCGTGGCGACGGTGCCGGCGATCGACGCGGCGGCGAGCAGCAGAGCCAGCGACGGCAGGCGTCGGGAGTTCTGCGGGTGTTCGGGGAGCCAGACGCCTACGGTGGCCACGGCCAGCCCCACCCGCGCCAGGGACAGCACAAGGCCGACAGGGGAGAGCTGGAGCATGCCGTAGCGCAGGTCGATGATCCCGAGCAACGCCATCACGATCAGCCCGGCCACCTGGCCCAGGCGTAACCACAAGCGTCGGATCTGCGGCATCGTCATCGTGACCAGCGTAGTCAGAGTGCGGGATGCCGAAATCGGCCGAAAGGTAGAGCCGGTGCCGGGCAGATCCCTGCCCTGAGGCCGATGCGCCGTCCCGTGCCCGGCAGCGAAGCTTTTCCAGAGCCGACAGCCGCCTTCAAGAGGCCCCCCGGTCCGCTCAGCGGGACCTCCCACTCCCACGCGCCCTGGCCCTGACAGGCCGCTGCCCCCCGAAGCAGGAAACCCGGCCGGAAACCGAATCAGCCGCCCGGGGGCTCCCGCGCGCCCTTCCTCACGCTGACCAAGGAGAATCGTGACGACCGTTCGGATTCACGACGGGAACGCCCGGACCACGCCCGGTGCCGACGCGACCCGGCAACGGGCACAGTGGGCGGACGTCGCCAAGGGCGCCTGCATCATCCTCGTGGTGTTGTGGCATGTCATCGTCAAGGACTATCTGCAGATCAGATGGCATGCCGGCTCTCCCGTCCCCAGTGCCTGGGGAACACTGGGCGAGCAGCTTCTGCCGCTTCGGATGCCGCTGTTCTTCACCATCTCAGGGGTTTTCGCGGCGAACGCCGTAAACCGCCCGTGGCGGGTGCTGGGCAGATCCCGCGTCGCCAAATTCCTGTACTTGTACGCCGTCTGGCTGCTCATCCACACCGTGATCCTGGCCGCGGTCCCGGATTTCGACACCGCCCACGCCGATTCCGTGCTCGGGCTGGTGGAACAGCTGACCATCACCCCGTCCAACCTCTGGTACCTGTACGCCCTCGCGCTCTATTTCGCGTTCGCCAGGGCCGTACGGCGGGTGCCGTGGCCGGTGATCTTCGCGGCCGCCGCGGCCCTGTCCGTCATCGCGGCCGCCGGCGTGCTCGCCACCCCGGGCGACCGTGGCGGTGTCTACCAGAACCTGGTGTTCTTCCTCGGCGGTCTGTACTTCAAGCCGTACGTCGAACGGTGGGCGACGACCGCCACGAACCGCCGCCTGGCCCTGACCCTCGTGGCGTACGCCGCGGCGCTGACGGTCATGGCCGTGACCGGCGGTCAGCGGTGGGTGGGGGTGTGGCCGGCGGTGTCCGTCGCGGCGGTGGCCTTCGGCGTGACCGCCGCCGCGCGAGTGGGCAGGTGGCGCCCGGTGGGGGACGCGCTCGCCGCCCTCGGACGACGAACGCTGCCGATCTACGTCATCCACATGCCGCTGCTCGCCCTGCTGCACGGGTTCCTCGTCGGTCCGATGTCCGGGCTGGGTGGCATCGGACAGGCGCTTATGGTGGCGGAGTATCCGATTCTGCTGACCGCCGCGGTGATCGGCCTGAGCCTGGCGATCCACTGCGGGCTGCTCGCAGTGCGCGCGACGTGGCTGTTCGAAGTTCCCCGACGGCGGCGACAGGCCACACCGCGGCGGACCTGAGCGCTTCACCCGTGGAGCGCTCGACGGAGGCGCATCCGGGGTGTCGGCGGCTACGAAGAGGACGGGGTGGAACAGGGAGCGCCCGTGCTCGCCGACAGGTCTGGCCGCTGCTTCGCCGAGGGACGATGGGCGGCCATCCAGTCTGTCGCGAAGTCGACCAGAGCGCGCTGGGACATCAAGCGTGCCGTCGCACAGCCGACCTTGCCGGACATGGCCGCGCCCGTGGCCTCGAAATCGGTGCCGAGCCGCTCGAAGTCGTCCGTATCGGGCACCACGTCGATCCAGGTGATCCACTGGCTTGCCCCGTCGGGCTGCCGGACAGAGGCGCCGGTGATGGCGCGTGGCGGTGATGCCTGCCGCCACTCGGCCAGATGGAGCGACGTGTTCGAGCCGTGCTCGCACCCCAGCAGCAGCACCTTCCCATCCAGCCGGTATACCGCGCCCAGCGGTGAGCGCTCCCCCAGCGCGTCGTCGAGCCGGTGCCCGTCGACGATGTCCGCGGCGTGCCTGCCAAGCGCGGCGAACGAGACATGTGGGTGATCGCTGCGCCGGGCGCCGGGCCATCTGCGCACCGTTTCGGCGATGACGCCCATCCACTGACTCGGTGTACGCAACGGGTCGAAGCCGGGCGCCTGTTCGCGGATCACCGGCCACCACGCCTCAAGGACGGGCGGATGCCGCCAGCCGGCCGGATCGGTGTTCGCAGGCGTGTGGGTCGGTACGACGAGGGTGCCTTCCGGGCCGAGCACGTCGAGCAACGCCTGCACGACGGCATGGGGGCCGCCGGCGACAAAGCCGATGCTTCTCATCGACGAGTGCAGGAGCACGACGTCGCCCGCGGTCACGCCGAGCGCGTGCAGGTCCGCCGCAAGAGACCGAGCCGTGTGGGGCAGGGGCTGATCCATTCGGCGGAGTGTAGCCGGGGCGCGCCCGCAGGCCCGCCGCCCGTCGCGGGGCCGTCCTCTCTAACACTGCACGCGCTGCCTGCGGCGGCTACTGGAGCCGGTGGCGCACCCAGACGTTGGGTTCGACGTACACCGCGCGGCCGTGGTCGGTGTCGCAGTGGACGGGCACCAGCGCCCCCGGAACCTCTACGTCGCCCGTCCTGTCGAACGGAAGGCCGGTCCAGCCTCGCCACTCCTCAAGGGTGCCCGCCACCACCATGGAGCGCCGGGCGATCTTTTCGATCACTCCGCCGGCACGTACGTGCACGCGCAGCCAGGGATCGACGGGCAGGCCGTCCTCGCGGCGAAGCGCGGCGTAGTCGGCCATAGGGACGCGGGGCTGGAGGTGCTTCCTGTTGGGACGTACGGGGGCGAACAGCTCGCTGAAGATCGCCGCAGTGCGTTCGGCCGCGTCGCGTGCGGGCTGCCAGTGCGGATCGGTCGGGATGATCGACAAGATGTCGCTCACAGATTCGCTCGATTCGCCGTTGTCTCATCAAGCATGCTGACGGTGCACGATAGCCGGTCGCGCCCCCTCACCGACCGGCTCCGCCGCTGTGCCCGCGATGCGATCAGGCTGTGTGCGGCGCGACGCGGATTGTCGGTGGTATGGGTCATACTCCGCCAAGCCAGGATGATCACCGACAAGGGCGAAGGCGCTGACATGGCACAGTTGCTGCGCAGGCTCGACGACCAGATCCACATCGAGTACAACACGTTCGGGCTGGACGGCACCGACCTGCCGGCGTGGAGCTCCCCGACCGAGGAGATCCTCCACTTCCCCGCGGCCGTACGGATGGAGTCCTGGGACGCCGAGCCCGAGCGCGCGGATGCCTCGTGGACGCCGGTCAGCTCGGCGACGTTCGTCGCGGAGAGCGGCGTGGTCTCGATCGACTCGATGGCGGACGGCAGGAGACATGACTTCCTGATCGGGCCGCCGCATTTCGAGTACGGCGTGGACATGTACCTGCGTGAGCCCGAGCCGGGCGACGGACATGGCACAGGCGAGTGCGAGGAGTCGTGGCTGCTGAGGTTCTGGCCGATCCGGGATGTCTTCGACCCGATCAAGCATGCGGCGCCGTTCTCCTATATCGCGCGCGGGGTTCTGTACTACTCGATCGACCTCGAGCCCGAGCAGCTCGTGCAACCGCCGGCGAGGCGGGAGGTGCCGGTGCCGGTCTCGGCGGTGGCGGACTGGGCGTCGCTGCGCACGGACCCGGACCTGGACACCTTCGACGGCTGGCTGCACAGGATGCGCCGCAAGGCCGAGGAGAGGGGCGGCTCCCTGTACGAGTTGCTGCGCGCGGCGGGGGCGGACATCGAGGACGGCATGGACCTCACTCCGGCCTCCTGCACACCGCCGCTCGCGCGTGCGGGGCGGTTCAAGGATCCGCTGATCGACCGCTACTACGCCGAGCAGGCACGGTGGGGCTCGTTGCCGGGGCGGCACCTGGGCGAGGAGCAGCTGCGTGAGTACGCCGACGGCGAGCGCATCGCCAAGGAGCTGTGCCGCAGCGGCACCCTGACGTTCTCCGTGCCCGTCGAAGGCCGCGGCGCCCTGCATATACCGCCGGGTGTCAGCCGCCGTGTGTGGCGGTGGGAGGACGACCTGCTCGGCGGCGAGCTCATGGACGGCGGGCTGACAGTGGACCGGCAGATTCTGGCCAGGAACCCGTGGACCAGGCAGATCCTCGTCTCCGGCATCGTGACGATCCTCCGCCGCGATCACGAGAGGCCAAGCCGCGGCGAGAGCGTCTGGTACGTGGTGCGCGATGCCGAGCCGCACGAGGCGGCCAGGGTTCTGTGCGCGGAGGCCACCTGGGAGGAGGACCCGGATCAGCGCCGGGCCCTGGACGAGGTGGCCCGGGAGAAGCTGATCGAGCTGCGGGCCACCTACCGGAGCCGGGAAAGATGAGGGCCGTCCCTGTCGCTCACGGAGGGCGTGTCCGGGCCGGAAACAGGGCGAGGGCCGCCGCGCCCGCCGCCGGTGGCGGCGGAAGCGGCTCAGTATTCGAGAACGGCGTGGGCGGCCACGGTGTCGCTGGAGGCGTTGGGCCGCACTTCGGTGATGCGCTCGGCCAGCAGCAGCGCAGCGGCGAGCCCGCCCTCCGACTTGTCACCGACCAATCCGAGCTCGGCCCGGTCGGCCAGGTAGTCCTCCGGGATGCCATCCTCGTCGCCGGGAAACAGCGGATCGAAGGAGAGGATTTCGCGGCCGTCAGCGTAATGCACGAAGGACGCGAGCCTGTTCACGTTGACGAAGACACTCGCCGTGACCGTCCCGGCCGACAAGGGCCGCAGGACCTCGTCCAGCGTGCCGGCGTAGCCGTTCCACTCGCTCAGAATGGTCCCGCCCTCGGCCGGCCGGGCACAGATGAGGCCCTCATCGATTTCGCCTTCTTCGTCATCGCCGTCGAACACGTCGATGCCAAAGCGGGCCAGCGCCTCGTGCGGGGTGAGGCCGCGGACGAAGGTCGCGCAGAAGGCGTCGTCATCGAGCCACTCGTAGCCGCTCATGGGAATCCTGTTTTTTCCTGGGGACAGATCACGGAGATCCTGGCATACGAGTGCGACAAAAGGTTCGGGCATTCGATTCGCCGTCCCTCCGGCGCCGGGTAGCTGGCCGGCAGCGATCACCTGGGGCAGCGGGTGGTCGCGTGGTTCAGCGCATGAAGAGTTTGAAGATGGCTCCCACCTTCATGGCGGCACGGTCGGCGTCCCCGTCCGCGATCGCCTCGACCAGCTCGCGGTGGTGGCGGTGCGCCGCGGCCTCGTCCTCGTTCTTCTCGTCGCGCATGTGGGCGGCGAAGATGTCGAGCATGCTGGCGTACAGCTTGACGTAGAGAGGGTTGTGCGTCGCCGCCACGATCGCCCGGTGCAGGGCGAGGTCCGCGCTCGCGCGCAGGTCGGGGTCGTCGGACGACCAGCTCGCTTCCCGGCGGTCGCACAGCTCGCGGAGCAGTTCGACGTCGGCGTCCGAGCGGTTCATCGCGGCCAGTGACGCTGCTGCGCTGTCCAGGGCAAGGCGGAGTTCCAGGTAGTGGCGACGGGTGCCGCCGCCGAGCTGACGTTCGAGAGTGCCCGTCAGCTCCGAAGTGGAGATGACGAAGGTGCCGCGGCCCTGCTCACGGCGTAGCAGACCCGCGTGCACCAGCGACTGCACCGCCTCGCGCACGGTGTTCCGGCCGATCCCGAACTGTGCCACCAGTGCGGCCTCGGACGGTATCCGCTCACCGACCGGCCAGCGTCCGGAGGTCACCTCCTCGCGGAAGCGCTCGGCGGCCTGGTCGATAAGACCCACTCGACGCACCGGCTGTCGCGTGTCAGACTCTTCGTGGGTCATCCCATAATCCCATCATCTGCTGACCTTACACTGGAGTATAACGTGACAGCGCTCTCCTCGTCGCTCGTTCCGTTACGCCGTGGGCGTCTGACCCTGTGGGCCTGGGTCGCCATCGCCCTGACAGCGGTCAACCTGCGAACGGCCGTGACCGGGTTCACTCCGCTCCTGGAAATCATCGGATCCGATCTCGGCTTCGGGGTGGCGCTGTCGGGCCTGCTCGGCACGGTGCCTGCGGCGTCCTTCGGCATCTTCGGGTTTCTCGCCCCGGCGGTGACGAGGAGGTTCGGACTCGAGCGCACGGCCACTGTGGCGCTGGGCCTGACGGCCCTGTCGCTCCTGACGCGCGCCTTCTCGCCGGCGCCCTCGCTGCTGCTGCTTTCGACCGTGCTGGCACTGGCCGGAATCGGAGCCGCGAACGTCGTGATCGTTCCGCTGGTCAAGGCATGGTTCGCCGACCGGGTGGCGCTGGGAACCTCGCTCTACCTGATCCTCCTGCAGGCCGGTCAGTTCACCGCCCCGCTCCTCGCGGTTCCGATAGCTGAAGCGGCGACGTGGCGGCTCTCGGTGGGCATCTGGGCGGGACCGGCCGCGGTGGCCTGTGTGGTCTGGCTCGTCCTGGCGCTCAGGCTGCCCGCCGATCACCACGCGCCCGCGGCCGTGACGGCTGCCGATGCGCGACCGAGGATCAGCCGGTCATCGACGGCCTGGGGCCTGGTGATCCTCTTCGCGATGATGTCGCTGTCCAACTACGCGATCATCACCTGGGTTCCGGCCGTGCTCACCGACGCGGGAGGCAGCGCGGCCCTGGGCGGAACCATGGTCGCGCTCTACTCGGCGTGGGGCATGCTCGCGGCCTTGGTCGTTCCCCACCTGGCCACGCGCATGACGAACCCGTTCGTCGTGGTCGTCGGGTGCGCGGTCTTCCTGGTGGCGGGATACCTGGGCCTGCTCCTGTCCCCGCTCGGCGGCACGCTGGTATGGGTGTGCGCGCTGGGGATCGGGGTGAGCACCTTCCCGCTCTGCATGACCCTCATCAACCGCCGGACCAGGAGCCCGCAGACGGCCTCCGCCGTGTCGGGCTTCGTTCAGGGCATCGGTTATGGACTGGCGTGCGTCGGCCCGATCGGTCTGGGCCTGCTGCGCGAGGCGACCGGATCGTGGTCGGTCCCGCTCGTGGTGCTCGCCGCGACCGCCGTCCCCGGGGCGATCGCCGGCTGGTTCGCCTGCCGTCCTCGCTTCGTGGAGGACGACGCGCCGCAGCCGGCGAAGCCCGACGCCGAACAGCAGCCGCTCGAACGGGGTTAGTCGCAGCGGCCGAGGCACGGCCGGAGTGGCCTGCGGTGCGGGGTGGGGGGTACGCACCGCAGGCCACGGACGCGGGTCAGCTGTTCCAGGTCCACTTCTGGTTCGTGCCGCCGTGGCAGGAGTACAGCTGGATCTTGGTGCCGTTGCCGGTGCCGGCTCCGACGGCGTCCAGGCACAGCCCGGACTGGACGCCCTGGATGGAGCCGTCCGAGTTGAGGCGCCACTTCTGGTTGTCGCCGCCCCAGCAGCTGTAGATCTGGACCTTGACGCCGTTGCCGGTGCCGGCCGCGTCGAGGCACTTGTTGCCGTAGACCCGGAGCTCCTGCGAGGAGGTGTAGCTCCACTGCTGGTTGCTGCCGCCGTGGCAGTCCCAGATCTGCACCTGGGTGCCGTCGTTGGTGCTGGCGTTCGGCACGTCGAGGCAGCGGCCGGAGGCCACCCCCCTGACCGCCCCGCTACCGCCACCGGGGGTCGGAGACACGGTCGGGCTGGGGGTCGGGCTGGGGGTCGGGCTGCCGCCGGGTGACGGGGAGGGGCTGCTGTCGCCGAGCGTGAGGTTCTTCTGCTGGACCTGCCACTGCGTGTTGCACAGGCCGCAGTTGGGGCCGACGAAGTTGGTGCCGGCCGTGGTGTCGCCCTTCAGCCGCCACTTGAGGTAGAGCACCGCCACACGGCCGAACTCGCCGCCGTTGGTCTGCGTGTAGGTGCCACCGTGCCCGACGTTCAGGTTGCCCATGAACGCGGGCAGGCCCGCGGGCAACTTGCCCCAGTCGTCCATGGCGTTCGGGTAGGCGATGTCACTGGGACCGCCGATGAAGTAGGCGATCGGCTTCGTCAGCCGGTAGAGCTGGTAGTCGTCGGAGTCGTTCAACAGGCCGCTGCTGAAGATGGTGGTCGTGGTGATGCGCGAGTCGTTCGAAACGGCGTAGGCCTCCAGCCCGCCGCAGGACCAGCCCCCTACGGCGATCTTGCTGGTGTCGATCTTGCCGTTGTATTTGCTGCCCTGACGGTTGTTCTCCGCGACCGCCCAGTCGATGGACTGGGTGAGCATCTGGGACGTCGTCGATCCGGAACCGCCCGGGCTGCCGCTGGCGATGACCAGGAATCCGTGCGAGGCGATCTCGCGGAGGAAGGGCAGTTGTCCCGTCCCGTCGGCGGAGCATCCTCCGTTGCCCCATACGAAAACGGGGAGTTTTTCGGACGGGAGGGTGTTGGGCCGATAGATGGTGTGATTGGGCAGGCTGGTGGAGGTCTCGTAATCAGCCGGGTAAGGGCCCGAGCCGCCGGTCGCCGCGGCGGCCGGCGTAGTGGTCAGCGCCACAATTCCGGCGCAGACCGGGGCGACCGCGGCCACCACTAATGCGCTGATGATCGAGCGTTTTCTCATTTCGCCCTCCGACAGTGTCACGACGGCACTCCGCGCCGGACGTCGCATACGGGCGCACGCCGAGGGAGTCCGACAACGGAAACGGCAGCTCCCACCGCGGCCAGGCTGGTGGGCGCCGACCGAATCTGGAGATCGATGTGGCGAACAATCGACTGCAGGTTTCGCCCGTGTCAGGCGAAACGAGCCGATGAGAGCAGCGTGCAGTTAATATCACGGTGGTAATAAAAAGTGTCAAGCAACGGCATTCGGGCAGTCGGCCGGCAGGCGTGCGGACCGATGACGCCCCTTGATCATCCGGGTCCGGGCGTGGGCCGGCCGGCTGGAGGAAGGGCATGACCGGCTCCTGCCTCGTGCCGGGAGGACAGGCCGGTGCCGGTCACTCCGGCGCAGGTCACGATGCCCGTCGGCCCGAGGCTTCGGCGAAATCTCGTACGGCGGCGGGCCGGCCGAGAAGGCACGTGCCGCGGCGGGCACGGAACGCGCTCCGGCGGACGGGCAAGCCGTTCGAGCGCGTGAAAGTTTCTTCAGCCGTTGCCGCCGATGCCGTCTCCGCCGAAGCCGTCTCCGCCGATGCCGTCCCCGCTGACGGAGGCCGCGACCTCCGACGCCTCGAAGTGGGTGATCCATGACGCGGCGTCCGGCCAGTATGGTGTCGCGACCTCGATGAGCCGCGCCTCGGCGAGCGAGCCCAGAGCGGAGTGGATCTCCAGCATGAGTTCCCTGGCCGCCTGGCGGGGCCACGGTGCCGGCAGGAGGTGCTCGGGGAGGTCAGGGTCGATGTCCGGGAACTTCCGCCAGGAGTCCATGACGGAGGTCCGGGCCACCAGCGCCCGGGTCGCGTCGACATCCCCGTTGCGGACGGCCACCCGCAGGTCCGAATACCGCGCGATGAAAGCCTCGTAGGCCGAGGCGAGGCCGGCCAGATCGTACGCGGCGGCCGGGCCGTGCGGGCCGGTCTCCTCGGCGAACCGCGTGATCATCACCGACCATCGAGCGCCGTCGACGTCGTCGAGGATGTCGCGCAGCGCCTGACTCACCGGGGCCGGGTCGGATCCCGGCCGGATCCACACGCTGTCGTACAGCCGTGCGAAACCCAGCGCGCCCAGAGCCTTGCGGACCGCGTGCCGAGGGGCCTGCCCGGTCTGTGCCTGCCCTGATTGTGTCTGCCCGGATTGTGTCTGCCCGGATTGTGGCTGCGCTGATTGGGGGATCGAGAAGGAGACCGTCACCCACTCGCCGGTCCATTGCCGCGGGCGAGCGCCGAAGCTCAGGAAATGATCCATCCTGGCACGATGCCTGGCGATCGCCTGAGGAGTGAGGTGATAGACGGGCGGCCGCCCGGAACCCCGTACGGCGATCAATCCCCGCTTGGTCAGCCGGGACAGCGCGGCCCGCGCGCTGGGCTCGCTGATGCCGAACTCCCTGAGTATCGCGACCACCGCCATCGAGGGAAGGCTCGCGTCGTCGGAGTCGAGGTACTCGCCGAGCAGGGTCGTCAGCAGGTGCTGCGGGTTGGGGCCGACCTGCGCGCGTGGGGCTCCGGCATCGCCGCGAGGTGCGTGGTCACTCACGCCATCAGCTTGCCTCACGACGACGCCCCTGCCGTACGGGTACGTGATCGCGGGGCGGCTCGGTCCCCAGGTGGAGGGCGATCCGACGGCCGAGCCGCCGGTGCCCTGCGCCGTACAGGGCGAGCCCGAAAACATAAAGCCGCCGGGCCGATTGTTTCAGGAACATTGCTCGGAAAATCTTGACGCTCCGGTTGGCAGCAGCCTAGTGTCCTGGATCAACGATCCGCATGACAACTCCGAAAGTTTCATACTCAAGGGTGATGTCAGAGGGCTTGTAACCGAAAGACCAGGTCGGCATGGCGGTGCCGAACCTGTCGGGCACGTGCGAACCGAAGCCTGAAGCGGCACGGCGCCGTCACCGTTCTGCACGCGTAGGAGGTGTCCGGCGAGCGCAGCGCACTCCCGCTGCCGGGCCGCGCATCACATCCCTGACCACCAGCAAGCGAAAAGAGGTCGCCGTGAAGCTCCGCAAAGTCTCAGCGGTCGCGCTCGCCGCTACCGCGGCCCTCAGCATGGCAGCGTGCTCAGGCTCGTCGTCCGAGACTTCCTCCGGCGGGTCGGACAGCAAGTCGTTCGAGTTCTGGTCGTTCACCGGGATCAACGCGAAGGGGTCCGCCGAGGAGTACAAGAAGATCAGGCCGGACGTCGAGATCAAGCTGACGGAGGTGGGGAACGCGCAGGAGACGGCGCAGGCGCTCACCACCGCACTCGCCGGCGGCAAAGTGCCCGACCTGGTGCTGATCCAGGGCGACGACCTGCCCAAGTTCGTCCAGCAGCCGCAGAACTTCGTCGACCTGCGCACGATGGGCGCCGACAAGATCAAGGGCGACTACCTCGACTGGGTGATCAGCCAGTCCACGACCAAGGACGGCGCGATCATCGGCATCCCGACCGACGTCGGCGGCATGGCCATCGCCTACCGGGCCGACCTGTTCAAGGAAGCCGGGCTGCCGACGGACCGCGAGGAGGTCGGCAAGCTCTGGCCCACCTGGGACGCCTTCATCGAGACCGGCAAGAAGTACACGGCGGCCACCGGCAAGGCGTTCATCGACAACGCCGGCGGGAGCATCTACTCGCAGGTGGTCAACCAGGGGGATCAGAAGTACTACGACCCCGCGGGCAACCTGGTGTACGAACAGAGCCCCCAGGCCAAGACCGCCTTCGATCTGGCGCTCAAGGCCGTGGCCGCCGGGATCACCGCCAAGCAGAGCACGTTCACCGAAGGCTGGAGCGCCGCGATGAAGAGGGGGGACTTCGCCGTCGTGTCGGCACCGGTCTGGTTGCTCGGCTCCATCCGCGACAACGCCCCCGACACCGCGGGCAAGTGGGACATCGCCACGATCCCCGGCGGCTCGGGCAACTGGGGCGGCAGCTTCCTCGCCATTCCCAAGGGCGCCAAGAACCCGCAGGCCGCCTGGGACTACATCGCCGCCACGCAGTCGCCGCAGGGCCAGCTCGATCACTTCGCTCAGGCCAGGTCACTGCCCTCGACCCCGTCGGTCTACCAGGACCCGAAGCTCACCTCGGTCAAGGACCCGTTCTTCTCCGGCGCGCCCATCGGCACGATCTACACCAACTCGCTGCTCGGCCTGAAGCCGTTCGTCATCGGGCCGGACAGCACCACGATCGGCATCGAGTTCACGAACGCCATCGCCAACGTCGAGCAGGGCAAGGGTGATCCCGCGAAGGCGTGGGACGCGGCGGTGACCAATATCAAGAACGCGATCGGCGGCTAGGGAGATCACGACCCAGGACCTTTCGCATACGCCGCCGGCGCGGGCCGTCCCCCCGGCCCGCGCCGGCGGCGAGGAAGTGAGCAACCGTGACGACGAGCATCAGTGCCACCGAGGTGGGCCTGCCCCCGGCCCCGCCGGAGGAGACGGCGCGGCGTCGTTTCACCGAGATCGTCGCCCCCTACGCCTACATCGCCCCGTTCTTCGTGCTCTTCGCGGTGTTCGGCCTCATCCCGCTGCTGTTCACCTTCTACGTGGCGCTGTTCGACTGGAACCCGATCGGCGAGCACGTGTTCGTCGGCCTGGACAACTTCAGCCGGCTGGCCGGGGACGTGCGGTTCTGGAACGCGGCGCGCAACACCGTGAGCATCTGGCTGCTGTCCACCGTGCCGCAGTTGCTGATCGCGCTGGTGCTCGCGCACCTGCTCAACCACGTACGGCTGCGCCTGGCTCTGTTCTTCCGCATGACGATGCTCGTGCCGTACATCACCTCGGTGGCCGCCACCGCCATCGTGTTCGCCCAGATGTTCGACCGTGACTACGGGTTGCTGAACTGGCTGCTCGGCCTGATGGGCTTCGAGCACATCGACTTCACCCAGTCGGTGGTGGGGAGCCATGTGCTGATCGCCGTCATGGTGACGTGGCGGTGGTTCGGCTACACGGCGCTGCTCTATCTGGCCTCCCTGCAGGCCGTTCCCCGGGCGATCTACGAGGCGGCCGCCGTCGACGGAGCGGGAGGCGTGCGGCAGTTCCGGCACATCTCCCTCCCCGCGTTGCGTCCGGTCATCGTGTTCACGATCGTGACCTCGACGATCGGCGGGCTGCAGATCTTCACCGAGGCCCTGCTCATCAACCGCGGCGCGCCCAACACCTGCGGGCCGATCCGCCAGTGCCAGACGCTCACGCTCTTCCTGTTCGAGCAGGGGTTCACCCAGTTCAAGTTCGGCTACGCCGCGGCGATCGGCGTGGCGCTTTTCGTGATGGTCGTCGCGCTCGCCGGCCTCAACTACTTCCTGTCCACCCGGATCCGCCCGGTCAAGGGCTGAGGGGGCGATCATGCGCACGACGAGGCCGCGCTCGGGTGATCGGGTCCGATGGTGGGTCTACGCGCTGCTGGCGCTCGCCGCCTTCGCCTGCCTGTTCCCCCTGTACTGGATGTTCATCGTCGCCACCACCGACACCGCGACGGCGATCAAGCTGCCGCCCGAGATCGTGCCGGGCGGCAACTTCTTCCACCTCGCCGGGCTGGTGTTCTCGACCGTGCCGTTCGTCCGGTCGATCGTCAACAGCCTGATCGTGGCCGGGTCGATCGGCGTGGGCCAGGCGGTGCTGTGCGCGCTGGCGGGCTTCGCGTTCGCCAAGATGCGCTTCCGCGGCCGCAACGCGCTGTTCCTGTTCGTCGTCCTGACGATGACCGTGCCGACCCAGCTCGCCATCGTCCCCCAGTACATGATCATCTCGTCGCTGGGCTGGGTTGACACGCTCCAGGCGCTGATCGTCCCCGGGCTGGCCAACGCCTTCGGCATCTTCTGGATGCGCCAGCACATCGCGTCCGCGATCAGTGACGAGATCCTTCAGGCGGCCCGCATCGACGGGGCTTCGACCTGGCAGGTCTTCTGGCGCGTCGCGTTCCCGCTGGTGCGTCCCGCCGCCTTCGTGCTCGGTCTGCTGGGCTTCGTCACCGCGTGGAACGACTTCCTGTGGCCGTTCGTGGTGCTGAAGTCGCCGGAGATGTACACCGTCCAGATCGCGATCAAGGCGCTGCAGAACAGCTTCAACATCGACCTCGGCCTCGCCATGTCCGGGTCGTTCCTCGCCACCCTCCCGCTGCTCGTCCTGTTCGTCTTCGTCGGGCGGCGCATGGTGGCCGGGATCATGAACGGCGCCTTCAAGGGCTGAGCCTGTCGTCAGGTCACCCCTCGCGCTGTTTCCGAACGGCGAGGCGGACAGGCCGTTCTCGCGATGCCGACGTCTCCCGGCCTGCCCGTACGGCTGCGGGCCGCATAGGCCGGGTAGCGGAAGCTCGATCGATGTGAGGCGCTAACGTCGCTCCGTGGCCGGACATCTCGCGCGGTTGTCCGCAGTCCACGCCATTTCGTACGTCTGGAGCGATGTATGCCCTATGTTGCGCAACGTAATGGCCGGGAGGCGAGCGCCGAGGACCTGGCTCCCCTCGCCTTCTGGGGCTATGCGCACTTCACCGCCATGCAGGTGCGTGGAGGCCGGGTCCGGGGGCTCGACCTCCATCTGGAGCGGCTGCGATCCGCCTCCGAGGAACTGTTCGGCCGGGCGATGCCCGATGATCGCGTACGGGCCTGCCTGCGGGCGGCGGTGCAGGCTGGTCCGGACGACCTTTCGCTGACGGCCACCATGTATCCCCCGCCGGGCGAGTTCCCGGTGACCCGGGCTCATGGGGAGCCCGAGCTGCTGGTGCGTACCGGACCGGCCGCGTCCCCGCCGCACGGGCCGCTCGCGCTGGCGGTGGTCGAGTACGAACGGGTCCGCCCGGCCGTGAAGCACGTCGGCGAGATGGCCAAGACGTACTTTCCGCGTCAGGCCGTCCGGCAGGGCTTCGACGACGTCGCGTTCGCCGACCGCCGGGGCCGGCTCAGCGAGGGGTCGATCTGGAATCTGGCCTTCTGGGACGGCGCCGCGGTCGTGTGGCCCGAGGCCGAGATGCTGATCGGCACCACGATGGGGATCGTCCGCAGGCAACTGGACCGCCTGGGCGTGCCCCAGCGCGTACAGGAGATCACGCTCGCGGACCTGCCGGCTCTGCAGGGGGCCGTGGTGATGAACTCGTGGACCCCGGGAGTGCCGGTGCACCGGATCGACTCCGTGTCCGTGCCCGAGGCGCCGTCGTTCGTACGGATGCTGCACCAGGCCTACGAGGCCGAACCGCTCACCTCTCTATAGGAAGCCCTCGCGGGCTCAGCCGGCGGTATCCACCGGCCGAGCGGCCGGTGGGTGCGATCAGGCCGCTGTCGGACCAGAAGTGATCTGGCCTACGGTTCACAGCTCTGTTCCGTCAGTCACACCACGAGCCTGCACCTTCGAGCGCTCGAAACTCAAGCCGGACGACGTACGCGGCTCAGTCGCGCGCGAATTCGAGGATCGCGCCGGCGAACTCCCGGGGCTGTTCGAGATGGCCCATGTGCCCGCTGTTCTCGAGCACCTTCAGGCGGGAACCCGTGATGATCTCGTGGGCGAGGCGTGCCCAGCGCGTGCCGCCGAAGAAGTCGTGGACACCGGCGATGATCAGTGTGGGGACGTCGAGCGAGCGGAGCTCGTCCCGTACGTCGAACGGCGCGGGCTCCTCGCCGCGCATCGGGTCGATCCAGGCGTTCAGGCCGGCGCGCAGCGGCTCCAGGTCCTGCTCGTTCGCCCAGTAGTCGCCGAAGTACAGCGGGAGGATCTCCTTCAGGGACGTGGTGTACGCCTCGTCGTCCTGGGCCGCCAGCGCGCGCTGGAACGCGGCCGGGAGCTCACCGGCCGCGGGCCGGTGCGGGAGACGCTGCGGAAACCTGCCGATGTTCTCCATCGCGTCGGCCCAGAACTCCTCTCCCGTGACCGGCGAGGTGCCGTAGAGGATCGCCCCGGCGACACGATCTGGGTGATCGAGCGCGTAGCGCTGGACGACGAATCCGCCGTGCGAGTGACCGAGCAGGTAGACCTTGGGCGCGGCCAGGTGCTCGACCACGCCATGGACGAACCGGGCGTAGGTGTCGATGCGGTAGTCACGGATGTCGTCGAGGCGGCCGGACGACCCGGTGCCGATCGGCTCCAGATAGACCATGGTCAGGTGCTCTTCCAGGGCCGGCATCCGCAGGTACTCCCAGGCGATGCCGGGGCCGCCCGAATGCACCAGGCACACCGGGCCGGTGCCCGCGATGTGGAAGACCTGCCGTGTGCCCTCGATGGTGATCTCATGCCTGCCCTGCGCGAGGGAGCGGGAGATGGTGGAGCTCATTCGTCATCCCCCGCTCAGCTGCCGGAGCCGGATGCCGCCTGGACGGCCGCCCGGATCTGCTGGGCGAATCCCCGCACGCTGTAGTCCGCGGGAAGGCTGTCGATCAGCACGAGATCGGAGATGGCGTTGTCGACGCGCAGGGGCAGGATCTTCCGGTACTCCGGCGAGTTGTACCACCGGTCGACGGCGGCGCGGTCGGGGAACTCCATGAGGACGACCAGGCCGGGCCAGGCTCCCTCCACGACGCTGACCTCGCCGTTGGCGAGCCACCTGCCGCCGTAGGGCTTCACGGTGGCCTCGACCTGTTCGAGGTAGGACAGGCCCGCTTCGTTGGGGACGTCCCCGGGGATGCGGAGATGGTTGATCAGGTAGGTGCTCATGTCGACCCTCCCGTCGAGTGGCTGCGCACGCGGGTTCGCCGCAGCGCCTCTAGATTACAGTCATAATCTAAGTGGGCCGTACGCGCGTCCGGGTCTCGTGACGCACCTCATGGTGAATCTTCTGGCCGGCCGGCCCGGTATAGATTGCGCTTGTAATCCGGTTTTCCGCGGTACGCCGCCCCCCGGACACCTGGCAGCAAGCCTCCGACACGTTCTCGATCGGAGCGACGAGGGATCGAAGATGAGCCGAGCATCACAGGCCGAGGCACGGGCCAATCGACAGCGTGTGGTGAAATCCGCCTCGCGGCTCTTCCGCGAGAAGGGGGTGCGCGATGTGAGCGTCGCCGACGTCATGCAGTCGGTCGGCATGACGCAGGGTGGCTTCTACAAGCAGTTCGCCTCCAAGGCGGCGCTCGTCGACGAGGCCACGGCCGAGGCGTTCTCCGACATGCTGCGGCGTCTGGCGGCCCTGGACGGCGACCACGCCGGTCACGATGCCGCGTGGTCGTCGCTGATCGACGCCTACCTGTCACCCGAAGCACGTGACGACCCCGGCAACGGATGCCCGGCGGCCGGGTTCGCCGGCGACTTCGCCCGGGATCCCGAATGGCGCGACACCTACGCCGCCGGGATTCGCGACATGGCCGGGTGGATCGCTCCGGGGGACACCGGGCTGGCTGCCCTGTCCACCCTCGTGGGTGCTCTCCTGCTCGCCCGGGCGACGGCGGGCACCCCTGTCTCCGAAGAGATCCTGCACGCGGCGAGGAAGGCGGCGGCCCGGCTGACCGAGACACCCGAGCAGTGATCGGCACAGCCGGAGAAGGCCCGGGCAGGGGATTTCTTCCACAACAGCGTCGCCTCCCGGGTGGACGCCACCTCGTACGAGGAGAAGCCATGACCGAGCCGGAGCGGACCTTCGTCCGCGGCAATGACCGCCTGGAGCGACTCCTGGCTGATCCGGACATCGCGGCCGAGGTCGCCAAAGCACACGAGTCGGCCGAGGAGATGGATCGCGTCCACGCGATGAACCTCGCGATGATCCGCAAAGGCGGGCAGCTGACCGCGGCTCAGCCCATGCTCTTGGCGCCGTCCAGGGACTCGCGGATGATGTCGGCGTGACCGGCGTGCTGGGCGGTCTCGGCGATGATGTGCGCGAGCACGCGGCGGGCCGACCAGCGCGCACCGGGCTCGAACCACGGGGCCTTCGGCAGCGGCCAGGTCGCGCCGAGGTCGGGCAGCGTGGCCACCACTTCGTCCGTACGGCGGGCCACCTCGGCGTAGGCGGCCAGCACGTCGGAGAGCGTCTCGCCGGGCCGCATGTGGAACTGGTCGGCCCACCAGGCCTGCTCGGCCTCGGTCATGGTCGAGGCGTCGCCCATCGCCGACGGGCCGTTCAGGATGAAGTCCACCCAGTTGCGCTCGACCAGGGCGACGTGCTTGATCAGGCCGCCCAGGCACAGCTCGCTGGCCGTGGTCCGCTGCGCGGCCTGCTCATCGGTCAGGCCGCGGGTGGTGAAGCGCAGGAAGTGCCGGCTCTGGGCCAGCGCCGCCAGCAGGTCGGCGCGCTCGCCGCTGATGGCCGGGGCGTCGATGCTCGTCTCGGTGGTGGTCACAAGCTCCGCCTTCCGTTGTTCCGTTCGTCGGTCGGTGACCACGCTAGGAGCCATAGCGGTCACTTTCTGACCTGAATCGACGCGACAATCGGAGACATGGCGAACACCAGCTCGCGGACGCTGCGGTTGCTCTCCCTGCTCCAGACCCACCGCTACTGGCATGGCGGTGAGCTGGCCGAACGGGTGGAAGTGCTCGCCGACGTCCCGGCCTCCGTCGCGCGCGAACGGATCGGCCGGTGGTGCACCGTCGAGGAGGTCGACGCCGGGCGCTGCCGCATCCGGATGACCACGCACTCCCTGGATTGGCCGATCATGTCGCTGGGCGTGCTCGGCGCGGACTTCAACGTCGTCCACCCGCCCGAACTGCTCGACCGCGTCCACGAATGGGCGGCCCGGTTCCAGCGCGCCTGACGTTCACTCCTCCGCCGGGGGGATGGGGAAGTTCGCCCGGAACACGTTGTCCGGGTCGTAGGCGCGCTTGACCTGCCGCAGCCGGGCGAGGTTGGCCTCGCCGAACGCGTCGAGCAGCCGTTCGGGCCGGCTGTCGGTGTCGAAGGACAGATAGAGGCCGTCGGTGTACGGCGCGACCTCGGCGTCCCACGCGGCGTTCATGGCCGACTGCGAGGCGCCCATCGCGGTGAGCGCGAAGTTCTGGTGCCGGTGCGGATAGGCGGTCGCGTCGGGGGCCAGGTCGTGCGAGGCCCCGCCGGTGGCGCGTATCTGCAGGAAGTAGGACACCCCGGAGCGCGCCACCCGCTCGAAGGCGCGGCTCACGTCACCGTCGAGATGGCTGACCAGGCCGGACCGTACGGCGGGGTTGCCGCCGCCGGTGTGGTGTTTCTCGGCCGGCTGCACCACCGCCGAATAGGGCAGCACGTATCCCTCGTGCCCCAGCAGCGGACCGGCCTCGGCGAGCCGTTCGAGCTCGCGCACCGCGGCCTCGGTGTCCGCGCCGGCGTACACGGTCATGAGCTGGGCGACCGAGTCCTGGCCGCGGCGCGGCGGGGAGAGGATGAGGAAGCTCGTCAGCTCACGCGGCGCCTTCTCGACCGCGGCGCCCCAGCGCTCCAGGAGCCCGGCCGTGTCACGGGCGTCCAGGGTCATCTGGGAGAAGACGATGTCGCCGAGCTCCATCGCCTCGATCTCGACCCAGGTGACCACGCCGAGGTTGCCCCCGGCGCCGCGCAGGCCCCAGAACAGGTCCGGGTTCTCCTCCGGTGAGGCGTGCAGCACCCGCCCGTCGGCGGTCACGACCTCCGCGGCGACGACGTGGTCGATCGTCAGGCCGAACTTGCGTCCGAGCAGGCCGATGCCGCCCGTCGTCGCGAGGCCGCCCACGCCCACGCCGCCGAAGTCGCCCGAGCTGATCGCCCAGCCGTACGGCACCAGCGCCTCGGCGACCTTGCCCCACGTCGCGCCCGCGCCCAGCCGTACGCGGCGGGTGGCCGGGTCCACGACCTCGACGGTGTCGAGCGCGCCGACGTCGAGCACGATGCCGCCGTTGTTCGTGGAACGGCCGCTGATGCCGTGCCCGCCGGAGCGTACGCCGAGCGGGACGTCCTGGGATCGGGCGTACGCGAGCCCCTCGACGACCTGGCCGGCCGTCCGGGGGCGCAGCACCAGGCCGGGGGATCCGGTGCGCAGGTAGTTGTGCCGCACCGACTCGTACGCGCGGTCGCCGGGCTCGACGGCGTCGGCCGCGAGGCTCGCCGGGACCTTGTCGTAGTCGATCCCCTCGCGGCGCAGCGCGATGGCGGCGGCGCCGCGGCGGGCGGTCGCGGGGACGGTGCCGCTGGCCGTCCGCTCGCGCGCCACCGCGTCCCGTACGGCGGGGGCGATCTCCTCGCCGTACACCTGGATGAGCCGCGGGTCGTCGGAGGCCAGGATGAACGTGCCGATGCCGTCCTCCAGCGCCAGGGCGGTCAGCTCCTCCACCCACTGCTCGACCGGCCCCTCGAGGAAACCCTGGCGGGTCTCGGTGACCGCGCCGCCGATGTTCAGCAGGCGACGTATCTGCGCCGGATCGCGCCCGGCCTCCGCGGCGGTCTCGTCGATGATCTGGTTGCCGCGCCGCAGGTCGCCGTCCTTGAGGTAGAAGAGCGAGGGCAGCCAGCCGTCGGCCTCGCGTGCCACCAGGCGCAGCATCCGCGGCTTGTAGGCGCCGAGCCAGATGGGGATGTCGTGCGCGGGGGCCGGGCCGCGCTTGGCGCCCGCGACGCGGTGGTGCTTGCCGTCGACGCGGAGGATGCGGCGCTCGCCCGCGTCCCAGATGCCGCGGAAGATCTCGATGGCCTCCTCCAGCGCGGTCACCGACTCGGCCGGCGTCAGGCGGGTGCCGCCCATCGACTCGATCGCGTCCCAGAAGCCGCCCGCGCCGATGCCGAGGGCGAACCGGCCGCCCGACAGCAGGTCGAGCGACGCCGCGGCGCGGGCCAGCACGGACGGCGGGCGCAGTGGCAGGTTGATGACGTTGCCCGAGAGCGTGACCCGCTCGGTGCGCGCGGCGACCCAGGACAGCAGCGTCCAGGTGTCCAGGAAACCCGGCTGGTAGGGGTGGTCCTGGAACGTCACGAGATCCAGCCCGGCGGCCTCGGAGACCTGGGCGAGCCGGACCGGCCCCTGCGGGTCGCGGTTCTGGGGGGTGAGGAACGTGCCGAAGGCCAGTTCGTGGCCGTAGTCCGTCATGCCGACCTCTCGAGAACTAATCTGTCCAACAGACTATATGCGGCACAACTCATCGAGAAGTCATCGTATTCCGCGTTAGAGTGGAGAGGTGACCACACACGAAGCAGCCGAAACCGCGACACTCTCCCCGCAGGGCTCGTCACACGGTTCTGTGCTCGGGTGGTCCCTCGCCGTGCTGCTGCGCGAGTGGAGCGCGCGCGTCGAGGAGGCTTCGCGCGACCTGCCGCAGGGCGTGCGCGGCTATCAGGTGCTCTCCGCGGTCGTGCACGATGCCCCGCCCACGCAGGCCGCGCTCGCCGCCCGCCTCGGCATCGACCGTACGGTCATGACCTATCTGCTCGACAAGTTCGAGGGATGCGATCTCCTGGAGCGCAAGCAGGACCCGTCCGACCGCCGGGCGCGGCGCATCGTGCCGACCGAGCAGGGCCGGCGGCTCCTCGCCGAAGTGGACGCGCGGGTCGCCCAGGCCGAGGACGAACTGCTGTCCACCCTCCCGCCCGAGGACCGGCGGGTCCTCCTGGCCCTGCTGGAGCATGCCGCCACCGGTGCGGCTCCGGCGGGAGAGGACCGCTGCTCGGCCGTCGCGCGTACGGCCGTGCTGACCCGGGAGGCGTGACCCGGCCGGCGTCGGTCAGCCGGTCGGCTTGTCGTTGAGCTCCGCCGTGGCTTCCACGTACGCGTCGGCGGCGCGGGCGAAGTAGTCGAACAGGACGGCCTGCTGCTCGGGCGAGTAGCCCTGCACGATGGCGCCGATCTTCCGGCGGGCCGGGGCCAGGGCCTCGTCGAGGCCGCCGGGGCTGGCGACGAGTTCGATGATGACCTTGCGGCGGTCGTCCGGGTCGGGCGCCCGGCGCACGTACCCCGCCTGCTCCAGGCGGTCGATCAACCTCGTCGTGGGCCCGGTGGTCAGGCCGGTGCGCCGGCCGAGCTCGCCGGGGGTCATCGCGCCGCCCAGCCCGAGGATGTTCAGCGCGTACAGGTCGGTCGCGCCCAGGCCGACGGCCTTCGCGCCGGCGTGACCATGCAGCATCACGGCGCTGAGGTAGCGCCGGTAGACCGCTCCCGGGTCGTCTGGTGTTGACACGTGCCGACCCCCTTCCTAATCTCTTCCTCAGAGAAGAGAAATCTTTGGAGAAGTAACTGCTTCGAAGAAGTTATCACGAGAGGGCATGCGCCATGAACGTCTCCACCACCCCCGAGGTCGCCGCCGTCACCGCCGTTCTGGACCGCCTCACCGCCGCCTGGAACGCGGGGGACGGCGCCGCGTACGGCGCGGAGTTCACCGCCGACGCCACCTACGTCACCTATGTCGGCACCCTCTACGTCGGCGGCGCCGAGATCGGCCGTGCCCACCAGGCCCTGTTCGAAAGCTTCCTCAAGGGCACCCGGCTCGCCAGTGAGATCGTCGGCGTCCGCTTCTCCGGCCCGGACACCGCCCTGGTCGTGACCCGCGGCGACGTGCACAAGGGCAGGCCCGGCAAGCTCGGCAAGATCCAGACCTACACCCTGGTCCGTCAGGCGGACGGCGGCTGGAAGGTGGCCGCCTTCCAGAACACCAAGCACAGGGCCCTCATCGAGGCCGTCTCGTTCAGGGCCCGGCCCGCCACCAGGCCCGCCGCGGTCTCGTCCTGAGCGTGGCCGGGGACCTCGCCTACCCGCCCGGCGGCGCGGGAGCCTGTGGTCCTCGGTAGGGGAGCGTCTCGCTGTAGACGATGTTGGTGGTGGTGCTGCCGAACCGGGCGAGCTCGTCCATCACCTTTTCCAGGTGGGCCATGGAGGTCGCGGCGACCTTCAGCGTGTAGCAGTCGTCACCGGTGGTGCGCAGGCACTCCAGGATCTCCGTACGCTCGCCGAGCAGCCGGTGCAGCGGCTCGTGTCGATTGCCCGGATATTTCAGCCGCACCACGGCGAGCACGGCATATCCGACCTTCCCCAGGTCGACGACCGCCCGATAGCCGCTGATGACGCCGGCCGCCTCCAGCCGCCGTACGCGCTCTGTCGCCGCGGAGGGACTGAGGCTGACCCGCCGGGCCAGCTCGGTGAGGGGAACGCGGCCGTCGCGTTGCAGCTCGGCCAGGATGGACCAGTCGGTCGCGTCAAGACTCTCGGCCATCGGCCGAATATACCGGGAAATCCACGGCGGAACCGCCGATAACCAGGGAGTTCCTTCTTCCGGGCAGCGTGATCGCGTCAATAGTCTGGTGCGGTGAAACTAGGCGTCAACGTCCCGAACTTCGGGCCGGGCACGCGGCCCGGCGTGCTGCGCGGCTGGGCCGAGACGGTGGAGGGGCTCGGGTTCGATCTGCTCATGGTCTCCGATCACGTCGTGGTCACCCCCGACGTGGCCGGGCAGTATCCCGCGCCGTTCTACGAGCCCTTCACCACGCTGTCGTGGCTCGCCGGGATCACCACCAGGATCAGGCTGGGCACCACCGTGCTGATCGTGCCCTACCGCCACCCGCTGCTGACCGCCCGGATGGCGGCCAACCTCCAGGATCTGAGCGGTGGACGGCTCGTCCTCGGCGTGGGGGTCGGCTGGGCCAGGCAGGAGTTCGAGGCGCTCGGCGTGCCGTACGAGCGGCGCGGCGCGCTGACCGACGAGCACCTGCGCGTGATGCGCCTGGCCTGGCAGGACGAGGAGGACTACCGCGCCGGGCACATTCCGATCTGGGTCGGCGGCGGCAGCGACGCCGCTCTGCGCAGGGCGGTGCTGCTCGGCGACGCATGGCATCCGCTGCGCTTCACCCTTCCATGGCTGGACGAGCGGATGGACCGGCTGGCCGCCGTCGCGGAACGCCTCCGGCGCGCGACACCCATGCTCGCCCCGCGCATTCTGCTGCGGCTCACCACCACCCCGGTGACGGGCGAGGGCCGCCGGGCCGGCGAGGGCACCCTCGACCAGGTCATGGACGACCTGGACCGGCTGCGCCTCCTGGGCGCCGAGACCGTGCTGCTCGACCCCTTCAACGGGGACCCCGATGAGACGAACCATCCGGAGACGGCGTGGCACCTGCTCGAAACCGTGGCCGCCGCCTACACGAAGGAGCATTCATGACATCCGCCGACGAGAAGTTCCTCCGCAGGGCGATCGAGCTGGCCGCCGAGGCGCGGGCGGGCGGCAACCCGCCGTTCGGCTCGCTGCTGGTGGGCCCGGACGGCGACGTGCTTGTCGAGGAGCGCAACACCTCGATCACGGAGGCCGACATCACCGCGCATCCCGAGCTGAAGCTCGCGCGCTGGGCCGCCCGCGAGCTCGACCCGGCCGTCGCGGCCGGCACCACGATGTATACGAGCTGCCAGCCGTGCGGCATGTGCGCGGGCGCCATCGAACGCTCCGGGCTCGGCCGTGTCGTCTTCGCGCTCTCCACCGAGCAGCTCGGCACGCTCAAGCCGCCGGCCGGCCCGTCGGCCTTCCGGCAGGAGGGGCCGGCGCTCTTCGACGAGGCGCGCGTGCCGGTCGAGGGGTACTACCTCTGACGCGCCGCTCTCAGCCTGCGTCCGGGACGTAGCTCAGGTTGAGCACGCCGGTCGTGAACGTCTCCGACTTCACGAGCTTCAGCTTGTGAGTCGGGGTGTCCTCGAACAGCCGCTGCCCCCGGCCGACGACGATCGGGTGGACGAGCAGGTTCAGCTCGTCGAGCAGCCCGTTGGCGAGAAGCCACCGCACGGTCGTCGCGCTGCCCGACATCTGCAGGTCGCCGCCCTGGATCCGCTCCTTGAGCTCGCGCAGGCGGGCGGCGACGTCGCCGTCGACGACGGTGGTGTTGTTCCAGTCCGCCTTCTCCAGGGTGGTCGACACGACGTACTTGGGTGCGCTGTTGAAGGCCGCGGCGATCTCCGGGTCCTGGTCCGTCGTCGTCCAGTAGGCGGACCACTCGTCGTAGAGCCTGCGGCCCATCAGCATCCCGGCCGAGGTCTGCATGCCCGCCTGGATCACGGCGCCCATCTCGTCGTTCCAGTAGGGGAAGTGCCACTGGTCGGGCGACTCGACGACGCCGTCGAGCGAGATGAAGAAGTTGGCGACGATCCTGGCCATGTGCTCCGCTCCTCTGGTCGTATGACGGTGGCTGCGGAGCGACACTAGGCGGGCACGCCCGCGCGGGTCTTGTACGGAAACGACATGGCCCGCGCTACGGCCGGCGCAGCCGCCACAGCAGGTAGGCGGCGACGGACGACGAGTCGCTGACGACGCCATCGAGGATCATCTGCTCGAACTCGGTGTGATGCACCCACCGCTGGCGCATGTCCTGCTCCGTGTGCTCGCGCCGGGGTTCGCCCTTGGTGAGGCCGGTGGCCACGTAGACGTGCAGCCCCTGGTCGGTCATCCCGTGGGCGCTGTCCATGCGTCCCAGGTAGCGCATCCGGTCGGCCCGGAGCCCGGTCTCCTCCACCAGCTCGCGCCGGGCCTCGGCCTCACGGTCGTCGGCCTCGGCGCCGCCCTGCGGGAAGCTCCACGAGCGGCGGCCGATCGGATAGCGGTATTCCTCCACGATGTGGAAGCCGTCGCCCTCCTCCGGCACGATCAGCACGAAGTCGGGCCTGACCACATATCCGTACAGGCCGGGAGAGCCGTCGGGGTGCTCGATCGCGTCCTCGCGGACCGTCATCCACGGGTTGCTGTAGACGACGCGGGAGGACACCTGCCGGATCACGGGCTGCGCTTCGGTCACGTGGCCGGATCCTACCCACGCCCGGGGCCGTACGTCCGTGCGCGCTCGGCCCGGCGGTCACTTCTCCGTCACTTCTCCGTGGTCTGGTCGGCGGCGGGCCGGTAGGCGAGGGACAGCACGCCGGTCGGGAAGGTCTCCGAGGACGCGAGCGTCATCGGGATCTCCAGGCCCTCCTCGAACAGGTGCTGGCCCTTGCCCACGACGATCGGGTGGACCAGCAGCCGGAGCTCGTCGAGCAGGTTGTGGCGCATCAGCGAGCGGACGAGGTTGGTGCTGCCGCTGATGCCGATCGTCCTGCCGGGCTGCCGCTTCAGCTTGGTGATCTCCTCGGCGAAGTCGCCGGTGACGAGGGCGGAGTTCTGCCACTCCACCGTGTCGAGGGTCGTGGAGACAACGTACTTGGGGACGTTGTTGATGAAGTCGGCGAAGGGGTCGTCCGTGCCGGCCTTGCCGGGCCAGTAGGCCGCCCAGCTCTCGTACATGACCCGGCCCATCATCATCGCGTCCGACTCGGACATCAGCGCGCCGACGGCCGCGCCCATCTCCTCGCTGAAGTAGGGGAAGTGCCACTGGTCGGGCGCCTCGACGACGCCGTCGAGGGACATGAAAAAGCTGGCGACGATCTTGCGCATCTGGGTCTCCTCGGTCTCGCGCTTGCGTGACCCCAGACTCGCAGCCGACCACTTCTACTGTCAAGACAATCTTTTTTGTCGGTGGTGCGGCGGACGCCGGGCGGGATATGCCCCTGCCGATATCCCGCCTGGTGATCCGCCCGCTCGCCCTGAGGAGGACGACGGGCGCACGTCAGGGCCGTCGCCTTCAGCCCGGACGGCGGGACGGTCGCCACGGCGGGCGCCGACCGCACCGTGAAGCTCTGGGACACGCGCACCTGGGCGTCGTACGCCACGCCGACCGGGCACACCGCACCGGTGCAGGCTCTCGCGTTCAGCAGGGACGGGCGTTCGCTCGCGTCCGCGGGAGACGACCGCACGATCATGGTTCGGCGCACCTGCTGACCGCCATCGTCCGGTCTCCGCTCGCGTTTGCCAGACTGCCGGACATGACACGCCGGTCTTCCCTCGCCGATCTCCGCCGCAGGCTCGCGCACGTCCGCTGGATCGCCGGCGGCACGGGAGCCGGCAAGAGCACCGTCACCCAGGCCCTGGCCGAACGGCACGACGTGCACGTCTACGACGGCGACCGAGCCGAGCTCGGCTACGTCAAGAGGTGCGATCCGCGGCGGCAGCCCCACCTGTGGGCGTTGCTGCGAACGCCCACCGAGGACAGATGGGCGGGCCGCACCGCCGAGGAGATCTTCCACGCCATGCCCAGCCTGCACGGCGAGACCTTCGGGTTCGTCCTCGACGACCTGCTCGCCCTGCCCGCCGACCGGCCCGTCCTCGTCGACGACTTCCGCACGCTGCCGAGCGAGGTCGCGCCGCTGGTCACCCGGCCGCAGCAGGCCGTCTTCCTCCTGCCCGCGCCCGAGTTCCGGGCCCGTGCGCTGGGCGCCCGGTTCGCCGACCCCGCCCGGGCGCGGGCCAACTGGGGAGACGGTGACCACGCGGACGCCCTGGCCAAGCGGCTGGCCCGCGACCTGCTCTGGGACGAGGAGGTGCGACGCCAGGCCCGCGAGCTCGGGCTGCCGGTCGTGCACGTCGACGGCTCCCGGAGCGTCGCGGACCTGGCCGCGGACCTGGCCGCGATGTTCCGGCTCGATCAGATCACGTAGGTCCGGGGAAGGCGACGTCGGAGAGCGGGCCCGCAGGTCAGCGCAGCGTCTCGCCGTCGGGCAGGGCCAGCGCGGGCAGCTCCGCCCGGGTGGGCAGCCCCTCCCAGTCTCCGGCGCAGGCCACGCTGGCGGCTCCCAGCAGGGTCGCCCGTTCGAGCCGGCCGTACGCGTCGAGCCCGTCGAGCCGCCCGGACAGATATCCGGCGGTGAACGCGTCGCCCGCGCCGACGACGTCCACCACGGGCACCCGCCGAGCCGGGACGTCGAACGAGGTCCGCGCGTCGTGGTAGCTCGCGCCCGCCGCGCCGCGCTTGACGACGACCTCCTCCACACCGGCGTCCAGCAGGGCCGACACACGCTCGCGTTCGCCGTCGCCGTCCGCCACGAGGCCGAGCTCGTCGTCGGACGCGATCAGCACCGTGACGTACGGCAGCAGCGGGCGCAGCGCCCGCGCGGCCGCCTCCCTGCTCCACAGCAGGGACCGGTGGTTGACGTCGAGGCTCACCCAGGCGCCCGCCGCGCGGGCGTGTCCGGCGGCGGCGGCGACGGCCTCCAGCGGCGCGGGCCCGAGCGCCGGCGTGATGCCGGTGATGTGCAGGCCCGTCTGCCCGGCCTCGACGGCGGGGCGCACCTCGTCCCACGACAGCGTCGAGGCGGCCGAGTCCCTGCGGTAGTAGTGCACCCGGGCCCGGCCCCCGGCGGCCACGTCCCGCAGCAGCAGGCCGGTCGGGGCGTCCGTGCGCCGCACGACGTGGTCGGTCAGCACGCCCTCGGCCCGCAGCGTGCGCAGGACCAGCTCGCCGGGCTCGTCGTCGCCGAGCGCGCCGGCCCAGCGGGCCGTGTGCCCGAGGCGCGACAGGGCGATCGCGACGTTGGCCTCCGCGCCGGCGGTGGACATCCGCGAGTCGCCGCCGAGGCGCAGCGGCCCGGCGCAGCGGACCGTGACCATCGCCTCGCCGATCGTCAGGACGTCCGCCCTCATCGCGCGCCCACCAGGTCGAGCGCCGTTCTCACCCGGCGGCGCAGGCCGTCCAGGTCGCCGCCGCGCGGGGCGTCGCCGAGCAGCGGCGAGCCGAGCCCGACCGCGACGGCACCGGCCTCAAGATAGTCGCGCACGCTGTCGAGCCCGACGCCGCCGACCGGCACGAACGGCACGCGGGGGAACGGGTCCCGCAGCGCGCGCAGATAGGAGACCCCGCCCGTGGAAGCGGGGAAGAGCTTGACGGCGGCGGCGCCCCGCGCGGTCGCGGCGATGACCTCGGTGGGTGTCATCGCCCCGGCGAGCACGGGCATGCCGAGGCGCAGCGCCTCGTCCACCCCTTCGCCGAGGCCGGGGGTGACGGCGAACGTCGCGCCCGCGTCCCGGGCCGCGACGGCGTCGCGCGCGGTCAGCACGGTGCCCGCGCCGAGGTGCACGCCCGCGCCCAGGCTGGAGGCGGCCTGCCGGATGACCGACAGCGCGTCGGCGCCGCTGAGCGAGACCTCCATCAGGGTCACGCCCTCCTCGGCGAGGACCTCGACGCTGCGCAGCGCCGCCGCCGGGTCGTCGCCGCGGACGATGGCCAGGAGCCGCCGGGTCGTGAGGAGATCGAGCAGATCGTGTGGTTGCACGCCGGTCACCATTCTGCGAAGGAGTGGTCGGGGTAGCGCCAGACCGGGGAGCGCCAGGCGTGACCCCGCTTGTCGGCCTCACGTACGGCCGCCTCGTCGACCACGATGCCGAGGCCCGGCCCGGTCGGCCGGGAGAGGCGGCCCTCGCTGAACGCGAAGACGGATGGATCGACCAGGTAGTCGAGCAGTTCGTTGCCGTCGTTGTAGTGGATGCCGATGCTCTGTTCCTGGATCAGGAAGTTGGGGGTCGCGAACGCCACCTGGAGGCTGGAGGCCAGGGAGATCGGTCCCAGCGGGCAGTGGGGCGCGAGCAGCGCGCCGAACACCTCGGCCTGGGCGGCGATGCGGCGGACCTCCGAGATGCCGCCGGCGTGGGACAGGTCGGGCTGCGCCACGGCGACGCCCGCCTGGAAGGCCGGCAGGAAGTCCCAGCGGGAGTAGAGCCGCTCGCCCAGGGCGATGGGGATGTTCGACGCCTCCACGAGGCTGCGCACCTGGGGCAGCGACTCCGGCACGACCGGTTCCTCGACGAAGAGGGGCGTGAGCGGTTCGAGCAGCGGCAGCAGCCGCCGGGCGTTCGGATAGGAGACCCGGCCGTGGAAGTCGACCGCGATGTCGCGGCCCGGGCCGAGCACCTCGCGGACCGCCGTGACGCGCGCGATGACCTCGTCGATCTCGCCCGGGCCCGCGATGGGGGACATGCGGCCGCTGGCGTTCATCTTCACCGCGGTGAAGCCCGCCTCCACCTGACGCCGGGCCTCCTCCTCGATCTCGCCGGGCTCGTCGCCGCCGATCCAGGCGTACGCCCGGACGTGGTCGCGTACGGGACCGCCGAGCAGCTCGTGTACGGGAACGCCGCGCGCCTTGCCGGCGATGTCCCACAGGGCCTGGTCGAGACCGGCGACGGCGCTGGCGAGCACCGGCCCGCCGCGGTAGAAGCCGCCCTTGGTCATGACCTGCCAGTGGTCCTCGATGCGCAGCGGGTCGGCGCCGATGAGCAGCTCGGCGATCTCGCCGACCGCCGCCCTGACCGAGCCGGCCCGCCCCTCGACGACGGGCTCGCCCCAGCCGACGTGTCCCTCGTCGGTCTCGACCCGGCAGAACAGCCACCGGGGCGGCACCAGGAACGTTTCGATGCGCGTGATCTTCACCGGTCTCCCTGGAGGCGGGCCGCGCGGTCGACGTCGGCCATGGACTTGTCGAGCAGCGCGAGCGCGCAGGTTCTGGCGGCCTCGCCGTCCCCCGCCCGGATGGCGTCGAGCAGGGCCCGGTGGCTCGGCACCGGGTCGTCGGTGGTGACGACGTCGTGGACGATGCGGTCGCGTTCGGCGAGCACCGACTCGATGACGACCTCCATGCGGACCAGGAGCTCGTTGCCCGTCGCGGCCAGGACGGCGCGGTGGAAACGCAGGTCGGCGGAGGCCGCCTCGGCCGGTGTCGTGGCCGCGGTCATGTCCTCAAGGGCCGCTTCGAGCTCGGCGAGGTCGGCGTCCGTGCGCCGGCCGGCGGCCAGCGCGGCGGCGGCCGGTTCGAACATCTGCCGCACCTCGGCGAGCTGCCCGAGCATCTCGCTGCCCCGGTTCTCGAACTCCCAGCTGATCACGTCGGGATCGAGCAGGTTCCACTCGCTGCGGGGGCGCACCACCGTGCCCCGCTTCTGCCGCGAGTCGACCAGGCCCTTGCCGGCCAGCACCTTCAGCGCTTCACGCACCACGGTGCGGGACACCTGCAGCTCGGCCTCCAGCTCGACCAGGTCGATGCGCCCGTTCTCGGCGAACTGCCCGGTGACGAGGCGGCGGCCGATGATCTCGACGACCTGGCCGTGGATGCCACGCCCTTTGTAGGTGCTCATGCTCTGCGGTCATACCTCTCAGGAGGAGTTCTTCGTCGCGCTCCAGCCGCCGTCGACGACGAGGGTGGTGGCGGTGATGTAGGACGCCTCGTCCGACAGCAGGAAGGCGATCGCCGCGGCGACCTCGGCGGGGTCGCCGAACCGCTTGGCGATGGTGGCCTCCACGCTCAGGCGCCGGTCCTCCTCCGCCACGCGGTCCCACGCGGGGGACATGATCGGCCCGGGCAGCACGGTGTTGACGCGCACGTCGGGGCCGTAGTCCACCGCGAGCTGGCGGCCGAGACCCACCAGCGCCGCCTTCGTCGCCGCGTACGCCGGGTGGCCGGGCAGGCCGACGAGGGCGTGCACCGACGAGACGAGGACGACCGCCCCCGACGTCGCCCGCAGATCCTCGTGTAGCGTGCGAAAGGCCAGGTAGGAGGCGGTGAGGTTCACTTCCAGCTGGCGGTTCCACGATGCCGCGCCCAGGTCGTGGACAGGTCTGACGTCCACGACGTAGGCGTTGCTGACGAGCTGCCGCACCGGGCCGAACTCCCGGTGGGCGACGCGGCGGAGCTCCCCCCACGCGCTCTCGTCGCTGACGTCCATGCGCACGAATCTTGCCGTGCCGCCCGCCTCGACGACAGCCGCGGCGACCTCCTCCCCCGCCGGGGAGATGTCGCACAGCAGGACGGGCATGCCCGTCGCGCCGAGGCGCCTGGCGGTAGCCGCGCCGATGCCGGAGGCGGCGCCGGTCACGACCGCGCAGCATCCGGCCTCCGTGGAAGGTCCGGGGAGGTTCACACCGTCACTCTACGATAAGTGTTTTTTTATGACAATTTATTGACAGGCACGTTACGACCGCCTCATCATCTGGACGTGGCGCAGCGCGCCCTACCCGGTGGCGTCGCCAACCGAAGACAGACTCATGGGAGGCCATTCGTGGCATCAGTTCGACTCACGGCGATGCGCTGCATCGCTCTGCTGGCCGTCGGCGCCGTGCTCGCCGCCTGCGGTCAGTCCGCCGGGTCCGGCGGCGCATCGGGCGGGAAACAACAGCTCCGCGTCGGGGTGATCTACCTGGACTCGCAGGGCTTCTACGCCGGCGTGAAGAAGGGCATCGAGACCGCCGCCGCCCAGGACTCCGAGCTCAAGCTGCTGGGCAACAACGCGCAGGGTGACGCGGCCAAGGAGTCCTCGTTCATGTCGACCCTGGTCGCCTCCAACGTGGACGCGATCATCACCTCGGCCGTCTCCGCCACGGCGTCCACCCCGGCGATCGCGGCGGCGAGCAAGGCCGGCATTCCGGTCGTCTGCTACAACACCTGCATCAACGACGCGGACGCCAAGAAGTACGTGTGGGGCTACGTCCTGTCCGATCCGTACGTCTTCGGCAAGAAGCTGGGTGAGCAGGCCGGGAAGTACTTCACCTCCCAGAAGATCGACAAGCCGAAGATCGCCATCCTCAACTGCGACTTCGTCGAGGTCTGCAAGGAGCGCAAGCGAGGCTTCAAGGACGGCCTGGCCGAGTCGGTGCCCGGCGCCCAGTACGTCGCCGACCAGGAGGGCGCGGTCGTCGACAAGGCCACCCCGGTCGCCGAGAACATCATCACCGCCAACCCCGAGCTCGACGCGTTCTACGCCGTGGCGGGCGGCGGCACCCTGGCCGGCATCAAGGCCGTCACCACCCGCTCCCGCGTGGGCAAGACCGTCGTCTTCGGCAGCGACATGACCGTCGACATCGCCAAGGCCCTGGTCGACGGCAGCATCCTCAAGGCCGAGATCGACGTCCCCGCGCAGACCGTGGGCAAGCTCGCGTACGAGGCCGCACGCAAGGCGTCGAGCGGCGCCAAGAACGACTCGTTCGTCATCCCGGTCGACCCGATCCTCTACACCGCCGACGACAAGGCCACCAACGAGAAGTGGCTGACCGAGCACGCCGACGGCATCCCGTAAACCGTCCAGGCGACTCGTCCCCATTGAAGGCTCCCAGGAAGGCTCCCATGTCGAACACCGACGTCGTCGCGGAGGTGCGCGCCGGCACCAAGCGCTACCCCGGCGTCACCGCTCTCAGCGACGTCGACTTCGCGGTGCGGCGCGGCGAGGTCCGCGCGCTGCTGGGCAAGAACGGCGCCGGCAAGTCCACCCTGATCAAGGTCCTGTCCGGCGCCGAGCACCTCGACTCGGGCGAGGCGCTCGTACGCGGCACGTCGCTGGCGGGCCTCGGCACGCGCGACGTCGCCGCGCTGGGGGTCGCGACCGTCTACCAGGAGCTGAGCCTGGTGCCGGAGATGACGGTCGCGGAGAACCTGTTCCTGGGGGCCTGGCCGCGCTCGCGCGGCGCGCTCGACCTGCGCAGGATGCGCGCCGACGCGAAGGAGGCGATGGCGCGCATCGGCGTGGACATCGACGTCGACAGCCCGGTCGGCGCGCTGGGCTCGGCCGGGCAGCAGCTCGTGGAGATCGCCCGCGCCGTCGCCCAGCGGCCCACCCTGCTCATCCTCGACGAGCCGACCAGTTCGCTGGCCGCCGCCGAGGTCAGGCAGGTCATCGACGTCGTACGGACCGTCGCGGAGCAGGGCGTGGCGGTCATCTACGTCAGCCACCGCATGGACGAGATCCGGCAGGTGGCCGACACCGCCACGGTCGTCCGCGACGGCAGGATCGTCGAGACGCTGCCGGTGCGCACGGCCTCGACGCACGAGATCGTGGCGATGATGCTCGGCGCGGCGCCCGAGGCCGTCGCGGGCCGGACCCGCCGCCCCAGCGCCGAGCCGCCCGTGCTGTCGGCGCGCGGCCTGGTCAGCGACCGGCTGAACGGCCTCGACATCGACGTGCGGCCCGGCGAGATCCTGGGCATCGCCGGGGTGCTCGGCTCGGGCCGCACCGAGACGCTGCGCGCCCTGGTCGGGCTCGACCGCCCGGCGTCCGGCGAGATCCGTCTGCGCGGCGAGCCCGTACGGCCCGGCGCGTTCGCCGCGATGCTCGCCAAGGGGCTCGGCATGACGCCGGAGAACCGGCGGCGCGAGGGGATCGTGCCGCTGATGGGCGTCGACGAGAACATCGTCATCAGCGACCTGCGCAAGGTGAGCAGGTCGGGCGTGCTGGACCGCCGGGCGATCCGGCAGGCCGCCCGGGCGCTCATCGACCGCCTGGCGATCAAGACGGCCCGCCCGGGGACGCCGATCGGCACGCTCAGCGGCGGCAACCAGCAGAAGGCCGTGCTCGCCCGATGGCTGCACGCGGGAAGCGACGTGCTGCTCCTCGACGAGCCCACCCGCGGCGTGGACGTGGAGGCCAAGCGCCAGATCTACGACCAGATGCGCCTGCTGGCCGACGACGGGCGCGCCGTGGTCTTCGTGTCGAGCGAGGTGGAGGAGCTGGCCGACGTCTGCGACCGGATCGTCGTCCTGCGCGGCGGGCGCGCCGTCGCCGAGCTGAGCGGCGACGAGATCGAGCTGAACCGGGTCATGGCCCTGGCCATTGCCGAGGAGTGAGGGAGAACATGAGCACGACCACGCCCACCGGCCCGCCCGCGACCAAGGCGGACGCCCGGGGCGGGCAACGCAACACCCAACGGCTGAACGAAATCGGGCTCATCGGGGCCATCGTGGTGCTGTTCGTGGTGCTGTCCGCCACCGCGCCGGGCTTCCTGTCCGTGACGAACCAGCTGGCCATCCTGCGCGACGCGGCGACGATCGGCGTCGTGGCCTGGGCGATGACCCTCGTCATCGTGGCCGGTGAGATCGACATCAGCATCGGCCCCGCCGTGGCGTTCTCGTCGGTCCTGCTGGCCAAGGCCACCGGGGAGTGGCACATCCCGTTCGCCCTCGCCGTACTGGTCTGCCTCGCGGTGGGCCTGCTGCTCGGGGCCGGGGCCGGATTCCTGCGCGCCCGCTGGGGCATCCCGTCGTTCGTCGCCACGCTCGGCCTGTGGAGCGCGCTGCGCGGGCTGGCGCAGTACATGACCGACGGCCTGCCGGTGCCGCTGGACGCCAACGGGTTCCTCGACGTGCTGGCCGGGAGCATCCTCGGCATCCCGACCCCGGCCATCATCATGGCCGTCCTGTTCGTCGTGTTCCTCTTCGTGGCCAACCGCACGGCGTACGGCCGCTCGGTCTTCGCGGTCGGCGGCAACGCCGAGGCCGCCCGCCTCGCGGGCATCAACGTCTCGCGGATCCGGGTGATCCTGTTCGCCACGACCGGCCTGCTCGCCGCGGTCAGCGGCCTGCTGCTGGCCGCGCGCCTCGGATCCGGCAACGGCGGCGCGTCGGTGGGCCTCGAATTCGACGTGATCGCCGCGGTCGTGATCGGCGGCACCTCCCTCGCCGGCGGCAAGGGATCGCTGCTCGGCACCCTGCTGGGCGTCGCCTTCATCACCGTCATCGGCAACGGCCTCGTGCTGCTCGGGGTCAACGCCTTCTTCCAGGACGTGGTGCGCGGCGTGATCATCGTCGGCGCCGTGCTGATCAACGTGTTGCTCTCCAAGCGGAACGGAGCCCGTAGCGCATGACCACCATGAAAGGCGTCTACCTGCCCGGCGACTTCACCGCCGTGCTCCGCGACGTGGAGGTGCCCACGCCCGGCCCCGGCCAGCTGCTCGTACGCGTGGGCGCGTCCGGCATCTGCGGCAGCGACCTGTCGTACATCTACCGGGGGCACAAGACCCACGTCGGCCAGGAGGGCGCGGCGTACAAGGGGGTCGTGGCCGGGCACGAGCCCAGCGGCCAGGTCGTGGAGGCCGGGCCGGGCTGCCGCCGGTTCGGGGTGGGCGACCGCGTGATCGTCTACCACATCTCCGGCTGCGGGCTGTGCCCGAACTGCCGCCGCGGCCACATGATCAGCTGCTCCGACCCCGAGCGCAGGTCGGCGTACGGCTGGCAGCGCGACGGCGGCCACGCCGAATACATCCTGGTCGAGGAGAGCACGGCCGTGCCGCTGCCCGACGAGCTGTCCTACGTGGACGGCGCCCTGATCGCCTGCGGGTTCGGCACGGCGTACGAGGGCCTGCTGCGCACCGGGGTCGGCGGGCGCGACGACCTGCTCGTGGTCGGTCTCGGGCCGGTCGGGCTGGCCGCCGCCATGATCTCCCGAGGGCTCGGCGCGACCCGGGTGCTCGGCGTGGAGCGCTCGCCCGAGCGCGCCGCGCACGCCCGGTCGCTCGGCCTGTTCGACGAGGTCCTGATCGCCGACGACGGGGTCGCCGAGGCCCTCGACGAGGCGACCGAAGGACGCGGCTGCTCGGTGACGATGGACTGCTCGGGCTCGGCCGCGGGCCGCAGCGTCGCGATCCGGGGCGCGGCCGAGTGGGGCCGGGTCTCCCTGGTGGGCGAGGGCGGCCGGTTGGAGACGGAGGTCTCCGACCTGCTGCTGCACCGCCAGCTCACCCTGTACGCCTCCTGGGTCACCTCGCTGCAGGCGATGGAGGAGCTGGCCTTCCGCCTGGTGCGGTGGGGCGCGAGCCCGCAGCGGCTGGTGACCGACGTGCTGCCGCTGGAGCAGGCCGACGAGGCATACCGGCTGGCCGACTCCGGGCGCACCGGCAAGGTCTGCCTGGTCCCCGCGCAGCGCGCGTGATGAGCGAGGAGCCGCTGATCACGCTGGCCGCGCCCTGGGGAGAGGCGGTCGTCCTGCCGGGGCGCGGCGGGCGGATCATCTCGCTGCGCGCCGCGGGCCGCGAGTGGCTGTGGCGCAACCCCGACCTGCTCGACGCGTCGCTCGCGCTCACCCCCGCCGCGCGGCGGCTGCCCGCCCCCACCGGGTTCGCGAGCTGGGCCAACTGGGGCGGCGACAAGACCTGGCCCGCCCCGCAGGGGTGGTCGTCGCCCGAGGAGTGGGCGGGGCCGCCCGACCCGGTGCTCGACGCCGGTGCGTACGCGGTGCTGGAGCGCGACGACCTGCGCGTACGGCTGCGCAGCGGTGACGACCCGCGCACCGGGCTGGCCGTCACCCGCACGGTGACGATGCAGGCCGACCAGGCGGTCCTCGTGGTGGAGAGCGAGCTGGAGAACGTCACCGATCACCCGGTGCGGTGGGCGGCCTGGACGGTGACCCAGTTCGAGACCGAGTCGTTCCGCGGGCACGACGATCCCCGGTGCGGGGTGTGGGTCGGGCTGACCGACCGCCACCGGGCGCCGGTGACGTTGTTCGCGCCCGACGGCGCGCCGGTCCTGGAGCGGGTCTCCCCCTCGGCGGGCCGGGTGCCGGTGCGCGACGTCGTCGGCAAGATCGGCATCGGCGGCACGGCCGGATGGCTCGCCGTGGTCGCCCCCGGCGGGGCGACGCTGACGCAGCGGTTCGACGTGCGGCCGGGCGCGCCCTACCCCGACCAGGGCTCCGAGGTCGCGATCTGGATGCAGTACCCCAAGGACGAGGAGCTGGAGGGGCTGGAGGGCCTGCGCCCCATGGCACGGCTGGTCGAGGCCGAGACCATGTCGCCCCTGACCTCGCTCGCCCCCGGAGAGGTGTTGCGCCACCGCGTGACCTGGTCCGTGACGCCGACGCCCCCGCACGTCTGAGTGATCCCGACCGGATAACGTCGGGGCCATGCGGCTTCATGTGGGATGCGCGATGTGGACGCACGCGCCGTGGCAGGGGCGTCTCCTGCCGCACCCGCTTCCTCCGGGGGAGCGGCTGCGCGCCTACGCCACCTGGTGCAACGCGGTCGAGGGCAACACGACGTTCTACGCCACGCCCTCGCGGAGCACGGTGGAGTCGTGGGCGGGGCAGACCGATCCCGGCTTCCGCTTCGTGGTCAAGCTGCCCCGGCCGATCACCCATGAGCGCCGCCTGACCGGGGCCGACGACGACCTGCGGGCCTTCCTCGACGCGATCGAGCCGCTGGGCCCGCGCGCCCACGCGCTGTGGATCCAGCTTCCCGGCTCGTTCGGCCCGGCGGACGCCGGGGCGCTCGCGGCCTTCCTCGGCCGGCTTCCCCGCGACCACCGCTACGCCGTCGAGGTGCGGCACCGCGCGTTCTTCGAGGACACCCGGGCCGCGCGGCTCCTTGAGCGGGTGCTGGCCGGGGCGGGCGCCGAGTGGGTGCCGTTCGACACCACCGTGCTGTTCCGCACCCCGCCGACCAGCGACGCCGAACGGGACGCCTGGTCGAAGAAGCCGCGCGTGCCGCTGCGGACCGCCGCCCTCACCGACCGCCCGATCGTCCGCTACATCGGCCGCGACGACCCGGAGCGTACGGCCGAGGGCTGGCGCCACTGGGTGGAGACCGTCGCCGGATGGCTGCGCGAGGGACGCTCGCCGACCGTGTTCGTGCACACCCCGGACAACGCCGACGCGCCGACGCTCGCCCGGCGCTTCCACGACGACGTACGCGCCGAGGTGCCCGGCCTGGAGCCGCTGCCCGAGCCCATGGCGCCGGAGGCGCCGGACGAGCCGCTGACTCTGTTCTGAGCCGGTTCGGAGCTGCCGGTTCGGAGCTGCCGGTTCGGACAGCAGGGGTCAGCGCTTGACGGCGCGGAGCACGACGAACTTGGGGTCGCTCGCGACGACCGCGCAGTTGCCGAAGAGCCGGCGCAGCTTCACGTGATAGCCGAGGTGGCGGTTGCCCACCACCCACAGCTCGCCGCCCCGCCGCAGCGCGGCACGCGAGCCGTTGAACATGCGCCAGGCGGTCGCGTCGGTCCTGCCCCGATGGGTGTGGAATGGCGGGTTGTTCAGCACCAGGTCGGCGGTGCCCGGCGGGAAGCCCGCGAGGCCGTCGGCCGCCTCGAAGCGCGCGGCGGCGTCGTCCGGTGCGTTCGCCCGGAAGGTCGCCTCGGCGGAGGCGAGCGCCTGGTAGGACTCGTCGATGAACGTCACCTCGGCCTCGCGGTTCGACAGCGCCGCGGCGAGCCCGATCACCCCGTTGCCGCAGCCGAGGTCGACCACGTGCTCGGGCCCCGTACGCGCGGGCAGGGCGCTGAGCAGGAGGCGGGTGCCCGCGTCGAGGCGCTCGGCGGAGAAGACGCCCGCGTGGTTGACGACGGTCAGGCCGGAGAGCACGCCGATATCGGCGGGCAACGCGTAGCTGCGCGGCCACGGATTCGCGCCGCGCGACAGCCCGGGATCGGGCGAGCAGAAGATCAGCCGCGCCTTCCTGACCGCCAGCGAGGTCCGCGTCGGCCCGAGGACGCGCTCGAACAGCTTCAGCGTCGAGGTGTGGATCTCGGTGACCATCCCCGCGCCGACGACCACCGTGTCCTCGTGCACGTGCGGGGCGAGCCGGTGCAACTGGTCCTCCAGGAGGGCCAGGCTCTTGGGCACCCGCACCAGCAGCACGTCGATCCGGTCCGGCGGCGCGTCCCTGGTCGTGCGCAGCCGTACGGCGTCCGCGCCGAGGCCGTTGCGCTCCAGGTTGGCGCGGGTGGCCTGCTGCCCGAGGTAGGAGTCGCCGATCTGCACGGGATCGTGGGCGGCGAGCGCGGTGGACAGCGCCCCCCACCGGTCGCCCACCACGACGAGGCTCCCCGACAGGTCCACCGGCCCGCCCTCGCGCTCGTCGAGGTGCCGCAGCAGGTAGGCGTCGGCCGCGTCCCACGCGCGGAGCGGGTCGCGGGGATCCTCGGGAAAGCGGGCGAGGTCGAGATCACCCCGCGCCGTCGTCATACGGTCCATCGCCGCTCAGGCTAGTGGGCCCTCCGCCCGGGTCCGTGCGATGAGTCCCCATCAGCCGCGCGTGACGTCTCGGGACAGGCGTCCCGGCGGTGGTGGCAGAGGCCGTCCACCCGTGACCCGGGCGTGCTCAGGGAGCGCTGTCCGAAGTCGTCTCGACTTTCGTGTGGAGGATCTCGCGGGCCTGGTCAGCGGCCCGGACGATGCTCTCGGAGACGAAGGCGACGAAGCGTGCGATGTTCTCCAGACGGGCGGCGGCCGCGGTTCCGGGGCCGAGGACGCCGACGCCCTGTCGTGCGACCTCGCCGAGGTGGGCGGTGGCACGGGCGCTGGCCATCATCGACTGATACAAGACGTCGTCGTCGACGACGTAGCGCTCGCGGCGGCGTTCGTCGCGTTCCCGGCGGATCAGGCCCTGGCTCTCCAGGAACGTGGTCGCCTTGGAGACGGACGCCGGGCTGACCTGAAGGCGTCCGGCGAGTTGGGAGGCGCTGAGGCTGCCGGCGTCGGTGGTGTAGAGGCCGGCCAGCACCCGTGCCGTCATCTTGGGCAGGCCCGATTGCATGAAGACCGTGGCCAACACCTCCTCGTACTCGCGCACCGCCTCGGCATCGCGTCCGTGGGCCTGGGAGGGGGCGCCGGGCTCCCGGGGCGCGGTCTTCCTGCGGCGGTGGGTGCGGTGTTCGGTCGCGCGGTGGGCCAGGTCGGCGCGGTAGGCGGTGGGGCCGCCGTTTCGCATCACCTCACGCGTGATCGTCGAAGTGGGGCGGCCGAGTCCTCTGGCGATCTCCGCGTAGGCGAGGCCGTCGGCCAGTCCCAGCGCGATCTGCTGGCGGTCCTGCTGGGTGAGCCTGCCTCCCGGCATCGCGGTCTCCTCCGTGGTCTGTGGCCCCTCCACCATAGCGTTCACTTTCTATCGGTTGCAACGAACGAGCGAAGCTAGGTTGCGTTGATTTCAGAACCATTGCAACGATTCTATGGCTGTGAACTGCGATTATTGGTCTACAACGCAAGAATCAAGTTGCAGTAGTTGGAAACGCAACGTAGCGTTTTCGGTGTACGAAACGAGCGTCCGACTCATCGCCGACCTGAAGGAGCCCCACCATGTCCGTCACTCTCACCGGCCAGGGCCGCCCGGAGCTGCAGAAGATCATCGAGGAGATGGTCGATTCCGGTTTCGTCGGGGTGACGCTGCGGGTGCACGACGAGCACGGCGAGTGGACCGGCAGCGCCGGGCTGCGCGAGCTGGGCGGGATCGAAGAGCCGCCGATCGACGGGCACGTCCGGATCGGCAGCAACACCAAGACCTTCACCGCCACGGTGGTGCTGCAACTGGTGGCCGAGGGCAAACTCGGGCTGGACACCGCGGTGGACGACTATCTGCCCGAGTTCGGGCTGGACCGGCGGATCACGGTGCGGATGCTGCTGCAGCACACCAGCGGGGTGTTCAACTTCACCGGCGAGTACTTCGAGGACGGCACGTTCGTTTCGGGGATCCCCGCCACCCCCGCGGGCAGGGAATGGGTGGACAACCGGTTCCGCACCTACCGGCCGGAGGAACTGGTCCGGCTGGCGTTGTCCAAGCCCGCACGGTTCGAGCCGGGCACCGATTGGAGCTACTCCAACACCAACTACGTGCTGGCCAGACTGCTGATCGAGAAGGTCACCGGCTGCTCGGTCGCCGAGGAGATGCAGCGGCTGATCCTGGGACCGCTCGACCTGACCGGCACCATTCAGCCGGCCGTCGAGACCGGGATCCCCGAGCCGCACGCCCACGCCTACTACCGATATGAGGAGGACGGCCAGACCCGGACGGTCGACGTCACCCGCCACAACCCGTCCTGGATCTCCTCCGGCGGCGACATGATCTCCACTACCTGCGACCTGCACACGTTCATCTCCGCACTGCTGGGCGGCAGGCTGCTGCCGGCCGGGCTGCTGGCCGAGATGTGCACGCCCGAGACGAAGGCCGGCTACGGCCTGGGGGTGTTCGTCCAGGAGAGGCCGGGCGGCGGAACCGTCATCACGCACAACGGCGGCATGGCGGGTCACGCGGCGCTGATGTACAGCACGCCCGACGGCAGCACGACCCTGACCGCCGCCCTGAACTATGTGGACGACGCCACGATGTCCATGGGAGTGGCGTTCCAGCAGGCGACGCAGCGCCTCGTCGCCGAGGTGTTCGGCGACGGGCGGGCCGGATCGGCCGAGGCGGCCGAGCCGGCCCGGCAGACGCGCTGAGCACCCGGGGCGGAGGGCCCGGCGGTGGGCTCAGGGACGGCGGCGGGCCGTCCAGAGCCACATCGCCGTCAGGGCGGCGATCGCGACGACGCCCCCGACGGCCATGCCGGCGAGGAAGCCCGGCTCGTCGCCGTCCGACGGCTCCCACAGGATCGCGGGCACGACCACGGCGAGCAGGGCCGCGGCCAGCACGAGGTAGAACCGCCGGCTGAAGAAGACGCTGCGCCCGGGGGCCGCGGGCGGGGAGTCGAGCTGCGCGGCCGGTCCCATGCTGGCGGCTCTGGGCCGCTTGAAATACCGGTAGTACACCCAGGTGCCGCAGGGCTCCCAGCCCTCGGGCGCCAGGCGCGCGGCCAGCGCGGAGCCGCCGATCGACAGTTCCCGGCGATACTCCCACCGCTGCGGCCGTTCCGGGTCGCGGTGGCTGACGAACCTGCCGAGATGGTCCACCCGGTCGATCTCCCAGCCCTGGTCGCCGAGCCGGGCCAGCATCTGGCGGTCGGTGAAGATGTCGGCGGTCCACCGCCACTCGGTGGCGTCCGTCGCGTCGGCCTCGGGCGCTCGCGCCGCCAGCAACTGCCCGGCGAACTCGCCCACCGGCCCGAACTCCTCCTCCGGGTCGCCGCCGGTCTCCGCGACGTACGACGCCAGGTCGGCGATGGTGGCCTCGACCTGATCGGCGGGCACGCCGCCCGCGTGTAACAGGGCCTTCAGCTCGTCGAGGTAGGCGCTCACTTCAGCCCTCCCGTGGCCAGCCCTCCCGAGGCCAGCATCGTGCGTACGGACTCGTCGAACGCCAGCCACAGGCGGCCCTGCTCGGCCAGCGTCCGCCTGCCCTGCTCGGTCAGCCGGTAGTAACGCCGGCCCCGCCCGCGCTCGGTCACCCGGAACTCGGCCGACACCAGGCCCGCCTCCTCCAGGCGGTTGAGCACGGGATAAAGCGTGCCTCCCCGGATCTGCCCGAGCCCCGAACCGGCGAGCATCTTGGCGATCTCGTAGCCGTAGTTCTCGCCCTCCGTCAGGCTGGCCAGCACCAGCAGGTCGAGGACGCCCTTGAGCCAGCTCGCGCGGCGGTCGGTCGCCATGTGCTTCATCCTCGCACGGTAGGACCACTATCTAGACCGCGTGACCGACCGTCTTCGGGGCGGGCCGTGGCGTGAACACGAGGCCCCTGATGTCCATCAGGGCGTGCATCAGGATCGGCAGCAGGAGGCTGCCGGTGGTGAGGTAGAGGGCGGTGAACACGCAACCGGCGATGGCCACCCCGAGCATGCTCGTCCATCCCTGGTAGAGGTGGCCCACCACGAAGACCGCCAGGGCCAGGGCGGCGGCCACGGTGGTGTTCAGGCCCAGCGCGCCGACGCCGAGCGCGATGAGCAGGCCACGGTAGACGATCTCTTCGCAGACACCGGCGGTCACCGACATCGCGAGGGCGTGCCACCGCTCGGCGGACGTGCGCGGCAGCAGCTCCCGCACACCCTCCAGACCGGGCATGCTCCGGCCGGAGCGGGCCAGCCGGCGCGCCGTCACGATGCTGATCACGAAGGCCCCCGCCATGCCGGCGACCGCCGGGGCGACCGTGCCGAAGTGGCTCGGCATCGCGAAGCCCAGATCCGCGAGGCCGACCCCCGGCGACAGCACCAGGACCAGCGCCGTCACGGCGACCCAGGCCCACTCCTCGGCGATCCACAGCCGGTAGGCCCGCACCAGCGCCCCGGGGTCGTGGTCGCGGAGTCGCGCCAGCCGGTCGTACTGACGCTTGCCCAGCACGGGGGCGGCGAAGGCCAGATAGGCGGCCAGCGCGCCCGCCAGGAGCAGGCCCGGGGTCGAGAAGCTCGCAGAGATGTCCATGGATCGCCGCCCTTCTTAGCCATGTTGGCGATCTAGACGATAAGGCGAGCTAGTTAGGAATGCAATCTATTCGGATCGCGATGGGTCAGAGATCCGCCGGACCGCGGCGACATCGAACTCCAGCACCACCTTCTTGCCGACCAGGCCCGCGGCGGCGATCGAGGCGACACCCCAGTCCTTGCGGTTGATCGTGGCGCCGCCCGTGAAACGAACCCGGACACCGCCCTGCGGGTCGTGCTCGGCGCCGATCCGTTCGAGGACCACGGTGACCGGCTTGGTCACGCCGCGGATGGTCAGGTCACCGGTGACTTCGAAGGTGGTCGCGCCGGTCTGCCGTGCCGCGGTCGAGACGAAGGTGATGGTCGGGTGGGCGGCCAGGTTCAGAAACCTGCCGCGCAGCATCTCGTCGCGTCGCGCATTGCGGGTATGGATGCTGCCGGCCTGGATCGTGAGCTCGACGTTCGACTTGGCCGGGTCGTCGCCGTCCAGGTGCGCGCGGCCCTCGAACTCCTCGAACCACCCGCGCACCTTGGGACCGATCGTGTGCCGGGCGACGAAGCCGATCCGGGTGCGGGCGATGTCGAGGGTGTAGTCGCCGGTCAGAGCCGCGGTTGTCACGCTGGTCGCTCCTGGGGAAAAGGGGAGGCGGTGATCCTTCGCCTGCCGCCTCTCCGGTGGTGTGGTGTGTCCAGCATCAAGGCACGTCAGCGGCGGAACAATGTACGATTCGCGGGGCGATCCATAACAGTGGGGTTATCAGTGGAGCTGCGCGACATCGAGATCTTCCTCACGCTGGCGGAGGAGTTGCACTTCGGCCGCACGGCGGAACGGCTTCACGTGTCCCAGGCCCGCGTCAGCCAGGCCATCAGCAAGCAGGAACGGCGCCTCGGCGTGGCCCTGTTCGATCGCACCAGCCGGCGGGTGGCCCTGACCCCTGTGGGCCGGCGCCTCCGGGAGGACCTCGAGCAGGCCCTCGACCTGATCAAGGCGGGGCTCGCCCGCGCCGAGGCGGCCGGTCTGCGCACGGGTCAGACCTTGCGGCTGGGCGTGTTCGGTCATGCCGCGCACGAACTGCGCCCCCTCGTCGACGCGTTCCGCGCCCGCTGCCCGGGCGGCGACGTCCAGTTCGGCGAGATCTACGGCAGCGACCCGTTCACCGCCCTGCGCACCGGAGAGCACGACGTGAACGTGCTGTGGTTGCCCATCGCCGAACCGGACCTCACGGTCGGCCCGACCGTGCTCACCGGGGGCCGCGTGCTGGCCGTGCCGGCGGACCATCCGCTCGCCGGGCGCGGCACCGCGTCCCTGGAGGACCTCGCCGACAACCATGTCGTCGACCTCGGCCCCGGCGCCCCCGAGTATTGGGTCGAGTCCATGGTCCCCACGCGTACACCGCTCGGCCGCCGTATCCCGCGCGGGCCCGCGGCGCGGACTTTCCACGAGATCCTTTCCCTGGTGGCCTCCGGGCAGTGCGTCCACCCGCTGGGCGAGATCGCCGCCCGCTACAACAGACCTCCCGGAGTCGTGTTCCTGCCCATCCACGACGCCCCCGCCCTCCACTGGGCCCTGACGTGGCGCTCCACCGCCGACAACCCCGCGATCCACGTGCTGGCGCAGACCGCCGCCGACCTCGGCCCCATCTCGCTGTGAGAGCGGCGACGGGAACGCGGTCCGCCGCGCGGTGAGAAAGCGGTGAGAAAGTGGTTCAGAGACGATCAACGGCTGTGCTAGCGTTCGCGGCATGAAGCGCGCCTGCCTGACGACGACGCCGGAGACCGTCCCGGCGCGCTGACACGTACTTTCGACGAAGCCCCGGGGCGAGTGCCCCGGGGCTTCGTCGTCCGGTCACTCGCCTCGCCGCACACGAACCGCGAGGAGACCGCGATGCACGACCACCCGATGCACGACCACCGCAAGCTGGGCCGCGAGCTCGGCCTGTTCGACACCGACCCGCTGATCGGCTCGGGGCTGCCTTATTGGCTGCCCGACGGAGCCGTGATCCGCCACACCCTGGAGGAGTACATCCGCGACGCCGAACGGCGCGCGGGCTACCGGCACGTGTACTCCCCCGTGCTCGGCAAACGGGAGCTGTACGAGATCTCCGGGCACTGGTCGCACTACAGCGACGACATGTTCCCGCCCATGGACCTCGGGGGAGAGCAGGTCGTGCTGCGGCCGAGCCTGTGCCCCCACCACGCGCTGATCTACCGCTCGCGCTCGCACAGCTATCGCGAGCTGCCGCTGCGCGTCGCCGAGCTGGGCGGCATGTACCGCTCCGAGCTGTCGGGCGTGCTCGGCGGGCTCACCCGCGTGCGGGCGATCCAGCTCAACGACGCGCACATCTTCTGCACCCTCGACCAGGTCGCCGCCGAGGCCGCCGGGGCACTGGAGATGATCGGGCGCGCCTACGCCGCCCTCGGCATCCGCCCGGTCCGCTACCGGCTGTCCCTGCCCGGGGCCGGCGGCAAGTACGTCGCCGCCCCCGAGATGTGGCGGCGGGCGACCGCCATGCTGACCGACGTCCTCGACCGCTCCGGCCTGCCGTACGAGGCGGTCGAGGGCGAGGCGGCGTTCTACGGCCCGAAGATCGACGTGCAGATCGCCGACGGTGCGGGACGGGAGGCCACCCTGTCCACCGTGCAGGTCGACTTCCACCAGCCCGAGCAGTTCGACCTGCACTACATCGGCCCGGACGGCGGCAGGCACCGACCGGTCATGGTCCACCGCAGCATCATCGGCAGCGTCGAGCGGGCCGTGGCGCACCTCATCGAGGTGTACGGCGGCGCCTTCCCGGCCTGGCTCGCCCCCACCCAGGTGGTGGTCCTGCCGGTGACCGAGGCCGAGCTGCCCCGGGCCGAGGCGCTCGTACGGCGCTGCGCCGAGCTGGGCCTGCGGGCGGAGGTCTCCGGGCCCGAGCACGGCAGCCTGGGCGCCCGCGTCCGGGCCGCCCGGCTGGCGCCCTACCAGGCCGTGATCGGTGCGAAGGAGGCCGCGGGCGACGAGATCGCGCTGCGCCTGCGCGACGGCCGTGCCCTCGACGCGATGCCCGCCGCCGAGGCGCTGGCCCGCATCGGCGACCTCGTCGCGGCCCGCACCACCGCCCTGTGGGAGCCGGCCGTCCAGCGGGCCTGACGTGCACCGGCGAGGCTGACGACGCCGGTGCGGTCAGCCTCCGTCGCCGGTGAGCCGGGCGAACAGGCGCGCGGCGTCGGGCTGCTTCCACTCGATCCGGTTCGGGTCCTTCTCGTAGGGCCGCCAGGGCACGGTCAGGGCCGTGACCCGGGTGCCGGCCCGTCGCACGTCCTCCGCCAGCGCGAGCATGGTGTCCAGGTCCAGACCCGCGTCCGTGGTGACGGACGTCGCGGCCACGCGGACGAGAGCGGACAGGGCGGCGGGGGTGTCGATACGCGAGACCTTCTTGAGCATCGCCTGCATCAGGGCCATGTTCCGCTTGATGCGGGCGATGTCGGAGCCGTCGCCCACATAGCGCAGGCGCGCGTACGCCACGGCGGTCTCGCCGTCGACCACCGAGCGGCCGGCCGGCAGCCTGAGCTTCGACCTGGGGTCGTCCACGGCACGGGGGAGGGTGACCTCGACGCCGCCGAGCGCGTCGACCAGCTTCGCCAGCCCGTCGTAACGGACGGCGACGGCGTGGTCGACGCGCACGCCCGTGGCGGTCTCCACCGTCTTCCACGCGCAGGTCAGGCCGCCGATCGCATACGCCTGGTTGATCATGTCCTCATGTGCGGCGATGGTCCGGCCGTCGGCCGACCGGCACTGCGGGATCCGGACCATGGAGTCGCGGGGCAGGCTGACGGCCGTCGCCTGCTTCCGGTCGGCGGACAGCCGCAGGAGGACCATGAGGTCGCTGCGCTCGCCCAGGTCGCCGACGCGTGCGGACGTCGGGCGCCGGTCGGAGCCGAGGAGCAGCACGGTCAGGGCCTCGCCCTTCCTGGGAGGACGGTCTCCCGCGGGCGGCGCCACGGTGTGCGCGCCGGTCGTCCCGCGCAGCAGCACGGTCGGCAGCACAACCAGCGCGGCGGTGACCACGGCGACCGCCGCCAGCGCGATCCAGCCCGCCCGGCGTCCGCCGGTGAACCACGTCGGGCGCCGGCGGCGCCCGCCCGCCGCCTCGTCGAGCAGGCGGCGCCGCCGGCGCGCGAGCCCTGCCGGGGGCTCATGTTCGAGGTCGCGGCCGAGGTCGCGGAGCATCGTGAGGTCGTCCATGGCTACTCCTCGTCCCGCAGCGGATTGGTGTGGCCGAGCGCCTCGCGCACCTTGCGACGCGCCCGGTTGAGACGTGAACGCACGGTGCCCACGGGGATGCCGAGGGCCTGCGCCACCTCCTCGTACGTCAGGTCGGCCCACGCGATGAGCAGCAGGACGTCGCGGTCGCCCTTCGGCAGGCGCGCCAGCGCGGCGGCCAGCAGCGGGCGTACGGCCGTGGCACGCACGCCGTCCTCGACGCGCTCGGCGGGGGACTCCGCGACGTCGTCGAGCGGGCTGCGGGTGAGCGCCCGATAACGGGCGGCCTCGTCACGGTGGTGCCTGGAGACCAGCTTGCTGACGATGCCGAACAGCCAGGGACGGGCGTCGGGGCGGGTCAGGTCGTAGCGGTCCCGGCGCCGGAACGCCACCAGGAACGTCTCGCCCACCAGGTCCTCGGCGACCTCGGGGCCGAGGCGGCGGGACACGTAGCGGTAGAGCATCGAGGCGTAGCGGTCGAACAGCGCCGCGAACGCCTCGGGCCGCGCCCTGGACTCGGCGATCAGATCCGAGTCCAGGCGTGGAGTGGCAAGGGGAATCATCGACGACACCATGGCATCGAGCCGGCCTGACCCTTCGTGGGGGAACGGACAGCCATGTCTCGCCACTCGCCGCGTTCCGGGTTCACGGCATGGACGGCCCCGGCCGGTACGCCTGCGGCCCGCCGCGCGGCGTCCGGGCCGGCGAGCGGCCGTCAGTGCGACGCGGCCGGCACGCTCGCGGGCTCGTCGCCGGTGACCCGCAGACCGCGTACGCCCGGGGCGAGCAGCGCGGCCAGCGTGACCAGGATGATGATCGCCCCGCAGGCGACCAGCGCCGGCCGAGGCCCCACCGCGATGGCCACCGGCCCGGCCAGCAGCAGGCCGAGCGGCCCGAACATCAGGGACCCGAGCGCGTCGTAGGAGCTCACACGCGACAGCGACTCGGGCGGGATCTCGCGCTGCATCGTGGTCTGCCACAGCACGCCGAAGATGTCGAAGCACACCCCCATCACGAACGCCCCGCCCACGACCGTCCACAACGGCGCGTCGATGCCCAGCAGCACGTACGGCAAAGCCGTGGGCAGCGTGAAGAGCGTGCCGAGCAGGATGGGCCGCCGGGGTCGCAGGCGCAGCGTGACGACCACCCCGACGATCGTGCCGACGGCCTCGCCCGCGAGGACGGCCGACCAGGCGGGCGCCCCGCCCAGCGACTGCTTGGCGACCAGCGGCCCGAGCACGCCGTGGGCGGCCTGCAGCGCCATGACCAGAATCGAGAACTGGGCGACGACCACCCACAGCCACTGCCGCGAGACGAACTCGCGCCAGCCGTCCCGCAGGTCGGCCAGCACCGAGTGCCCGCCGCCGGCCGCGCGCTCGGCGGGCGTGAGGCGCAGCAGCGCGATCAGCACGGCGGCCACGGCGAACATCGCCCCGCTGGCCGCCAGCGCCCACCCGCCTCCCAGCAGGACCACGGCCGCGCCGCTCAGCACGAGGCCGGCGACGCGGGAGATGTTCTGTCCCAGGCCAAGCAGCGCGTTCGCGGTCTGCAACCGGTCGGCCGGCACCACGTCCGGGATGATCCCGGTGAGGGCGGGGAACAGGACCGCGGAGGCGACCCCGCTCACCGCGCTCGCCGTCACGAGGGCGGGAAGCGGCGTCCAGCCCGTGAGCATCATCGCGCCCAGGCAGAAGTACGCCGCCGCGTTGAGCGACTCCCCCGCCATCATGACCCGGTTGCGCGGCAGCCGGTCCGCGATCACCCCGCCGACGAGCATGAACAGCACCATCGGCAGCGCCTCGGCGGTGAGCACGGCGGACAGTGTCTTGGCGGTCGCGCCCGGCAGGCCGAGCACGCCGAAGGCGAGGGCGACCGGCGCGAAGGCCGTGCCGAGTACGGAGATCGTCCGGGCGACCAGCAGCAGGGCGAACCGCCGATCCCTGAGCAGGCCGAGATCACGGTTGAGGCCAGGCATGGGGACAACTCCGGAGGACGTGGAATTACGTGGAGCGTGGAAAGGAAGGCGACAAAAGAAAGCGACCCAGAAAGGCCGACACTTCATCGTGCCGTCCCCGCCCGCGCCCGTCACCTCATTTACGCCCGGGCGCGGCGCTTCGGTCAGCCCCGGGATCTCGCCGTACGGGTGTGGCGATCCCGGGTCGCTGGACGACGAGCGCGGCACATCGGCTGGGCCTGGGGCCTCGCTGGACGGCCAGCGTGCGTGACCGTCCCCGCCCGCAGCGCGTCCCCGCCCGGCCGTAGTGAGCGCGCCCGGCGTCGCCGTTCCCGGTCAGACGTCTTTGGTATAGCGGTGGCACCTGCCGTCGAGCCAGGCGCGGTAGTCCGCGGTGTGGCTGGTCATCACGCTGTTGGCAGCCTCGTCGAGCACGGCCTGCCATCGCGGTTCGTTGAGCTGCCAGGGAGGCGGCGGCTCGTCCCACTTGACGCCGTCGGTCCACTTCGCCGCCGAACCACGCAGGTGGTCCGGCAGCCGTTCGGCGAGCTCCGCCTTGATCCACTTGTCACGTGAGTAGACGAGGATCGGCTGCGCGTCCTGCCGTTCGACGATGGGATCGATGATCTCCCGCCAGGCGGCGGCGCCGTGCACCGGGTCGGCGAGCACGGGCGCGACGGACTTCTTGATCTCCAGCAGCGCGAGCAGCCCTCGGGCGCGGACGTGATCGAGCCACTCCCGCAGGGTCGGCACCCGCTCACCCGCGTACGGCCCGCGGGCGATCCGGCGGTCGCGCAGGTTGCCGGGTCCCTCGGCCCACCCGATCTCGCGGATCTCCTGCAGGGGGCCGGTCAGCCCGTTGGTCGTCCTGTTGTGCCACATGACGGCCTTCGTGCCGCGCCGGGTGAGCTGTACGTCGGCCTCTACGCCGTCGGCGCCCCACGAGGCCTGGTCGTCGACCGCCCGCAGCACGTTGGGCTGGCGGATCAGGTCCTTGGCCTTGGCGCCGGTGCTCTTCGGGTAGCCGCCGTGGCCGATCACCAGCGGACACGGCGGCGGCTCCTCCGCCTGCGCGAGTGCGGGCGTGGCGGTCATCGCGACCACGAGCGCCATCGCGATCACGAATACCCGCACCGCGACCACGGAGGCCCGGGTGACGACGAGCGCCGCGGCGACCACGAGTACACCCGCTGCGACCACGAAGGCCCGGGTGACGACGAGCGCCGTGGGGACCACGAGTACACCCATCGCCTCTACGAGGGCCCGTGCGGCTGTGCGGGCCCGTGCGACCACGAGGGCAGGCGTGGCTTTCAGCGTTGCCCTGGTCATCGCTCGCCCTCCCTGCCCACTCGCCGCCCGCTCCTATGCCCGCTCGCCGCCCGCGCCGTGCGCCCGCCCGCGCCGTGCCCGCCCGCGTCGTGCGCCCGCCCGCGTCGTGCGCCCGCCCGCGTCGTGCTGGACCACGGCCGACGAGCGCATTGTGAGCGGCCCTCCGGGGATCATGCTGCTCATGCCGCGCGGACGGTGATCCTTTCTGGACGGCTATGGGGATTCTTGACGACTACAGGGAACGGCTCAGACGAGCTGGGCGGCCTGGAGCCGATCGACAGGTGCTGCATCCTGCGGCACAGCGCGGAGCGCAGTGTCAGCAGGTCGGCGACGGGCGCGTGCCGGACGAGCGCGTCGATGACGTTCGCGGTGACCAGCGGGAGCAGCCAGGCCGGGCTGTGCTCGACCACGAACCCGAGAAGGGTAAAAAGCCCGTAAAGATCCTTGAAGTCGAAGGTGGATGTGCCCAGGGACGGGCAGCGCCTCGCGAGGGAGAACGCGGGGCATCCGGTGCCTATCCTGAAGGGCGGAGGGTAGCCTCGTCGGCAGCGCAAGAGCGATCCTCCCGACCGTCCGCTCTTGCGGATACCTCGCGAAAGGTGGCCCATGGGCGGAGGTGATCGCGTGACGCGGCTCGGCCCTGTGAGCGGCCTCGAGGGAGACGAAACGGCCCTCGCAACCATGATCGGCCTGGTGCAGGGCGTGCTCGACGCGATCGCGCTCCAGGGCGTGTGGCTGGTCCCCATCGGCGATCAGGAGGCCGGGGCGACCCTCGACTTCGAGGTGTGCGCGGCCAGTCCCGACGCCAGGGACATCCACGACAGGACCGGCAAGGAGCTCGTCGGCCTGCGCGTGCTCGAGGCGTATCCGAGCGTCGCAGGCTCCCCGCTGTGGGACGCCTACCTCCGCGTCATGGAGACCGGGGAGCCCGAGGACATCGATCCCTACGTGCACCGCGAGGACGAGGACGGCGTGCCTCATCTGTCCGCCTACGGTGTGCGCCTGGCCCGGCTGCACGGCGGCCTTCTCGTCTCCTGGGTCCGCCGAGACAGGGAGGAGCGCCTGTCGGCCCGGCTGCTCCACACCGAGCGCCTGGGACACCTCGGCTGGGGGCACTGGAGCCTGATCACCGGCGAGGCCGAATGGTCCGACCAGCTCTACGTCATCCACGGCCGTGACCCGGCCGACGGGCCGTTCGCGCTGGAGCACTACCGCGAGATCGCCCACCCCGACGACGTCCCGATCGTGGAGCACGCGCTGACGACGCTGAGCGGCAGCGGCGGGCCGCACGAGTTCGAGATCCGCATCGACGTCGACGGCGAATATCGGCACATCAGGGCCACGGCCGAGGTCACCAGGGATGTGAGCGGACAGCCCGTCGAGATCCACGGCGTCGTGCAGGACGTGACCGACTGGCGCCGTACGGCCGACGAGCTCGCCGAGGTCACCCAGCGGCTGGAGGAGGAGTCGCAGGTCACCGCGCGGCTGCAGAGCATCATCCTGCCGATGCAGGACGCCGTGCCCGGCCTGCAGATCGGCGTGCGCTACTTTCCCGCCGAGACGGCGCCGCTGGGCGGCGACTGGTATCAGGCGATCCATCTCGATCACGGCGAGGCACTGCTGGCCGTGGGCGACGTCGCCGGGCACGGCCTGGCCGCCGCCTCCGCCATGGCCAAGCTGCGGCACGCGATCACGGGGCTGGCCTTCGCCGACCACGATCCGGCGCAGATCCTCGTGGCGCTGAACCGGCTGCTCAGGCGGATGCGGCCCGACGTGCTGGCGACGTCCGTCGTGGCCCACTACCGCACGAAGGACCGCACACTGACGTGGACCCACGCGGGCCACCCGCCCATGCTGCTCGTCAGAGGAAACGGGGTGCACCGGCTGCTGCACCCCGGCGTGCTGCTCGGCGTCTTCGAGGACGTGAGCTACAGCTGCGCCGAGATGCGGCTTGAGCCCGAGGACCTGCTCCTCATGTTCACCGACGGCCTCATCGAACGTCCGGGCCGCGACCTGTTCGAAGGCCTCGACATCCTCAGCGCGGCGGTCGCCGAGACCGTGTCAAGGGTGCCACCGCAGGCTCGTGTGGCGGCGGTCATGGAGGCCCTGGCCCCGAGCAACACCGGCGACGACACCTGCATCCTGGTCGCGCGCATTCTGCCGAACTCCTTGGAAGTGTTCTGATGTCCGATCTTCCTGACCTCTCGACAGCCGAGACCACGTTCGCCGCCGAGAGCAGCGGAAGCATCGGGGTGCTGACGGTGCGGGGGACGCTCGACTTCACCACGCACGAACAGGCCACCGAGTTCTTCGACAAGGCGTTCGCCCAGTTCGGGCCATACCTGGTGGTGAACCTGCTCGAACTGGGCTTCCTCGACTCCAGGGCGACAGGGCTGCTGGTCACCCGCTGGAAGCGGGCGCTGGACGAGGGAGGCTGGCTGGGCCTCGTCGCGGTCGAGCGCGGCGCGGCCCGCGCGTTGTGGATCACCGGGCTGGCGTCCCACATCCCGGTCTTCCCCACCGTCGTGGACGCCCTCGCCGCCGCGCCGGCCCGCGACGCCGAATAGCCGCTTTGTCGTGGATCGTCACCTGGCGTCCAACTCCTCATCACATGCCCGCCGTGGGCGGGATAGAGCCCATGAGCGGGGGTAGCACCCGAGGAAGTCGGCCGTGGAAGGGGCGAAGCCATGAAACGTCTCGTTGCCGGAGCGGCGGCGCTCGCGGCCGCCGGCCTGGGGATGGCGCGATGGGCGGCCTCGCGTGGCCGGGTGCCGGGCGCGGCGAAGGACCCGCTGGAGTCCAGCCGCTGGCTGGGCATCACGATCAACCGTCCGCCGGACGAGGTCGCACCGGGCGGGCATCTGCCCGAGCCGCTGGGCCGGATGGACGCCGAGGTGCGGATGAACCGGGCACCCGGCGACCGGGGGACCGAACTCTACGCCCGGCCCAGGGCACAGCGGCCCGGCACCCTCGCCCGGCTGCGTGGCGGGGAGGACCCCCGCACCGAGATCCGTACGGCGTTGCGCGAGACGAAGTCGCTGCTGGAGACCGGCGACGTGCTGCGTTCGGACGAGGAGATGGAGACGACCCGGCCGACCCTGCCGGGCAAGGTCCTCGACATGGCGCTGGGACGCGCGGCGGAAGGAGGGCGGCTGTGAAGGCGCTGTGCTGGCAGGGCGTGAACGAGCTGTCGGTCGAGCAGGTGCCCGACCCCGCGATCCTCAACGCCCAGGACGCGATCGTGAAGGTCACGGCGAGCACCACCTGCGGCTCCGACCTTCACCTGCTCGGCGGCTACATCCCGGCCATGCGGGCCGGCGACGTCATCGGGCACGAGTTCATCGGCGAGATCGTCGATGTCGGCCCCGAGGTGAGCCGGCACCGGCCGGGCGACCGGGTGGTGGTCTGCTCGATCATCGGATGCGGCCGCTGCTGGGCCTGTCGTCACGACGAGTGGTCGCTGTGCGAGAACAGCAACCCCTCGCCGGGCATCACGGACCTCATGTGGGGCGGCACGACCGCCGGCATCTACGGCTACTCCCATGCGATGGGCGGCTTCCGGGGCAGCCACGCCGAGTACATCCGGGTGCCCTTCGTGGACTACAACGCGTTCACCATCCCCGAGGGCGTCTCGGACCTCGACGCCCTGTTCGCCTCCGACGCGGCCCCGACGGGCTGGATGGGCGCGGAGCTCGGCGGCGTGAAGCCGGGAGACGTGGTCGCGGTGTGGGGGTGCGGCGGTGTCGGTCAGATGGCCGCCCGGGCCGCCATGCTCCTCGGCGCCGAGCGGGTCATCGCGATCGACCGCTATCCGGAACGGCTGGCCATGACCGCCCGCCACGTCGGCTGCGAGGTGATCGACTACACGAGCACCGACGTCACGGCCGAGCTGCGCGAACGCACCGGCGGCCGGGGCCCGGACGTGTGCGTCGAGGCCGTCGGCATGGAAGCCGACAGCACCGGGATCCAGCGCGTCTACGACGGGATCAAGCAGCAGCTCCGCCTGGAGCAGGACCGCCCGATCGCGGTGCGGGAGGCGATCCACGCCTGCCGCACGGGCGGCTCGGTGTTCGTGCTGGGGGTCTTCGCCGGCTTCGTGGACAAGTTCCCGCTCGGCGCGCTGATGAACAAGGGCCTCACGCTGCGCGGCGCGCAGCAGCACGGCCAGCGGTTCATCCCGAAGCTTCTCGACCGCATCGCGAAGGGGGACCTGAAGACCTCCTACCTCGCGACGCACGTCATGACGCTCGACGAGGGGCCCAAGGGCTACGAGCTGTTCAAGCACAAGAAGGACGGCTGCGTCCGCGCCGTCTTCCGCCCCTGGGCCTGACGCGCCGTCGGCCTGACGCGTGAGAGGGCGCCCGCCGCCTCCCTGTGAGGCGGCGGGCGCTGATCTCAGCGGACGGCCGGGGCGGCCAGCCGTTCCGCCTCGTGATGCAGTGCCTCGATGAGGACGAGCTCCAGGCGGAGCTCGTCGTCCACGAGGCTCTCGAGGACGTCCATCCGGGCCTCCTTGTTTCCAAAGACGTCCCGCGCCGCGCGACGGTTGACCATGGCGCGATGCGGATTCGGATGGAATGTGGCAATGCGTCCCGCCGATCGCGCCGCTTCCCGGTTACCCAGGAAAGACGCGACTTCACTCACTTCAGCCACAAAGGTCCCGTGAAAAACAAAAAGTCCACTCCGACCGGAGCGGACGCAGGCATGAACACGCCACAGAAGCGCGAGTGCCGTATAGTGAGAGATTCCCGATCATCTGAAAGTCAGACGCTCTCACTAGGAGTTTATCACAGGAATGGGTGACCGTCAATCCGAGTCCGCTCGCGCCGAGGCCCTGCGGATCGAACAGTCCTACGTCTCCATGCTGTACGGCCGCCTCGACGTCGCCCGGGAACGGGCCGAGCGCGGCATGCGGGAAGTCCTGGCCCGGGGCGGCACGGGCACCCGGCAGGCCGTCGTGGAACGGGAGGCGGCGGCGGCCGAACATGCCCGCCGCCTCGCGCAACTGTCGGCCGTCGAACGCGGCCTGTGCTTCGGGCGCGTCGACGACGCCGAGGGCGAGACCCTCTACGTCGGCCGCATCGGGCTGCGCGACGACGATCACACGTCCGTGCTCGTCGACTGGCGGGCCCCCGCCGCCCGCCCCTTCTACGTCGCCACCCCCGGCGACCCGGGCCCGCTCGTACGCCGCCGCCACCTGCACACCCGATATCGCGAGGTCGTGGGCATCGACGACGAGGTCTTCGACCTCGACCGGATGGCCGACGGAGACCGCCGTACGCTCGTCGGCGAGGCCGCGCTGCTCGCGGCGCTGCGCCGTGGCCGCACCGGACGCATGGGCGAGGTCGTCGCCACCATCCAGCGCGAGCAGGACCGGGTGATCCGCTCGGGCCTGGCGGGGGCGCTCGTCGTGCAGGGCGGGCCGGGCACGGGCAAGACCGTCGCCGCGCTGCACCGGGCGGCGTACCTGCTCTACACCTACCGCGACACGCTGGAACGGCGCGGCGTGCTCGTCATCGGCCCCAACGCGACGTTCTCCCGCTACATCAGCCAGGTGCTGCCCGCGCTGGGCGAGACGCAGGTGGTGCTGACGAGCATGGGCGGGCTCCACCCCGGGGTGCGGGCCACCGCCGAGGACGAGCCGGCCGTCGCGGTCGTCAAGGGCGACCCGCGCATGGCCGAGGTGATCGAAGGGGCGGTCCGCGACCGCGAGCGGGTGCCCGAGGGCGACCTGGAGGTGAAGATCCCCGTCCGCACGTCGGTGCGCGGCGGCGTGGAGGTCGTGGTCGAGGAGATGACGCTGCGGGTCGACCACGCCACGTGCCTGCGGGCCCGCGACCGCGCCCGCGGCCTGCGGCGGCAGCACAACATCGCCCGCTGGACGTTCGTGGACGAGATGCTGCGGGCGCTCGCGTGGGACGAGGCGGAGCGGCTCGACCGGCCGCTTGAGGACGGCGACCTGGAGTATGCCGCCACCACCCTGTGGGAGCACCGGTCGGTGCGCGACGCGCTCGACGCCCTGTGGACGGAGATCACTCCCGAGCGGCTCGTCCGCGAGCTCCTGTCGGACGAGGAACGGCTGCGCGCGGCGGCCGTGCCCCACCTCACGGAGGAGGAGCTGGCGCTCCTGCTGCGGCCCCGCGAGGCGCCGTGGACGGTCGGCGACGTCCCCCTGCTCGACGAGGCCGCCGAGCTGCTCGGCGCGTACGACTACGGGGCGGGGGCCCGGCGTCGCCGCGCGGAGGACGAGCGCCGCGAGGAGGAACTGTACGCGCGGGAGGTCCTGACGATCACCGACGTCGATCCGGTGCTCGACGCGGCCCTGCTGGCCGGCCGCAACCGCGACGACGGGCCGTACGTGACGACGGCCGACCGGGCCGGCCGCGACCGCACCTGGGCGTATGGGCACGTGATCGTGGACGAGGCGCAGGAGCTGTCGGCGATGGCCTGGCGGACGGTGATGCGGCGGGGCCCGGCCCGCCCCCCGACGGGCGTCGGCGACATCGCCCAGACCGGCTCGGCGGCGGGCGCGCGGTCGTGGGGCGAGATGCTCGACCCGTACGTGAAGGGACGCTGGCGGGAGGAGCGCCTGCTGGTCAACTACCGGACACCGGCCGAGATCATGGAGGTCGCCGCCGACGTGCTGCGGGCCGTCGCGCCCGGGGAGGAGCCGCCCGAGTCGGTCAGGTCCGGCGGCGCCCGCCCCCGCGCCGTGCCCGCGGACGGCACCGACCTGCGGCTGCTGGTGGAGTCGGAGCTGCGCGAGATCGGGGAGGGGCGGGTCGGCGTCGTCGCGCCGGACGCCCGGCACGCGGAGGTCGCCGCGCTGTTCCCCGAGGCGGTCGATCCCCTGGACAGCCCCGTGGCCGTCCTCACCGTACGCGGCTCGAAGGGCCTGGAGTTCGACGCCGTGGTGGTCGTGGACCCCGAGGGCATCCTGCGTCAGTCGCCGCAGGGCGGCCAGGACCTCTATGTCGCCATCACCCGGGCGACCCGGCGGCTCACCGTGGTCTACGAGGACCGCCTCCCCGCCGTACTGCACCGCCTGGAGGCCCCGGCCCCCTAGACACGCGACGAGGGAAGACCCGGCCTGAGGGCGTCCCGGGCAGCCGAGCAAAGCGAGGCGAACGAACACGGCGACCAGGCGCGACGAGGGAGGCGTTCATCACGCGCCCTCGGCGCGACCCCGGCGGATCACAGCGCCCCGATGAGCGACGCGGGAGACACAGCACGGCCGGCGTTGGGGGAACGCCGGCCGTGCCGGGTGGCTGTGAGGGACGTGCTAAGGCATTTTTCCCGAGATCTCGTCGGCGGCCTTGTCGGCCTTCTCACCGGCGTCCTCGGCCTTGTCTCCGACCCACTTGCTGGCGTCGGAGCCGGTGTGCCGCATGCTCTCCCGCATGGTCTCGGTCCAGCGCTGGGCGTTGTTCCGATACATCGCCACACCGACCGCGCCGATGGCGACGCCGCCGAGCAGCGCGACGACGGGCCAGCGCCGGCGGGGCCTCCTGGTGCTGGTCACGTCGATCCTGCGGGCCAACTCGGCCAGGAACGCGCTCACGATCGGAGCGATCTGCTCCTCGACCGACTGCGCCGCCTGGTCGAGCTTCGGCGCCGCCCAGACCCTGGCGTCCTCGAGCCGGTGCGACGCGAGATCGCGTGCGCTCTCCGCCACCGGACTCATCCGCCCACTGGCCTTCATCGCCTGGTCTTTCATCCTGGTCAGCCACGTCTGCGGGATGACCACCTCGGCGCGACGCCTTCTGTTCATTGTCAGGGACACGATCAACCTCCCCAATCGACGGGGCCCCGGAACGACCCCTTCCCGGATGGTTGTGGCTCAATCACGAACGGTGCTTGAAGGCATGCTCGATACCCTGTTCACCGGACAACTAACACGAGCAACCAAAGGGGGCGGCCCTCGTGGCTGACAACCTCATCGCGAATCTGCGCACGAACCACGGCACGATCCGCGTCCAGCTTTTCCCCAACAAGGCGCCGAAGACCGTGCGCAACTTCGTCGAGCTCGCCGAGGGCACCCGGGAGTGGACCCACCCGGAGACCGGTGAGAAGCAGACCAACACCAAGCTCTACGACGGCACGATCTTCCACCGTGTCATCAACGGCTTCATGATCCAGGGCGGCGACCCGCTCGGGCAGGGCGTCGGCGGCCCCGGCTACAGCTTCGACGACGAGATCCACCCGGAGAACCAGTTCAACCGGCCCTACCTGCTCGCCATGGCGAACGCGGGCAAGCGGTTCGGCAAGGGCACCAACGGCTCCCAGTTCTTCATCACGGTGAGCCCGCAGCCGCACCTCAACCAGGGCCACACGATCTTCGGTGAGGTGATCGAGGGCACCGAGGTGGTCGACGCGATCGCCAAGACCCCCACCGGCCGCAACGACAGGCCCGTGAACGACGTGGTCCTCGAAGAGGTCACCATCGAGCGGTCCTGACGCCGCTCCGTCCGGCGCTCTGGAGACGCCCCGGCCCCCGCGAACACGCGGCCGGGGCGTCTCCGGCTTATAGGCTGGCTGGTGGATGCGCCCCCACCAAGGGACCCGCCAAGGAAGGACCCCATGACCTCCCTGCCTCCGCCGCCCCCGCAGCCGGGGGCGCAAGCCGTGCCCACCTGCTATCGGCACCCCGACCGCGAGACCTACGTCCGCTGTCAGCGCTGCGAGCGCCCGATCTGCCCCGACTGCATGCACGACGCGGCGGTCGGTCACCAGTGCCCCGAGTGCGTCCGCGAGGGCAACCGCGAGGTGCGGCAGGCCCAGGCGACGTTCGGCGGCGCCGCCGTGGCCGCGCCCCGCGTCACGTGGACCCTGCTGATCCTCAACGTGCTCGCGTACGCGGCCGAGGTCCTGCGCCCGGACGAGGTCATCCAGCGGTTCGCGATGTGGTCGCTCGGGGTCCACATGGGCGAGTGGTGGCGGCTGATCACCAGCGCCTTCCTGCACTCCCCGCCGCCGTCGTTCTGGCACATCCTGTTCAACATGTGGGCGCTCTACGCGCTGGGCCCGGAGCTGGAGCGCAGGCTCGGCTCGGGCCGGTTCGCGGCGCTCTACCTGCTGTCGGCGCTGGGCGGCTCGGTCGCCATCTATCTGTTCGGCACGTCGGCCGTCGGCGCCTCCGGCGCCATCTACGGCCTGTTCGGCGCGTTGTTCGTCGTCGCCCGCAGGCTCGGCTACGACGCCCGCGGCGTCCTGTGGCTGATCGGCATCAACGTGGTCATCACGTTCGTCGTGCCGGGCGTCAGCTGGCAGGGCCATCTCGGCGGGCTCGTGACCGGCACGATCATCGCCGCCGGCTTCGCCTACGCGCCACAGCGCAACCGCACCCTCGTGCAGGCCGGGGTCGCCGCCGCGGTGCTGGTGGCGCTGGTCCTGACCGTCACCACGCTCCCGCCGTACGGGCTGCTGCAGGGCGCGTTCACCTGACGCTTCCCGCGCCGGGCCGCGTGATGCGGTCGAGCCAGCGCCGCAGCAGGGCGGTTTCGGCCGGCTCAAGGGCGTCGGTGCCGGCGAGGTCGAGCTGCGCGCGCAGGCGCAGCGCGGCCTCGCGGAGGGGATCGGCGTCCTCCCGCGTGGTCGTCTCGGTGAGCACATGCGCGAACACGGCGTCGCGCATGCGGTGAGACAGCGCGGGGTCGTCGAAGAGCTCCGGATTCGCGAGGTGGTCGAGGGCGGTCCCGACGCACGCGGACATGATCAGCCGGGCGGCGACCGGTGGATCCACCCGCAGCGCGCCGATCGCCGCGCACCGCACGAGCGTCGCCTCCAGCAGCTCGAACACCCGGTCGCGAGCCGTGGACCGGGACCATGGCCGGGGCGTGAACATGAGCCGATAGAGGGCGGGGTTCTCCCGTGCGAACGCCATGTGACCGTCCCAGCCGGCCCGGAGGTCGTCGACCGGGTCGGCCGTCTGCTCCTGCGCGGCCTTGATCGCGGCGTAGCGCTCGTATCCGTGGTCGGCGACGGCGTCGAGGAGCCCTCGCTTGTCGCCGAACAGCCGGTAGAGCACGGGCTGGGTCACGCCGACCGCCTCGCAGACCGCCCGCGTGGCGATGTCGCTGTCCGGGGACGTCGCCAGTTGCTTCTCGGCGGCCTCGATCATCGCCGCATGTAGGGTGTCCGCGCCTGTCATGTAATCGATGATACGAAATTTTACTAGCGCCGATATTGCGGTCGTGCTAACGTCGCCTTCGTAACGCCGATATGGCTACCTCCTATCAATGATATTGGAAGCCAAGGGGGGGTCTCCAATGAGTGCTCAGCGCGTGGCCGTCGTCACCGGCGGCTCCCGCGGCATCGGCCGGGCGATCGCGACGACGCTGGCGGCGCGCGACTTCGCCGTCGTCGTGGGATACCAGGGAGCGGCCTCGGCCGCGGCCGAGGTGGTCGACGCCGTCACGTCGGCCGGCGGCCGGGCGATCGCCGCCCAGGCCGACGTCGCGGACGAGAACGCGGTCGCGGCGATGTTCGACGCGGCGGAGAAGGAGTTCGGCGGGATCGACGTCGTCGTCAACTCGGCGGGGCGTCTGACCCTGTCCCCGATCGCCGACCTCGATCTCGACGATCTGGACGCCCTGCACCGCACCAACATCCGCGGCACCTTCGTCATCGCGCGGGAGGCGGCGCGCCGCGTGCGCGACGGCGGCACGATCATCACGATGTCCACGTCCGTCGTCGGCCTGCAACTGCCTGCCTACGGGGCGTACGTCGCCAGCAAGGGCGCTGTCGAGGCGATGACATTAGTGCTCGCCCGTGAGCTGCGAGGGCGGCAGATCACGGTCAACGCGGTGGCGCCCGGCCCGACCGCCACCGAGCTGTTCTTCGAGGGCAAGGACGAAGCCACGATCGAGCGGATGGCCAAGCAGCCCCCGCTCGAACGGCTCGGCACCCCCGAGGACATCGCGGAGGTCGTCGCCTTCCTGGCGAGCCCCGCGGGGCACTGGGTCAACGGGCAGGTCGTGCGCGCGAACGGCGGCATCGTCTGACCCCGGCCGCAGTCCTCCGCCGTACCTCGCCGCCGCATTCCGGTCCGAGAACACCGGGCGACCACCCTGGTCCTGCTCGAAGAGGTGCCTGACGGCGGCTGGGGCCTCGGCGGGAACATCCTCACCGCCGAGATGCTCGGCCGGAGCTGACGATTCCCGCGCCGGGCCGGGCAATTCACCGCCCGGCCCGAGCCCGGCGCAAACCCGTCAGAGGGCCGCTCATTCTGCTGCCCACAGGCTGTGGATAAAGGCTGTGGAAAGAATTTTAAGAAAGCGGCCTAACGCCACTTCGTCGACAGTACGACGCCGACGATGATGAGTCCGAAACCGATCAGCAGGTTCCAGTTCGCCAGAGCGGAGATACCGGGAACGCTCGGCGCGATGTAGTAGATCGCGATCCAGGCGATACCGATGATCCAGCAGGCCACCATGACGGGGGCGAGCCAGCGGGGGCTGACCTTCACCGTCTGCGCCTTCTGCGGCGGCGTGTATACGGCCTTCTTGCGGGTCTTCGACTTGGGCACGGGAGCTTCTCCTGGTGGGTACCCGCGCGGTCGTGCGGGCTGGTGTCAATAGCGTAATCGCTGTGGCGGTGAAGTCCCGAGCAAGGATAGTCGGCGCGGGCCCCGCCGGGCGATCCCCCATGCGGGATTGCCGTACGCTGAAAGTCCGATTTCCGCTTGGCACACCCAGCCACCCCGGCGAAGCGGGAGACAGCTATGAGCCCGATCCGGGTGCTCGTGGTCGACAATCACGACAGCTTCGTGCACACGATCGTGCAGTACCTGCGCGGCCTGGGCGCGGACTGCGACGTACGGCCGCGCGACCACGTCACCGTGGGCGACGCCGACGCCTTCGACGCCGTGCTCGTGTCGCCGGGACCCGGCACGCCGGAGGCCGCCGGGGTGTCGGTGCCCCTCGTACGGCACTGCGCCGGGCGCGGCCTGCCGCTGCTCGGGGTCTGCCTCGGTCATCAGGCCATCGCCGTGGCGTACGGCGCCGCGGTGGACCGCGCGCCCGAGCTCATGCACGGCCGCACCAGCCTGATCTCCCACGACGGGCGGGGCGTGTTCCGGGAGCTCCCGTCTCCGGTCACGATGACGCGCTACCACTCGCTCGCCGTGGTCCCCGGCACCGTGCCGGACACGCTGGAGGTGACGGCCACCACCCCGGACGGCGTCATCATGGGCCTGCGCCACCGCGACGCCCCCATCGAGGGCGTGCAGTTCCACCCCGAGTCGGTGGTGTCCGAGCATGGTCATCGGTTGCTCGGAAATTGGCTCGCGCAGATTGTGTAACGCTTTCCGCTCTCGTTACGACTAGAAGAGTGAGGGCTTCCGCCATTGCCCCCGAGTGGCGGAAGCCCTTCCTCATGTCCGGCACCTCTCCCACGGCCGGCAAGGGTCTGCAGGGGTCGGCAGGGGTCGGCAGAGGTCGGCCAGGTGACCGGAGACGCCGGGAGGTCGCGCTCGCCGGGAGGCCGCGGTCCCGTCCACGCCGACGCCCCATCCAGGCCGCTCGCAGGGCCGTTGATCCCCGTGCGAAAGGTCCCCGGTCGCCGAGCCGGCGCCTGATCCGGGCCGCTCGCCGAAACGATGGTCCTGCGGAAGACCCCGGCCGCTGAGCGACGCCGGGCAGCCGCTCACCGGGCCGCTTTCCGGGCCACATTGGCCGAAACGCCGACGGCGGCCACCGCCTCGCAGTGACCGCCGTCCGCTCGTCTCGTGCTAGTTGCCGAACGGGTTGTCGCCGCCGTCGCCGGGCGGGCCGATCTGGACGCCGCCGCCGTCCCCGTTGTTGGGGTCGTTGGGGTCGCCGCCGCCGTCCCCGGTGTCGCCGCCGTCGCCGGTGTCGTCCGACGGCGGGTCGCTGTTGGGCTGGTCGTTGGTCGGCGGCTGCTCCTGCGACGGGCCGGTGGAGACCGTCAGCGTGATCGTGGTGTTGGGGTTAGCCTTGGCCCCCGCCTGCGGCGACTGGTCGATCACGTTGCCCTTGGCCACCACGTCGCTCGGTTGCGGCGACGTCTTGACCTTGAAGCCGGCGCTCTTCAGCATCTGCGTCGCGTCCTCGAGCGTGTAGCCGACGACGCTCGGGACCTCGGTCATCTCCAGAGGCACGTACAGCCGCACCAGGGCGCCCTTCGCGACCTTCTCGCCCGGCTTGGGGTTGCTGTCGAAGACCTTGCCCTGCTCCTTGGCGGAGGCCTTCGGCACGATGCTGACCTTCAGCTCCAGCGCCTCCAGCTCGGCCCTGGCCTCCTCGGGCGACTTGCCGATCAGGTCGTCCGGGACGGTGACCTTCTCCTCGCCCTTGGACACGATGACGGTGACCGTGGCCCCGCGGTCGGCCTGCTCACCTCCGGCGGGGTCGGTGCTCACGACGGCGCCCTTGGGCACGTCGCCGTTGAACTCCTCCGGCCCGAACGCGACCTTGAACCCGGCCGCCTCCAACGCCTGCTTGGCCGCCGCCTTCGTCTGGTTCGTCACCGACGGCACCTGGACCTGGTCGGCGGCGGAGGAGCCGCCGGACCCGAGGAAGGCGTAGCCGACGCCGATCATGGCGCCGATCACCACCAGCGGGATGAGGATCCACAGGGCGGTCTTCAGCGCGGTGTTGCCGCCGCCGCTGCGCCGCCGTCCGTCGTATCGGCCGCCGCCGCGCTCCTCGCGGGCGTACTCGTAGTCGGGGATGGCGCGGGTGCTCTGCGTCATGGGCGCGCCGCCGGCCGTGGTCATCGTCCGCGTGCGGTCGGCCCCGCCATACCCGTTGTACTGCTGGGTGGCCATCGCCATCGTCTGCGGGTCGACCGGCATGCCCGACAGCGCCCGCTGGATGTCGCCGCGCATCTCCGCGGCGCTCTGGTAGCGCTGGACCGGGTCCTTGGCCATCGCCTTGAGCACGATCGCGTCGGCCCACTGCGGGATCTCGGGGTCGATCCGCGACGGCGGGATGGGGTCCTCCCGCACGTGCTGGTAGGCGATCGCCACGGGGGAGTCCCCGGTGAAGGGCGGCTGGCCGGTGAGCAGCTCGTACAGCACACAGCCGGTCGAGTAGATGTCGCTGCGGGCGTCCACGCGCTCGCCGCGGGCCTGCTCGGGGGACAGGTACTGCGCGGTGCCGATCACCTGCGCGGTCTGGGTCATCGTGGCGGCGGAGTCGGCCATCGCCCGGGCGATGCCGAAGTCCATGACCTTGACCTCGCCGTTGACCGTCAACATGATGTTGGCCGGCTTGATGTCCCGGTGGACGATGCCGCCCCGGTGGCTGTAGTCGAGCGCCCGCAGGATGCCGTCCACCAGCTCCATGGCCCGCTCGGGCAGCAGCCGCCGGTCCGCGCGCAGCAGGTCGCGCAGCGTCCGCCCGTCCACGAACTCCATCACGATGTACGGCACCGGCGTGCCGTCCATCATGTCCTCGCCGGTGTCGTACACGGCGATGATCGACGGGTGGTTGAGCGAGGCGGCCGACTGCGCCTCACGCCGGAAGCGCGCCTGGAACGTGTGGTCCCTGGCGAGATCGGAGCGGAGCGTCTTGATGGCGACGACACGGTCCAGCCGGATGTCCCGGGCGCGATACACCTCGGCCATGCCGCCACGCCCCACGACGCCATCCAGCTCGTAGCGTCCGCCGAGAAGTCGTGGCTGAGTCATTTCCTGCACTGTCCCTTGCCGTTCATCGTGGGGTGCCACCGGTCTCCATCATCGACCCCTGTGCTCATCACTCCCCCTCATCCGGAGGGTTCGTGTCGGGTGGGGCCTCCGTAGGGGGCGGAGTCTCACTGGGTTCCGTGGCCGGGGTGGACGTCGGAGTAGGGGTCGAGGTCGAGGTCGGGGACGAAGCCGGTGTGGGCGTCTGGGTTGATGCCGACGTGCTTACGGTAGCCGACGGAACGGCGCTCGGCTCGTCCGACGCCGCCGGAGTGGTCGGCGTTTGCGACCGTGGAATCTCTGACCTGTACGAACGTGCCGACGACGGCTTCGGCGACGGCGAGGGGGCCGGTGAGGCGGGCGGCGCGACCGTCTGACCGGGGTCCTGCGGCGGTTCGCCGGTGTGGGCCGCGGTGAAGGCCAGAACGCCGATGCCGACCGCGGCGGCGCAGCCCGCCGTCACGAGAAGCAGGGTCGTCCGGCGGCGCCGTCCGCCCACGGGTCCCGTGGGTCCCATGGTTCCCTCGGGGCCGCCGGGGCGTCGCGTACGGGCGGCGGGGGCGCCCGCGGGCGCCCTCCGCGTCACGGGCGTGACCGGGCCCAGCGGCGCGGTGGAGCCGGAACGCGGAGCGGCGGAGCCCGGACGCGAGCCCGTGGCTCCAGGACGCGGTGTGCCGGCGCCCTCGGGCTCGCCCAGGGGCGCCGTCAGGCCGGGCGTGGCCGGAGGCGTCGTACGGCCCGCGCCGCCCGCCGCCGGGAAGCCCTGGGGGTCGGTCAGCGAGCCGAGGGCCGCCGTCGAGGGGCCCGTGCCCGCGAGGGCGTCGCGCAGCGTCCGCACCCTGTCGAGGAGCACCGGCCCCGTCTCCGGCCGCGTGGCGGGGTCCTTGGCGAGCATGGCCGTCACGAGAGCCGCCACCGGAGCGGGCACCGTTCCTGGCAGCGGCGGAGGCGTGTCGTTGAGGTGCCGCAGCGCGAGCGCCACCGCGGTCTCCGCCGTGAACGGCGGCCGGCCCGCGAGGCACTCGTAGGCCACCACCCCGAGCGAATAGATGTCGCTCGCCGGGGTGAGCGTGGTGCCGGACGCCTGCTCCGGGCTCACATACTGGGCGGTGCCGAGGATGGTGCCGGTCGCGGTCAGCGGCGCGGCCTCCAGCGCACGGGCGATGCCGAAGTCGGTGATCTTGACCTGGCCGGTCCCGGTGACGAGCAGGTTGCCCGGCTTGACGTCGCGGTGGATCACACCGGCCCGGTGGGCCGCGTACAGGCCCCGGGCGGTCTGCTCGACGACGTCGAGCGTGACGTCGGGGCCGAGCGCGCCGTTGCGGGCGAGGATGGCCGACAGCGGCTCGCCCCGCACCAGCTCCATCACGAGGTAGGCCAGGCCGTCGCTCTCGCCGTAGTCGAAGACCTGGGCGATGCCCGGATCGGTCAGGCCGGCGGTGATCCTGGCCTCGGAGCGGAACCGGTCGCGGAAGGTGGCGTCGCCCGCGACGTGGCGGCCGAGCAGCTTGATCGCCACCTCCCGGCCGAGCAGCTCGTCCTCGGCCCGCCAGACCTCGCCCATGCCGCCCGCGGCGATGGGGGAGATCAGCCGATATCGGCCACCGAGCACGGTGTCGGTCATGTGTCGGTCACCGCCCGAGCACCGCCTGCATGACGTCGTGCGCGATCGGCGCGGCCACCGCGCCGCCGGTCGCGTCGTTGCCTGCGCTGCCCGACTCCACGAAGACCGCCACGGCGACCTTCGGGTCGTCACCCACCGGGGCGAAGGAGATGAACCACGCGTGCGACGGCTTGCCCGGCAGGGTCTCCGCCGTGCCGGTCTTGCCCGCCACGGTGATGCCGGGGATCCTGGCCGCGCCGCCGGTGCCGTGCTCCACGACGCTGATCATCATCTTGGTCAGCTCACCGGCCACCTCGGGCGTGACGGCCTCGTCCAGCTCCTCGGGGTCGGTCCCGTCGATCTCCGCGCCGTCCGGCCCCATGATCTTGTTGACCAGGTACGGCTTCATGACCGTGCCCTGGTTGGCGATGCCGGCCGCGACCATCGCCATCTGCAGCGGGGTCATCTGGTTGCTCTGCTGGCCGATCGCGGTCTTGGCGAGAGCCGCCTTGCCCTCGTCGGGGCCGATGTCGCTGGGCGCGACCTCCATGGGGATCTTCAGCGGCTGGCCGACCCCGAACTTCTCGGCCTGCTCCTTGAGCTTGTCGTAGCCGACGTCCATGCCCATGATCGCGAACGGCGTGTTGCAGGAGATGGTGAGCGCCTGCACCAGCGTCGCCCGGCCGCCGCACGACTCGCCGTGATAGTTGGGCAGCGAGATGTTCGTGCCCGGCAGCGGCAGCGCGTCGGGCGCGTCGACCTGCGTGTTCTCGTCGCGCGAGGTGTCCTCGCTGAGGTAGGCCGCCGAGGTGACCGTCTTGAACGTGGACCCCGGGGCGAACGTCAGGTTGATGGCCCGGTTGAGCAGCGGCTTGTTGTCGTCCTTGTTCAGCTTGTTGTAGGCCTTGTTGACGGTGTCCTTGTTCGCCTTGGCCAGCGGGTTCGGGTCGTACGACGGCACCGACACCATCGCCAGGATCTTGCCGGTCTTCGGTTCGAGCGCGACGACCGCGCCGCGCTTGCCGGTGCCGGCCAGGTCCTTGTACGCGACCTCCTGGGCCTTGGTGTTCAGGGTGAGGTCGACGCTCGCGCCCTTGGCCGGCTTGCCGCTGACCAGGTCGATGGCCCGGCGGACCACCAGGTCGGGGTGGCTGCCGTCGAGGTAGCGGTTCATGGCGGCCTCGATGCCCGAGGCGCTCTCCGGCGCGAACCAGCCGACGACGTGCGTGAACGGCTTGCCGAGCGGATACTCCCGCTCGAACCGGAACTGCTTGTCGCCGGTGTCCACCGTCTTGGCCAGCGTCGTCTTGCCGTTGTCGGCCGTGATCCAGCCCCGGTCGATGTTGTAGCGGTTGAACAACATGCGCACGTTGCGCGAGTCGTTGCGCAGGCCCTCGGCCTTCACCGAGCCCAAGTAGGTCACGTTGGCCATGAGCAGGCCGAACATGAGCAGGCAGGCCACGGCGACACGCTTGAGCGGGCTGTTCATCGCTGCATCACCTGGGTCAGTCCCTCGTCCTGGATCGCCTGCGGCGGCGGCCGGCGGGCCGCGTCGGACATCCGTACGAGCAGGGCGATGAGCATCCAGTTGGCCAGCAGCGCCGAGCCTCCGGCGGACATGAACGGCGTCACGAGACCGGTCAGCGGGATCAGCCGGGTCACGCCGCCGACGATGATGAAGATCTGCCAGGCGAGGATGAACGACAGGCCGCCCGCGAGCAGCTTGGTGAACGGGTCGCGGGCGGCCAGCGCGGTGCGCAGCCCCCGCTCGACGATGAGCGCGTAAACCATGAGGATGGCCATCAGGCCGGTGAGACCGAGTTCCTCGCCCGTCGCCGTGAAGATGAAGTCGGAGAACGACAGCGGGACCTTGTACGGGTACCCCTGCCCGAGGCCGGTGCCGAGGATGCCGCCCGAGCCCATGGCGAACATGCCCTGCATGAGCTGGAAACTGCCGCCGCCCGCGTCGTACAGCGCGGGGTCCTCGGCGTGCAGCCAGACGTTGAAGCGGGCCTCGACGTGACTGAAGATCTGCCCGGCGAGGAAGGCGCCGCCGACGAACAGCAGGATGCCGATGAGCACCCACGAGGTGCGCTGGGTCGCGACGTAGAGCATCGCGACGAACGCGCCGAACAGCAGCAGCGAGCTGCCGAGGTCCTTCTGCATCACCAGGACGCCGAGGCTGATTCCCCAGGTGATGAGGACGGGACCGAGGTCGCGGGCGCGGGGCAGGTCGATGAACAGCAGGCGGCGGCCCGCCAGAGCCAGCACGTCGCGCTTGGCGACCAGATATCCCGCGAAGAAGACGACCAGGGCCAGCTTGGCGAACTCGGCGGGCTGGATGCTGAAGGGGCCGATGCCGACCCAGATGCGCGCGCCGTTGATCTCCCTGCCGATGAAGGGCAGCATCGGCAGCACCAGCAGCGCGATGCCGGCGAAGCCGGCGGTGTAGGTGAAGCGCTGCAAGACGCGGTGGTCCCTCAACGCGATCAGTGTCGCGGAGAACATCACCACGCCGAGCGCCGTCCACATGAGCTGGTTCGCCGCCGAGGCGAGATGCTCCCCGGCCAGCTCGATCCGGTAGATCATCACCAGACCGATGCCGTTCACCAGCGTCACGAGGGGAAGCAGAAGGGGATCGGCCCAGGGTGCCCACTTGGCCAGCACCAGGTAGGCCGCGAGCATCAGACCGCCGAGGCCGAGGCCGTAGCCGAGCATGCCGGACGGGACCTTGCCGTTGATCCCGAGCCCGACGCTGGCGTACGCGCCCATCACGATCAGCACGGCGAAGGCGAGCATGCCCAGCTGGGCGCCGCGCCTCTTCGCGGTCATCGGTACGGGCGTGGCTTCGACAGCAGTCACTTACTGGACCTCGTGGGGGTCGGCGTCGACTCGGCGTCCGCCTTGGGGGCCGCCGAGTCGCCGAAGCTCTTGATCTTGGATATCCCTGCCTGCAGGTCGTCGACCGGGATGCCGCTGCGGACCTGGTCCTGTTGCACCGCAGGCAGCGACGAGACGCGTACGTGGTCGGTGTAGGCGACCTTCTTGAAGGACACCGGCCCGACCTCCGCGTCGACGCCCTGGAACACGACGAGCTCGTCCCCCTTGGCGCCTATGTAGAACTGGCTCTGGGTCCACTGGTAGCCGAAATAGCCCCCGGCCCCGAGCGCGGCGGCGACGACCAGCACCCCGACGGCCACCTTCGGGCCCGATCGGCCCTTGCGCGAACGCCGCGCGGAGGCCTGGGCCTCACGCGCGGGTTCGTCGTCCAGGTCGTCGTCGATGATCACGGGTTGGGGCGCGGTCACGGTCGTGGCCCGGCCCGCGGGGGTGTCGGGCGGCGCCGAGCGGATCCGGCCGGAGCCGGCCGCGCCGACGACCGCCGCCGTTCCCGCGGGCGGCTGCACGTCGTCCACCTCGATCACGTCGGCGACCACACAGGTGATGTTGTCCGGCCCGCCGCCCCGGTTGGCGAGGTCGATGAGCTGCCGGACGACATCCTCGGGATCGTCGATCGTGCTCAGGGTGTGGTGCAGGGTCTCGGCGCTGACCACGGTGGAGAGACCGTCCGAGCACAGCAGGTAACGGTCGCCCACCTGGGCCTCCCGGTCCTGCAGGTCGGGATCGACCTCGCCGCTGCCGTCCAGCGCGCGCAGCAGTATCGAACGCTGGGGATGGTTGGCGGCCTCCTCCTGGGTGATCCGCCCATCGTCCACCAGCGACTGCACCAGCGTGTGGTCGTGCGTGATCTGGTACAGCTCGCCGTTCCTGAGCAGGTACGCCCGGGAGTCGCCCACATGGACCAGGGCGAAGCGCGAGCCGCTCCAGAGCATCGCGGTGAGCGTGGTGCCCATGCCCTTGAGGCTGGGGTCCCGGGCCACCATCGCGTGCAACTGGTGGTTGGCGTCCCGGACCGCCGCCTCGATGGCGCTGAGCAGATCACTGCCGAAGGCGTCCCGGTCGAGGGACGACAGTGCGGCGATGGCGACCGAACTGGCCACCTCGCCGTGAGCATGCCCGCCCATGCCGTCTGCGACGGCCAGCAGGCGGCCGCTGGCGTACGCCGAGTCCTCGTTGCCTTCACGGAGGAGCCCGACGTCCGAGCGAGCGGCGTAGCGGAGTGCGATGGTCATTTGCGCAATTCGATGACGGTCTTGCCGATGCGGATCGGAACTCCGAGGGGCACCGGGGTCGGGCGGGTCACTTTCGAGCGTTCGAGGTACGTGCCGTTCGTGGAGCCGAGATCCTCCACGATCCACTGGCCGTCCTGAGGAAAGAGCCGGGCGTGCCGGCTCGAAGCGTAGTCGTCGCTGAGAACCAGCGTGGCGTCGTTCGCCCGGCCGATGGTGATTGGCGTCTCCGTGAGGTTGATGATGGTCCCTTGCAGGGGGCCACCGGTGACGATCAGCTGGCGGGGTTCGCCCTTTTTGGGCTTGGAAACCGATCGGGGTTGCTTGACCGGTTTGCGTGCGGGCGCGGGAGCCGTACGCGGACCGAACAGGTCTGTCCGGATGACGCCGACCGCGGCGATCACGAAGAACCACAGCACCGCCAGGAAGGCGAGCCGGATCAGCAGCAGCGTTAGCTCGGACATGGACCGTTTGTCTACCTCTAATCGCGCCTGAACACCAGTGTCGTGCGGCCGAGCGTCACCCTCGTCCCGTCCTGCATCTCGATCCTGCGGACCGGCTGGCCGTTGACGAAGGTGCCGTTGGTCGACCCCAGGTCCACGAGCACGACCTGTGGTCCTTCCACTCTTAGCTCGGCATGATGCCGTGATACGCCCGGATCCACCAGCCGAAGATCACAATCGGTCCCGCGGCCCAGCAAAGTGACCGGTGTGGTCAGTTCGTACGACCGCTGGCCCTGGGGGTCGTCCTGGGTGGAGACGAGCAGCCGGGGGCGGCCCTGGAACGCGCTGGGACGGCTGGCGGGCAGGTCGCTCGGGGGCTGACGGATCTCGTCCTGCTCCACCGTCGCGCCCCTGATCACACCCGAACGGATGCGGAAGAGCCCGACGGCGAGGTCGTCTGCGGTCTCGAAACGCACCCGCACCGGCCCGACGAACGAGTAGCCCTGTTCCTTGGCGTACTCACGGGCGAGAGTGGCGAGCTCGTGGCTGATGCTGTCGGCGTACACCTCCAGCCGTTCGCTGTCGGTCGTCGACAGCTCCACCACGAAGTCGTTCGGCACGAGCGTGCGACCCTGAGCGACGATCGCGGCGCGCTCGTCCATCTCCCTCTGCACGGCGCTGGCAACCTCGACCGGCTGGAGATCAGACTTGAACGCCCGCGCGAAGGCCCCTTCAACCAACCCTTCGAGCCGGCGCTCGAAGCGCTGAAGGACTCCCACCGGATCCCTCCCTTCCAATGCCACTACGGTCGCGATCGCTCCGGTGCTGCACTGAGCTCCTTCGCATCGTCGTTTAGAAGGATCGTATCCGGGTTCGTAAGCACGGGCGGATACGTGCTAACCTTTCCAGGCACCCAGAGATGGGGGCCAACCGCAAGGGCAAGTGGCGGAATGGCAGACGCGCACGGTTCAGGTCCGTGTGTCCGAGAGGACGTGGGGGTTCAACTCCCCCCTTGCCCACGAGAAAGCAGCCTCGTCTGGTCGGAAGCGAAGCTTCCTTCCCGCGAGGCTTTCTCTTTGTGCCGCCCAGGGGGACAACCCCCTGGAACCCCCGGCCAGACGGGCCACCTCGGGTGTCAGCAGCCCAGCGGGGCTTCTTCTGAATGTCACTCCGACGGGCGGCTCCCTGGGACCTTCGGACACGTGAGCAACCTCGCTCGGCAGGAGGAGAATCTTCCGCCCGGCGGGGCTTTTTCTTTGCACCACCGGAGGGGATCACCCCCCGCGATCCCGGGGCGGACGGGCCACCTCGCCTGATCGCGAGCGAAGCGTCCACGTCCGGCCTCCCGTCCCGGCCCGTACGGCGCGGGCCCTCCTGGCGATGTCGCGGCGAGGGCCCCGAAGATCGGGGCCCCTCCGTCGCGCACTGCACATTCTCAGGAGACCGGCTTTCAAACCACTTTCCCCGCGCTTGCAGGGAGCGACCTTTACCTTCTGTCCCAGTTCGTGGGCGCGGACGTCTCGCGGTGGGAGATGCCGGGTGACGTCGCGGGCGCGGGGGCAGGGCCGTGCCGCCACAAAAGCGCCCGTGCCGCCACAAGCGGGACCGAACCGCCACAAGCGGGACCGAGCCGCACAAGAGCGGGTCGTGCCGCAACGAAGCGGGCCGCGCCGTGCCGAACCGACGACCTGGCCGGGCTGCGCCTGGTGCGTGAGCGGCCCGACGCCGACGAGCACGCGACGGGCGTGTCGTCCGGGCCCGGCGCGCCCGCTCACACGAGTGGGCGCGCCGCGCCGAATCACGAATCAGGCGGCGAGCAGCTCGCCGACCAGAGTGGTGAGATCGATCACACCGACGGGCGTGCCCTCGGTGTCGGTGACGAGCCCGAGCTGCGCGCGGACCTCCTGCAGCAGGGTCACGGCGTCGGAGATCGTGGTGTCCTTCGCCATGCGGGGGACGGGGATCGCCAGCTCGCCGGCCCTGCGCCCCGGCTGGAGGACAGCGTCGCGCACGTGGAGCACGCCGACCACGTCGTCGGGGGTGACGACCAGCATGCGCAGGCCGCCCCCGCGCGCGGCCGTACAGCGGACGAGCACGTCATCGGCGTTCTCGGGCACTGAGAGCGCCTCGCCGACGGGCACCATCAGCCGCTCGACCGGCTGGGAGTGGACCCGCAGCGCGCGGATGAGCAGGTCGTGCTCGTCGCGGTCGAGCATGCCCATCCGGCCCGACTCCGCGACCAGCATGGCGAGCTGGCGGGGGGTGCGGGTGGTGGCCAGCTCGTCGCGGGGCCGCACGCCGGCCAGCCGCAGGATGCCGTTGGTCATCGCGTTCAGCAGGGCCAGGATCGGGCGGACGACCCAGGCGAAGCCGCGGAACGGCAGCGCCAGCCCCATCGCGGCGCGCTCGGGGTGCGTGAGCGCCAGCGACTTGGGCGCCATCTCGCCGACGACCATGTGGAGGAACGTCACCAGGGCGAGCGCCACGACGTACGCCACGGGGGTGCGCAGCGACTCGGGCAGCAGCGTGAGGACGGGCTCCAGGAGGTGCTCGATGGCGGGCTCGGCGACCATGCCGAGGCCCAGGGAGGCCAGCGTGATGCCGAGCTGAGCCCCGGCGAGCATGAGCGACAGCTCGCGCCCGCCCCTGACCGCGGCGCGGGCCGTGATTTTGGCCATCCGGCCGCCGCTGACGGCGATCTCCTCCAGCCGGTGGCGGCGGGCGGAGACCAGGGCGAACTCGGCCGCGACGAAGAACCCGTTGACGGCGAGCAGGACGACGCCGAGCAGAACACCGGTGAGAGCGCTCATGCGGGCCTGCCCTGGAACAGCGCGGAGAACAGCTCGGTGGCGTAGTCGACGCCGCCCGAGCCGCGGGCCGCAGCGCGGGTCTTCTCCCGGCCGGGCGGCTCACCGGCGTCCGCATCCGCGTCCGCGGACTCCTGGGCCTGCGCGTCCGCCGACGTCTCCGTCGACACCCGCACCCACTCGGGGACGCGGCGGCGCACGCTCAGGACCGTGAGCACGGCCCGCTCGGCCTCGTCGCCCTCGTCGTCGAAGAGATGGGGCTCGGGGACGAGCGGGGAGACGACCCGGTCGCCCGGCTCGGCCATCCGGCCGAGGAGCGCGAGGACGAGCCCGGCCACGGTCTCGTAGTCCTCGCTCTCGGGCAGCCGGATGTGGGTGGCGCGCTCGACCTCGTCGAGGCGGAGGGTGCCCGGCACGTCCCAGACGCCCTCGCCCTGCCGTACGACGCCGAGGGGTTCGGGGTCGTTCTCGTCCACCAGCTCGCCGACGAGCTCCTCGGCCAGGTCCTCCAGCGTCACGACGCCGGCCAGGCCGCCGTACTCGTCGATCACGCAGGTGAACGTCTCACCCGAGGAGGTCATCCGCCGCAGCAGCTCGGGCAGCGGCAGCGTCGCGGGGACGAGCAGCGGCGCGTGGGTGATGCCGCCGACGAGCCCGTCGGAGGGACAGCCCGCCTTCAGATATTCGGGCAGCCCGGCCACCCCGACGACGTCGTCGGCGTCGGTGCCCAGCACCGGATAGCGGGAGTGGCCGTGGGTGCGCAGGGCGTCGAGGAACTCGCCGATCGGCCACTCGGCGCGCAGCGAGACCACACGCGGACGGGGGACCATGACGTCCTCGGCGGTGCGGTCGCCGAACTCCAGCGCCCGCTCCAGCATGTCGGCGAGCCGGGGCGGCAGTTCGCCGGCCGCGGCCGACTCGGTCACGATGCGCGACAGCTCCTCGGGGGTCGCGCCGTGTTCGAGCTCCTCGACGGGCTCGATGCCGAACAGGCGCACGAGCCGGGTGGCGGCGGCGTCGAACAGGCGGATCAGCGGCCCGGCGACCACGAGATAGACGTGCGTCGGGCGGGAGAGGAACTTCGCGACGTCGTTGGGCCGCGCGATGCCGAGGTTCTTGGGGGCCAGCTCGCCGAGGATCATCTGCACGACCGTGGCGATCGCGACCCCGAGGGCCACCGCCACACCCGGAACGGCCGAGCCGGGCAGCCCGGCGGCCTCCAGGGGGCCGCGTAGCAGGTCGGCGATCGCCGGCTGGGCGATGAAGCCCACCAGCAGGGTGGTGACGGTGATCCCGAGCTGTGCGCCGGAGAGCATGAACGACAGGCGTCCGGTGATGTCGAGCGCCCGGCGCGCCGCGGCGTCACCGGCCGACGCCTGCTCACGGAGAGTGCCGCGGTCCGCGGCGACGAATGCGAACTCCTGCGCCACGAAGAATCCGGTGGCCAGGGTCAGAAGGAGAACGGCCAGGAGGCCCAAAGCGGCGCTCATCGGGCGCTCGCCATGCGATCATGAGATCCCGTGCCTGTGCACGGGCAGGTACTCCAGGGGTCCGGAACGGACACGACGATCCTTTCGTGTAGTGGTATACCACCGTAACGGCTGGAATCTCTCCTGTGTTTCCCGGCAGCCTTTACCGACTGCTTAGAAGCCGTCTGGGTACCGTGAAGATGGGGGCGCATCGGCAAAGACTTCCGCCGATGCCGACAAAGCAGTCGCAAGCATGTTGAGGGCTGGGGGTTCACGTGGCCGACGAGAACGAGGCGACCCGTGCGTACCGGCGTCCGGCCGGACCACCCGCGGCCCAGCCGGCAGCGCAGCCCTCTCCCGGCCGTCCTCAGCCGGCCGCCCCGGCAGGCTCCGGCCGTCCTCAGCCGGCCGCATCGGCGGGCTCCGGCTCCGGCAGGGAGGACACGGTCCCCCGCGTGCGGTCCAAGGTGTACGGCAAGCCGCGCTCCGGCAGCAGTCCGGTCCGTCCGCTCGGCGGGAGCAGGCACGAGGCCGCGGACCAGGTGGGCTCGCCGCACGGCGGTGGCGGCGGTCCGACGGGCCGCGACGGTTCCGTACGCGGCGGCGGACGCGGGCCGCGCCGGACCGGCAGGATCGTCCTGCGGGTCATCGTCATCGTGGTCGTGCTCCTGCTCGTCGCCGCCGTCGCCGGATATTTCTGGATCGGCTCCCGGCTGAAGCCGGTCGAGTCGCTGACCGACTACGACGGACGGCCCGCAGAGACGCCGGGCCAGGACTGGCTGCTGGTCGGATCCGACAGCCGGGCGGGCCTGACGGCCGCGCAGCGCAAGAAACTGGCCACCGGAAAGGCGGTCGGCAAGCGCACCGACACGATGATGCTGCTGCACATCCCCGAGAGCGGCCGGCCGACCCTGGTCAGCCTGCCCCGCGACTCGTACGTCCCGATCGAGGGGCACGGCAGCACCAAGCTGAACGCGGCGTACGCCTTCGGCGGGCCGAAGCTGCTGACCAAGACGGTCGAGCGGGTGACCGGCATCCGGATCGACCACTACATGGAGATCGGCTTCGGCGGTTTCGTCGGCATCGTGGACGCGGTCGGCGGGGTCAACATCTGCGTGAAGCAGGACATCAAGGACCCCAAGGCCGGGATCAACCTGAAGAAGGGCTGCCAGGACATGGACGGCGGCACCGCGCTCGGCTATGTCCGCACCCGGGCCACCGGCGCCATCCCGGACTTCGAGCGCACCCAGCGGCAGCGTCAGTTCTTCTCGGCCGTCGTCCAGAAGGCCGCGAGCCCGGGCACGCTGATCAACCCGTTCACCTCGATCCCGCTGGCGCTGAGCGCGGCCGACTCGGTGGCCGTCGACCCCGGCACCGGCCTGTTCGACCTGCTGTCGGTCGGTCTGGCCATGCGCGAGGGGCCGCTCGCCACCGCCGTGCCGATCGGCTCGCTGCCGACGATCGGCGGCCAGGCGGTGGTCAAGTGGGACACCCAGAAGGCGCTGCGCCTGTTCGAGGCGCTCGCCGCCGACAAGCAGGTGCCCAAGGACGTCATCACCAATTGACGCGCTCCCCGGCCTGAAGACCGGGGATTCAGCCCGTGCCGCGTCATGCGGCACCTCTGTGGCTTCCTGTTTCACCGGGTCCTGCCCTCCGCTGGGCGGCGGGTCTTACGGTCCCTCCGCAGGCGTTTAGTCCTCTCCGCCCGTCCGGCGGCGAGGACGTTGCGCCAGGGAGATGGTGTGCGCGGACGCCGAGTGCGAGCCGGCCGGGTCTAACGGCGAGCCCACCCACGTCCACCTGCTGGTGAACTTCCCGCCGAAGGCCGCGCTGTCCCGCCTGGTCAATTCACTGAAAAAGGGGGTGTCCTTTCGGCGGCTGCGACAGGAGTTCCCCGAACTGGCCCGTCACTACTATCGGGCGAACAAGCTGTGGTCGGGTTCCTACTTCGCCGGATCGGCAGGCGGCACGCCGGTCAGTGTCCTGCGGCAGTACATCGAGCGGCAGAACCGCCCGGTCTGAGCCGGGCAGACGCTGGATCGCCCGGGAGCGCTCCAGCTTTCCCTGCCCCGCTACACGGGAGGGTCCGCTTCACCCCCGGCCCGAAGGCCGGAGCACTGCGGGCGAATCCGGTAGCGGACCCCGCTCGCGCGAGCGGCGAGAACGGCAGGGGCCGGCATCAGGAGGTCAGGAGGCCGAGGGGGTCAGCTCCCGGAGGCGGTGGCGGCGGCCGTCGCGGCGGTCGTGGCCGCGATCACGGCGGCGTGGATCGAGGCGATCGTCTTGCGGACGGCCTCGGCGGTCCACTGGCCCTCGGCGATCTCCTTGACCCGGCCCTTCGGCGCGCCGGGGAAGGCCTTGCGGTCGAGCTTGGCCGCGTGGACGACCGCGATCAGGACCGCCGTCCGCTCGTCCGGCTCGGCGCCGGCCAGCACGCTCTCGACGCGATCTCGTACGCCCTGCTCGTGGCTCGGGTCGAGCTCGGGATAGCGCGTGGTGGGGAAGATCCCCAAGATCCTGCCCGCCTGCTCGCTCAGCACGCCCCGGGCGGCCAGGCGGGTCAGCAGCCGCTTGCGCAGCCTGTCGGCGCGGAGCTTGCCCACCCACCAGTCGGCCTTGTGCGGACGGCGCTCCTCGGCGATGCGGGTGAGCGCGGCGTCCAGCTCGTCATCGCCCATCGGGGTGGGATCGACGGGCACGACCTTCGTGCCGTCGAGGTCCACCCGGCGGCGTACGGCCAGCTCCGCGAGCAGGGCCCCGGCCAGGGCGCAGTCGAGCTCCACCGAGCCGATGATCGGCTTCCCGGTGTCCTCCCGGTAGGCCAGCAACACCACTTCCTCGGCGATCGTCAGTGTCACGGAGTCGAGCCTAGCTCCGGATTAAGGTCACAATGAGCCCTTATGGGAATCTCTGCTGACCTGCACGCCATCGGGCGGCCGATGCTGGACGCCCAGCTCGCGCACCCGACCGTACGCGGCATCGCGGCGGGCGACCTGCCCGAGACGGTTTTCCGGTCATGGCTGGAGCAGGACTACCTGTTCCTGCTCGACTACGTCCGGGTGTTCTCGCGGCTGGCCTGGCAGGCTCCGGACGCCCACCTCGGCGACCTGGTCGACCTGGCGTACGCGACCTGGCACGACGAGCTCGACCTGCACCGGTCGCTGGCGGCCGGGTTCGGCGCCGACCTCGACGGCGCGGTGAAGGGGCCGGCCTGCGCGGCGTACACGTCGTTCCTGCTGGAGTCGGCGGCGAACTACGGCGAGGGGCTGGCGGCCCTCTATCCCTGCATGTGGGGCTACTCGACGCTCGGCAAGATCCTGGCCGCCGACCCGCCGGCCGAGCCGCGCTACCGCGCCTGGGTGGACACCTACGCCGATCCCGGGTTCGCGGCCCTGGCCGCGCGCATCGGGACGATGATCGACGAGGCGGCGCCTGACCCGGCGCGCGCCCGGGAGCTGTTCGTCCGCGGGATGGAGCACGAGCTCGCGTTCTGGGACGTGCCCTGAGGGGCGGGGTTAGTGTGAGGGCATGCCGGAGCTGCCCGAGGTCGAGGCGCTCGCCGAGTTCCTCCGCGAGCACGCCGTCGGCCGTGCCGTCATCGGGGTCGACGTGACCGCCTTCCAGGCGCTCAAGACCGTCGACCCCCCTGTCACCGCGCTCGCCGGGCTGCTCGTCACCGGCGTGGCGCGGCACGGCAAGTTCCTCGACGTCGACTGCGACGGCCTGCACTTCGTCACCCATCTGGCCCGCGGCGGCTGGCTGCGCTGGCGTGACGACCTCACCGGCGCCAAACCGGTGCGGCCGGGCAAGGGCCCGCTCGCCGTCCGGGTGCGGCTGTCACCAGGCGAGGACGGCCGCGCCCCCGGGTTCGAGCTGACCGAGGCGGGCACACAGAAACGCCTGGCCGTTTACGTGGTGCGCGATCCCCAGGACGTTCCCGGCATCGCCGGCCTCGGACCCGACCCGCTGTCGGAGGACTTCACGCCCGACCTGCTCAAGACGATCGTGAGCGGCAGCCGTACGCAGATCAAGGGCCTGCTGCGCGACCAGAAGGTGATCGCGGGCATCGGCAACGCCTACTCCGACGAGGTGCTGCACGTCGCGAAGATGTCCCCCTTCAAGATCGCCGGAACGCTGACCGACGGCCAGGTCGCCGACCTGCACGACGCGATCGTGAGCACGTTGCGCGACGCCGTCGGGCGGGCCAGGGGGCTGGCGGCCAAGGACCTCAAGTCGGAGAAGAAGTCGGGCCTGCGCGTGCACGGCCGTACGGGCGAGGCGTGCGAGGTGTGCGGCGACACGATCAGGGAGGTGTCGTTCGCCGACTCGTCGCTGCAGTATTGCCCGACCTGCCAGACCGGCGGCAAGCCGCTGGCCGACCGCCGGTTGTCGCGCCTGCTCAAGTAGCGCCCGCGGATCACCGTGGGTCACAGCTCGCCGCACGGGCCCGGGCATCGGTGGTGTGCCGTCAGAATGGGCGCATGACTTTGCCGGAAATCGCCCCCGAGGCACTGCCCGAGGACGCGTACCTGCTGGACGTCCGCGAAAAAGACGAGTGGGTGGCGGGCCACGCGCCCGGCGCCGTCCACATCCCGCTCGGCGAGCTGCAGGCGCGGGTGGATGAGGTGCCGCACGACCGGCCGGTGTACGTGGTCTGCCGGGTCGGCGGCCGGTCGGCGCACGCCGCGATGTGGCTCAACCACATCGGCCGCGACGCCGTGAACGTGGACGGCGGCATGCGGTCCTGGGCCGCGGTCGGGCGTCCCATGGTGAGCGAGACGGGAGAGACGCCCTACGTCGCGTAGCGACGGAAACGGCGGTCGTCTGGGGACTGGGCGGCGATCGCGTACGGACGGGGCGGCGGTCGCTTGGACACGGTGCGCTGCGGTCGCGTGGACACGGGGCGTATCGCTCGCGTACGGCGGCGGCGGTCGCGTGGGGAGCGCGGGCGTGGCTTGTGCACGGACGCGGGCGTCGACCGCGTACGGGCGGGGGGTGGCGTAGGAAAACGGTCAAATAAGTGTCATAATCCCCAAGACATCATCAATAACTCGCGGGAGCTCGGGCGAAACCGGGCTGAGAGGGCGGATCGAACTCGTGCCGCCGACCGCATGAACCTGTCCGGATAATGCCGGCGTAGGGAGCGTGTGATGACTTCTGCCGTCGTCGACGACGCGCACGCGGAGGTTCCCCTCACTCTGGACGAGGAGGCTCCGAGGACCCTGGGGCTGCTCGACCAGGGCGCGTTCTGGGCCAACCTCGGGGTCAGCCTTCTCGGCTTCTCGGGGGCGTTGTTCCTGCTCGACCCGCTGGGCGGCAAGCCGCTCACGTTCACCGCGGCGGTGCTCGCCGCCGTCGTCGGCAGCCTGCTCGGCACGGCGATGGTCGGCCTGGCCGCGATCCCCGGCGTGCACACCGGGCGGCCCGCCATGGTGCTGCTGCGGGGCCTGTTCGGGGCCCGGCTGTCGTACATCCCGACCGTGCTGAACATCATCCAGATGCTCGGCTGGGGCGCCTTCGAGCTGTGGGTCATCGCCAACGGCGCGCAGGCGCTGTTCGGCACGGCGGTGCCGTACGCGGTGTGGGCGGTGGCGGCGGGCGTGCTGACGATCGCGCTGACGATCCGGCCGCTCGGCGCGCTGCGGCTGCTGCGGCGCTACGTCACCGCCGGCGTGGTGATCGCGATGATCTGGCTGTCGATCGCCCTGTTCCGGCAGGGGCCGTCCGTGGGGGGTGGCTCCTGGGACGCCTTCGCCCCCGCCGTCGACTACGTCATCGCGCTGTCGGTGTCGTGGGTGCCGATGGCCGCCGACTACGCCAGGCACTCGCGGTCGAGCGGCGCGGCGTTCACCGGCGTGGTCGCCGGATACACGATCGCCCAGGTGGCCTGCCTGGCCCTCGGCATCGCCGCGCTCGCCCTGGTCGGCAACGACGGCGACAAGGTGTGGGACCCGTTCGTGGCCGCTCCTCTCGGAGTCGTGTTCTTCGGCATCCTGGTGCTGCGCGAGGCCGACCAGTCGTTCGCGAACGTCTACTCGACGACGGTGTCGATCCAGAACCTCGCGCCGCGCTGGGACCGACGGGTGATCTCGGTCGTGATCGGGGTGCTCACCACGCTGATCGCGCTGTTCGCCGACGTGAACTCCTACGGCGCGTTCCTGAGCGTGATCGGCGCGGTGTTCGTGCCGATGTTCTCCGTGCTCGTGGTGGACTACTTCCTGCTCGGCGGCAGGGGCCGGTGGAACACGGCCGAGGACGCCCCCTCGCGCTGGCTCATGGTCGTGCCGTGGGTGCTCGGGTTCGCGGCGTACTGGATCGTGACCTCCACCCCGACCGTCGCCTGGTGGGACGGGATCTGGACCAGGGTCCGCGACGCCATCGGGTTCGTCCACCAGCCCTGGATGAACGCCGCGCTCGCCGCGTTCCTCGTCGCCGGGCTGGCGACCGTCGTGCTGTCTCTCCCGGGCCGCCGCCTGCGGTCTCGCCGCTGAGCGCACAGCCTCATCGGCGTCCGCGAGAGTCGTCCGAGGGCGTGGTCCGGTGGTTCAGGACGGGTGGCCGCTCCTGTCCGCAGTGCGTACGAACGGCTCCAGCAGGGCCCGTGCGGACTCCCCGACAATCTGCGCATCCGTACCGGACTCGATCAACCGGGACCCGGCGAACACGATGGCATTGATCATCTCCGCGGTCTCGGGCACCGCGGAGACGCCGAGATCGCGCAGCGCCTCCACGAGCGGCTCCAGGAGCTGCCGGTGCATGGCACGGCTCTGCTCGGCGACCGTGTCGCCCGGCGCGACCTCCGCGAGGACGGTGGCCAGCGCGTGCTCACCCTCGCCGATCAGCTCGAAGTTGGCCAGCACGTAGGCGAGCACACGGTCGGCGGGGGTCGCGGCGGCGTCCATCGCCGCCGCGACTTCGGCCGACCAGCGGGGGAAGACGTCCTCCACCAGCGCGTTGAGCAGGTCCTCGGAGGACCGGAAGTACTGGTAGAGACTGGGCCGGGCCAGCCCGGCGCGCTCCGCGACCCGGGTCAGCGTCGGCGGCCGGCCCGTCTCCGCGAGGATCTCCCTGGCGGCGTCGAGCAGCGCGCGGTGCTGGGCTGCCCGATGCTCGGCGACGGTGGACGCCCGAATGCGTGGCACCTGCTCCCCTCCGCCATGGTCGGCCCTATTCCGACAGTCTCCCATCCACCATCGACAGGACGCGATCGCAGTGGCCGAGCACATCGTGATCGTGGGTGACCATGATCGTCGCGACCCCGGACTCGTGCGTCTCGTGCGCGAGCAGCGTGACGATGTCGTCGCTGCGGGCGCGGTCGAGCGCGGCCGTCGGCTCGTCCACCAGCAGCACGGCCGGACGGGTGACGAGTGCCCGGGCGATGCCCACGCGCTGCCGTTCGCCGCCGGACAACTGGTGGGGGCGGTGCTTGGCGCGGTGCCCCATGCCCACCCGGCCGAGCAGCTCTCGCGGGTCGTGACCGTCAGCCGGGCGTACGCCCGCCACGTCGAGCGCGAAGCGGAGCTGGTCGAGCGTGGTGAGGGCCGGGATGAGGTTGCCGGACTGGAAGACGAACCCGATCCGTTCGCGGCGGTGCCGCGCCTTCTCACGGGCGCTCGCCCGGGTGATGTCGACGCCGTCGAGCAGGACCCGGCCGGTGTCCGGTGTGGTGAGCGCGCCGGCGACGGCGAGCAGGCTCGACTTGCCGGAGCCGGACGGCCCGACGATGGCGACGAACTCGCCGGCCGCCACCTCGAGGTGTACGTCGTCGAGCGCGGTGACTGTGGCGTCGCCGTCGCCGAGGGTCAGGGTGACGCCCTCCATCAGCAGGCCGCCGCGTTCCTGGGTGCCGGACCGGAGCGAGTCCGGGCGTGGGGACGTGGAACTGGTGGTCATCTTTGCCCTCCCAGGGCGGCGAGCGGGTCGACGCGGACGATGCGGCCCACGGCCGCCACGGCGCCGGCGAGGCCGAGGCCGATGAGGAGCAGGGCGGCGAGGACGAGCGGCCCCACCTCCAGCAGGAACGGCATGGGGGTCGTGGTGAGCAGGCTGCCGCCGCCCACCCCCAGCAGGAAGCCCACGGCGGTGGACACGGTCAGGATGACGGTCGCCTGGATCAGCGTGTCCCGCATGAGGTAGCCGGTCGAGGCGCCCATGGCGCGTATGACGGCGAGTTCGTGCTTGCGCTGGATCGTCCAGACAGTGAAGAACGTCCCGACGACGAGCGCGGAGATGGCGTACAGGAAGACCTGGATCAGCGTGAGCGTGGAGGTCTCGGCGGAGTAGCCGGGGGAAGCGCTGAAGGACGCGTCGAGCGTCATGCTCGTGGTGCCCGCCGCGGCGTCGCCGCCGGGCAGGTCGATCCGGTCTCCGTCCCGGGCGCGCAGGGCGATGGCCGTCGCCTCCTCGTACGCGCCGTCGCGCACCTCGTCCCCCGGCCCGGCGCCGGCGTGCACCTGCTGCCAGGTGCGCAGCGGCAGGTACGCCACGTCGACGTGCCCGAAGGTGCGCTGGTCGCCCGTGGTGCCGACGACCTTGAGCCGGGTGCCCAGGCGGTCGATGACGACGGTGTCGCCGATGGCCACGCCCTCGTCCAGGACGGTCTGGCTGACCACGATCCCGTCGGGGTCGCCGAGTCCGGCGCCGTCGGAGACGGCGGGTGCGAGGAAGGAGCCGGGATCGACGCCGAACAGGGCCAGGTCGACCGGCACCTGTGCGCCGGCGGAGGTCGTGGCCTTGGCGTTGACCAGCATGGTGCCGAACGGCGCGGCGTCGCCGACGTCGTCGCGGCTCTTCCACACCTCGGCCAGGTTCACGTTGACGGTGCTGCGGGAGAAGGCGGAGTCGGTCTTGGTGCCCTCGGCGAAGGCGAACGCGGTGACGGGCAACCGTTTGAGCCCGGAGACGCCGTCATTTACGAGCCCGGAGGACAGGCCTGACAGCAGCACGACGAGGATCGCGATGAGGGCGACGACTCCGCCCATCAGGCCGAAGCGTGCGCGGGCGAAGACCAGCTCGCGCCAGGCCAGGAACATGACACTCCTAAGAAGCAGGGATTCAAGGACGACGAGCGCCCCGATTTGCCGACGCGCCGTTGGTAACATACCAACGGCGCGTCGGAAAAATTTCGCACACCCGTCGTCGTGGAGAGGTTTGCGAGGCCGTGGTCCGTGGACGGTGGCCATCACCGCAGGCGTCGCAGGCATCGCGGGTGATAGCAGCGGGGCCATCGGCCGCCACGCCCACCTCAGCCTGCGACGCATCCGCGTCGCCGCCGTGCCCGCGCTCGTCCCCGAGAACCTCGCCGCCCTCGGCGAACTCCTGGACGTCACCAGCGCGCACAGCGTCCTGCACCGCGATGACCTCGTCGTACGCACCGAGCGCACCGTCTGGACCGCCGGGCGCACCTGACCCCGGGCCGTCCCCGGCTCGGCCTAGAGAGCGCCCTCCAGGCGGAGCAGGTGTTCCTTGGCCGCCGGGCCGCCGGCGTACCCGCCGAGCGAGCCGGGGCCCTCCACCGCCCGGTGGCACGGCAGGAGCACGCAGACGGGGTTGCCCGCCAGGGCGTTGGCCACCGCGCGAGGCGCCTGCGGCCGCCCGATCCGCTCGGCGATCTCCTGGTAGGTGGTGACGCTGCCGTACGGCACGGCCGGCATGAGCTGGATCACCGTACGGCTGAAGCCGGTGACCAGGCGCAGGTCCACGGACAGGGAGAAGGTGCGCAGCCTGCCCGTGAAGTAGGCGTCCAGCTCTCTGCGCAGGGGATCGATGCGGCGCGGGTCGGGCCCGATGAACGAGCCGACGGCGCGGGAGACCCGGGCGAAGACCTCGTGCTCGTCCTCGTAGGTGCAGGCCAGCACGCCACGGGCGGTCACCGCGAGGACCAGACGGCCCACCGGCGCGTCCATGGTGCCGAAGGCGACCTCGGGCGGGGCCACGCCGACGTAGCCCGGCGAGGTCACGCGGAGCAGGGCCTCGAGGTCCTCGGTGGACATGGGCGCCCCACTTTCTCTTCTCTGCGTGCTGGCAGCGTATCGGAGCGGTCGCGAGGTGACGGAAAAGGCCAAGATCAAAAGGTGAAAGAAGGCACGATGGGGACGTGGGTGACAGCAGCGTGGACGGCCGGGCGGCGGATCTCGCCCCCGCGGTCCCGGACCCGGTGAACGCGGGCGCCGCGGACCCGGACACCGTGGCTGCGGACGTCGCGATCCTGGAAGACGCGACGCCGGGAGAGGCGGCCCTCGGCGACCCGGCGTCGCGCGACGTGGCGTTGGGCGGCGTGGCGTTGAGCGGCGTGGCGTTGGGCGATGCGATGTCGGGCGGCGCGGCGTCGCGCGATGTGGCGTCGGGCGGCGTGGCGTTGGGCGATACGGCTTTCGGCGACGTGATCCTCGGAGACGCCGAGGAGGGCCTCGCGCGTGCGGTCCTGGCCGGCTCCCCCGACGCGATCGTCGCGCTCGACCGCGACCTGGCCGTGCTGAGCTGGAACGCGGCGGCCGAGCGGCTGTTCGGCTGGCCCGCGTCCGATCTGCTGGGCAGGCGTGCCCCGATCGTGCCCGACGAGCTGATGGCCGAGCACAACGCCGTGCTCGAACGCGTACGCGCGGGCGGCCGGGTGTCGCTGACCACCAAGCGCCTCCACCGCGACGGACGGCTGCTCGATCTGCGGGTGGACACGAGCGCCTTGAGCTCGCCGGCCGGCGCCCTGCTCGGCTACGTGAGCGTCTACCACGCCGCCGAGGACGACGACGCCGCGCACGGCAGGATGGTGCGCCGCGCCCGCCTGGTGCGACGGCTGACCGACGTGGTCGGCGACATCAACGCCGAGCTCGACCTGCCCGTCGTGCTCGACCGCATCGCCGCGAGCCTGACCGAGCTGACCGGCGCCGACGCCGGTGGTTTCGTGTCCATCGAAGGGGAGCGGCTGCGCCTGGTCGGCGTCCACCAGTTGCCGGAGACGCTGCGCGGGGCCACCGCGGGGCTGCACACCAGCCTGGTCGCCAAGCTGCTGCGCACCGGCAAGACCGTGCTGCTGGAGACCGGACCCGAGGGCTTCCAGGACCTGATCTGGGCGCGGCTGCCCGGCCTGCACACGATCGCCGTCGGCATCGCCGCCGTGGGCGGGCGTCCTTATGGAGCGCTCTACGCGTTGTTCGCCCGGCGCAAGGCGAGCCATCTGGAGCTCGAACTTCTCGAACTCCTCGCCGGGCACGCCGGGATCGCGGTCGCCAACGCCATGGCGTACCAGGAGGCGGTGCGGCAGCGCGCCCACGAGCGGGCCGTCTTCGACGCCAGCGCCGACGGCATCGCGGTGCTGGACGGCGCGGGCGCGGTCGTACGGTGGAACCCCGCGGCGGCCGAGCTGACCGGCCACTCGGCGGACCAGGTCATCGGAGGGCCGCCGCCCTTCCCGCTGCCGGCGCCGGGGGAGAAGCTCACCTTCCAGCTCCCGTCCGGCCGCTGGCTCGACGTGCTGTGCGCGGAGATCCGGGAGACGGGCGAGACCGTCGTCGACTTCCGTGACGTGACCCGGGCCAAGGAGCTGGAGGAGGCCAAGGACCTGTTCCTCGCCACCACCAGCCACGAGCTGCGTACGCCGATCACGATCGTGCACGGCTTCGCCAGCACGCTCGACTCCCGGTGGGACCACCTGTCCGACGAGGAACGGCGGTCGGCGGTCCACACGATCGCCGAGCGGGCCCGCTCGCTCGGCCAGCTCATGGACCACCTGCTGCTCGGCGCGCGGGCCGGCGCGGAGGAGCTGAAGGTCAGGGTCGAGCCCTTCGATCTGGCCGCCCGGGTGCGCGCGGCGACGCTCGGACTGCCGGTCCTGTCCGACCGCCACCGGCTGGAGGTGGACATCCCGCCCGATCTCCCCCTGGTGTACGGGGACGCTCTGGCCACCGACATCCTCCTCGCCCAGTTGCTGGAGAACGCGTTCAAGTACTCCCCCGACGGCGGCCTGATCCGGGTCGAGGCGTGGCCGGAGGACGACCGGGTCGTGCTGGTGGTGGACGACGAGGGAGTGGGCATCGCGGAGGGCGACCGGGAGCGGATCTTCGAGCGGTTCGTCCAGGCCGACAGCGGCAACCGGCGCAGGTTCGGCGGGGTCGGGCTCGGGCTCTACATCGTGCGCAACCTCGCCCGCGCCCAGGGGGGAGACGTCGCCGCGCTGCCCCGATCGGGTGGGGGAACCCGGATGCGCCTGGTGTTGAACTCCGCAGGATCTTCATCCTGATAAGACAGATCGGAGCGTGGCGTCACCACTTAAGCACTGAACTATTGTCCAATGTGCACAAGCTGTGATCCGGGGCACGGTTTCCCGGCCGAGTTAGCGGGGCATTTCGGTCGTACTGGCTTGTGCAGCAGAAACGGGGGGAACGGGGAGGTGAGTGCGTCGAGCGTCGTGATGCTGCCGTACGCACCGTCGAGCGTCGCCGTCGCACGTCAGCGCCTCAGCGCCGATCTTTCGAACGCGGGGTTGCTCGCCTCGGCCGTCGACGACGTCGTTCTGATCATGAGCGAACTGCTGAGCAACGCGCTGCGCCATGCCCACCCTCTCCCGTCCGGGCAGCTCAAAGTGGCGTGGCTCTGCTCGGACACCCAGGTCGAGGTGGCCGTGAGCGACGGAGGCGCGTGTACGGAACCCCGTGCGGGCCGCCCGACCCTGTCGTCCCTCGGCGGCCGTGGACTCGGCATCGTCGAATACCTGGCCGAGCGCTGGGGGGTCAGGCACGACGAGGAGGCGACCACCGTCTGGGCCGTCGTCCCCGCCTCATGGCCCGCCCGAAACGGACATCACGAGATGTCCGAAACCCCCGTACTGCGCGAAGTCGTCTGAAACACCCCCGCCCACCACGCCCTCCGTCACCCCCCGGGTTACCGACTTGCCCCCGTCGCCGCCCCCGCTACGGCTTGCCCCCGTCGCCACGACGGGCCCCGGTCGGCTACGCCGCGCCTCTCGCCCACTACTGCCTGCCGTGACCGCTGCACTGCGCACCTGCCGACGCGGTGTGCCTCCCGGCATTGTGCTGGGCTCCCGTCGTTATGCCGCGATCCCGTCCGCAGGCCGTCCCCGCCGGTGTCCCCGGCCGTCCCGGGCATGTATGCGTCGTCACGGGTCACGCCGTGAGCATTCCAGCTCCCCGGCGTGACCCCGTGTTCCCCGGCTTTATGCCGTGCGCGGATAGAGCACGGCCCGCTCGGCCGTCGTCCAGGCGCTGCTCACGAGCAGGTAGACGCCTGCCGCGAGCGGGAGGAAGGCCGCCACGGCCACGGTCCAGAACGGCGCGAGGAGCTGAAGGCGTCGCATCGGAGCCGTGGGCTCGACCCTGCGGGCGGCGATCACGGCCACGACCACGAGCAGCGCGAGCAGCCCGGCGAACACCGCGACCGGTGGGCTGACCAGGCCCGCCCCGGCGACCGCGGCCGCGAGGTGCTCCCCCAGCGGCACGCCGAGCACGCTCTGCGCCAGCAGCAGGTTCGGATGTCCCGCGATCACGGCGGCCGTGAACAGCCGATAGGTCACCATGAAGAACGGCGACTGCGCGAACCCCGGAAGATAACCGGTGAACTGGCCGACGCCCTCCTTGGCGTATACGGCGTTCACCTCACGCAGGAGCCGCTGCGGGTCGTTCTTCCACCGCTTGCGGAGCTTGTCCACCTGGGGAGCGAGCCGCATCCTGATCCGCTGGGCACGGGCGACGCGGATGCTCAGCGGCAGCAGCGAGAGCCGTACGGCGAGGGTGACGAGAACGATCGCGAGCCCGCCGCCGGTGACGTGGCTGAGCGCCTCGATGAGCCGGTAGGCGGGGTCGAGCACGAAGTCGAACATGGGAAGCCTTTCGTCTGGGGCCTTCTGCCGATGAATGAGGGCATGACGAAAGCGCTCGTGACCGGAGAAGACCGGTCAGGCGAGCGCTGGGCTTCCTGATGGTGCGCGGGGACGAGGACGGCCAGGCGTGCCGGGATCGCGCAGCCTGACCATCGCCGTCTCACCGTTGTACGACGGCCTGCCCGGCCCCTGAGACAGAACGGGGACGCCGGTCAGCCGGGAGAGCATCCAGGCGAACACCAGAACGGCCACGCCGGCCAGGCCGGCCGCGGTCAGCGCGCCGGGGCCCGAAGACCCGGCGACCGACCCGGCCAGCAGCCAGACGAGCGATTCGATGACGGCCTGGAGAGCGTTCACGTCAGCGGGACAGCTTCCCGACGACGGTGACCACGACGACGGCGACGAGGGCGATGATCCCGATGATGAGCAGGAACTTCAGCGTCGCGAACAGCGCGGGGATCACGAATCCGAACACCAGCCACAGGGCCAGGAGGATCCCCAGTACGGTCAGTATGGTACGGGCCATGGCTTCAAGGTACGCGGTGCCACCGACAACCGCGAGCTTGATCCAGAATCGGTTCGCATCCCCATGATCCGTAAGGTTTCACGTGAATCATCGCGTTCGACCGGGCTTTCGGCGGGGTCCGGCGGCGAACCGCGCGAGCGCTCGCGCAGCCGGCTCTCGGGAGACGGGCGGCAGGTCCGTACGGGGCGTCGGCCGGCTGTGATGAGATGGCCGGCTGGTTCTCGCGAGGCGTCGGCCGGGTTGCGGCGTGACGGGCGGCAGGTCCGTACGAGGCGTCGGCCGGGTTGCGGCGTGACGGGCGGCCGGTTCTTACGAGACGGTGACGTGGCTCGGCCACGGTGGCCCGGCGGACGTACCGTTTATGACGTGCCTGCCCCGAAGAGCCCTCAGAATCCCGCCCGTGTCCTCGTGGTGGACGACGACCCCACCGTCGCCGAGGTAGTGGCCCGTTATTTGGAGCGGGACGGGCACGAGGTCGAGTGCGTGGGCGACGGAGCCGAGGCGCTGCGGCGGGCCCTGGCAGACCCGCCCGACCTGATGGTGCTCGACCTGATGCTGCCCAAGCTCGACGGCCTGCAGGTCTGCCGCAAGCTGCGCGAGCGGTGGCCCGTCCCGGTGATCATGCTGACCGCGCTCGGCGAGGAGATGGACCGGGTGGTCGGCCTGGAGACCGGCGCCGACGACTACGTGGCCAAGCCGTTCAGCCCGCGCGAGCTGGCCCTTCGAGTGCAGTCCGTGCTGCGGCGGGCCCGCGGAGCCCTGGTGCCGACGGGCACCGGCGTGCTGCGCGACGGCGACCTCGTGGTGGACGTCGGCGCCCACGAGGTGCGCCTGGGCGGAAAGGAGATCACGCTGACCGCCCGGGAGTTCGACCTGCTCGTCTATCTGCTGCGCAACCCCCGTCAGGCGTTCAGCCGTACGGCCCTGCTCGACCAGGTCTGGGGCTGGTCGTTCGGCGACTCCTCCACGGTGACGGTGCACGTGCGCAGGCTCCGGGAGAAGATCGAGGACGATCCCACCGATCCGCGCAGGATCGTCACTGTCTGGGGCGTCGGCTATCGATACGAGCCCCTGCCGTGATCGTCCAGATCGTCGCGGTCGCCGCCGGGCTCGGCCTCGTCATCGCGGCCCTCGGCCTGGCGCTGCTGCGGGTGCTGCGCCGCCACTCCATCGGCGTGATGCTCGCGGTCGTCGCGGCCGTGACGGTCGCCGCGACGCTGGCCGGGGTGGTCGCCATCACCCTCGCCATGATCATCGACGGGGGGCCGAAGGACATCGTGCTCAGCGTCGTCGCCATCGGCGGCCTGGTGGGCCTCGGCGTCGCGCTGGTGAACGCCCGCACAGTGGTGCGCGCCAGCAGGAGCCTCGTCGACGCGCTGGAGAGCGTGCCGCCCTCCGGCCTGTTCACCCCGCCGCCCGCGCCGCTCCCCGCCGAGCTGCAGAAGATCAGCACCGCGCTTGAGCAGGCGTACGAGCGGCTGCGGCTGGGGCACGAACGCGAGCGGGCGCTGGAGAGCGCGCGGCGCGAGCTGGTCGCGTGGGTGAGCCACGACCTGCGCACTCCCCTCGCGGGCATGCGAGCGATGGTGGAGGCCCTGGAGGACGGGGTGGCCGACGACCCCGAGACCGTCAAGCGCTACCACGTCCAGATCAGGGTGGAGGTCGACCGGCTCGCCGGCATGGTGGAGGACCTGTTCGAGCTGTCGCGCATCCACGCGGGCACGCTGCAACCCAGGCTCACCCGCACGGGGCTCGGCGACCTCGTCGCGGACACCCTCGCCGCCGTCGAACCGCTGGCCCGCGCGCAGGGCGTACACCTGACCGGCGAGGCGGACCCGCGCCTCCCGGTGTACGCGGACGCCGGGCAGCTCGGCCGGGCCGTACGCAACCTCGTGGTGAACGCCATCCGCCACACGCCCGCCGGGGGGACGGTCGACGTGCGGGCGGTCGCGGAGGGGACGACCGCCCGCCTGTCCGTGCTGGACGGTTGCGGCGGCATCCCGGAGGCGGACCTCCCCAGGGTCTTCGACGTGGCGTTCCGGGGCGAGGCGGCTCGGACGCCCGGTCCCGACGGCGGCGCCGGGCTCGGCCTCGCCATCGCGCGCGGCATCGTGGACGCCCACAACGGCGAGATCGGCGTGGTCAACGAGGGGCCCGGCTGCGTCTTCACGATCACACTGCCCCTGGCCTGACGGCCTGACGGCCTGACGGCCTGACGGCCTGACGGCCTGACGCACGCCGACGCCTATGCCCTGGCGGCCTGGCGCACGCCGACGCCTATGCCCTGGCGGCCTGGCGCACGTCGGCGCTTGAGCCTGGACGCCCCGCCCCGCCCCCGGCGTCGGTTCGACACCGGCCGGCCTGGCGCCTCTCCGCCTGAGTCGCGAACCGGGCTCGGTTGCGAGCAGATTCGCTTCAGCCGTGCCCCGCGTCGGCAGGAGCCCGCTTGAGCGGGGTGCTCGCATCGGCCGGGCCCCCGCACCGGCCGGGAGTCACTCCGGCTCGTTTCCGGCAGTCCCGCCCATGGTGAAGGGCGTGGTGATCCCCTCGTACATGAGGTGGGCGACGAGACCCTCCGTGGCGTGCGGCAGGTTGTGGCAGTGGTCCATCCAGATGCCCGGGTTGTCGGCGACGAAGGCGATGTCGTACGACTCGCCGGAGCCGACTTCGAGCGAGTCCACCCACCACGGGCTGCCCGTCGCGCGCACGCCGTCGCGGGCGAGCACCACGGCGTGGTGGCCGTGCAGGTGCATAGGGTGCGGCTCACCGCTGTCGTTGACGATGCGTACGCGTACCACGTCGCCCTCCGCGACGACGAACATCGGCACATCGGGGAACATGTGGCCGTTGATCGTCCACCAGATGCCGGGGCGTCCGTCCAGGAAGCCCGGGCGGCGCCCGATCTCGTAGCCGAACCGCCGGTCGGGCCGGTCCGGGTCGAACCCGAGCGGCGCCCGCGTGCCGTACGAGAGCAGGTCGAGCGAGGTCGCGGGCCGGGGGACGGCGGGCAGGTCGTACGACCGCGAACCGAGCACGACGCCCGCCGGGCCGCCGATGTGCACCCGCACCGGCGAGCCGTCCTCGGGCATGGTCACCTCGATGTCGGCCCGGCCGCCCGCCGTGACCATCACGGCGGTGTCCCGTACGGGAGCGGGCTCGTGCAGGTCCGTCCCGTCGACGGCGACGAGCCGGAACGGGGCGCCGCCGACCCATACGGGCGTCTGGCCGTTCTCCGTGTTGATCACCCGTACGCGCACCCGTTCGCCGGGACGTGCCTCGGCGTGGACGTCCCCCTCCTGTCCGTTGATCGTGCGGGCCCCGTCGTAGAGGTGCAGCAACGCCACGACGTCGGCCGTGCCCGCCGCCGGGCGTGCCGCAGGGGTCACCACGAGGGCGCCGAGCAGGCCGCGGCGCACCTGCTCGTGGGACACCTGGTGGGAGTGATACCAGAACGTGCCGGCCTGGTCGGCGACGAACCGGTAGGTGAAGGACCGGCCCACGCCGACCGCGTCCTGGGTGACGCCGGCGACCCCGTCCGCCGCGTTGGGCACGTCGACGCCGTGCCAGTGCAGCGTGATGCCGTCCGGCACCGACTCGTTGACCAGACGGACCTGCACCAACTGCCCGAGGGTCGCGTGGATGACCGGGCCGGGCGAGGTGCCGTTCAGCGTGTAGCCGTCCACGGAGCGGCCGGTGGCGAGCCGGAACCGCTGCTTGCGCGCGACCAGGGTGATGGCGACGTCGGCGGGGCGGTCCGGGTCGGCCGTCAGCGACGTCAGGGTGCGCGCCGACGCCGAGTGCTCCGGGTGGCCGCCGTCCTTCCCATGGGCGCTCTGGTCGTCATGTTCCCCGTGCGCGGTGTGCTCTCCGTGCGTGTGCTGTTCTGCGTGCGCGGTGTGCTCCGCGTGCGTGTGCTGTTCTGCGTGGGCGGTGTGCTCCGCGTGCGTGTGCTGTTCTGCGTGCGCGGCGTGCTCTGCGGAGGCGTCCGCGGCCATGTGCGTGAGCGCGCCGCCGTAGTCCGCGTACCCCATGTCCATGACGGAGTACGCGCCGGGCATCAGGCTGTCCTGCCACATCCAGGCCAGTGGGCCGAGCAGGGAGATGGCCGCGGCGCCCGCCAGGGCGAGCCGGAGGCGGGCGCCGCGACGACGGTTGCCTTCCATGTGCGATGTCCGTCAGACGACGGTCTCGACACGGGCGTGGGGCCGGGTGGTCGCGTCCGCCGCCGCCCGGCGTCCGCGGAGTGCGGCGTGGACGGCCGCGCTGAACAGCAGCAGCGCGTTCAGACCGTGTAGGGCGCCCAGGGCGGGGATCTGGTGACCGAGGAGGCCCAGGGTGATCTGGACCGCGACGAGCACGACCACGAGGGCGGCTCCCCTGACCGCTCCGGGGACCTTCGTGAAGAACGAGCCGACCAGCAGGAACAGCGCGATCGCGGGGATGACCATCATCCCGTTCATGCCGTGGACCATGAAGGCGAAGAACTCGGGGAACTCGATGCCGCCGCTCTCCGCGCTCGCCTTGTCGATGACCCCGCCCTGCTCGACGTACTTGAACAGCCCGGCGTCGCCGAGCACGACCATCATCGCCTGCACTGCGACCTCGGCTGCGACGAGCGAGGCCAGGATCTTGTAGACCAGCTTCATGACGATCTTCCCATCCGGGACCCGGCGAGCCCTTCGACACCCGGGCACCGCGGTCCTCTCCTGTGTCGGCCGGCGCCCGTCTCGGGGCGCCGGCCCTTACGCAGAGGACGGTAGGAACGCCTCCATGGCGAATACTTAATGACCACTTCGGTGACTCTTGGCGTCGCCGGTTCCGCGCGCGAAAGCGCAGCTCGGGACGGCGCGGCACCGCTCGGAGCCGCGCAGCACAGCTCGGAAGCGCGCGGTACGGCGCGCCGCGGCTCGGTTCACGCGGGCGCGGCACGGCGAGGTCCGGCGCGGTCCGCGCGGCACGGCGTGGCACCGTGCTGGTCCGGCGTGGTGCGGCCCGGCTTGGTATGGCGTGGTGCGGCCCGGCTTGTACGGCGTGGCGCGGCGCGGTCCGGCTTGTACGGCGCGGCTCGGTACGGCGCCGCGCCGTCCAGGTCACACCTCGGTCTGGTGCTCCAGCTGGCCGCGCCAGGAGGGGATGTCGGGCGCGGCCTCCCGCTGGCGCGGGGTGAACGCCTCCGCCATGGCCCGGAATGTGGGGCATGGCCAGCGCCACATGCAGCTCCGGCATCGCAGGATCGGATTGGCCGGGTCGCTGGAGATGCCGCCCGCGTCTCTGGGCTGGTGCAGATCGAGCAGCCGGAGGCCGAGCTCGGAGAAGCTCAGCAGCTCCTCGCGCGCTTCGGCGAGGAAGTCGAGGTCCTCCGCGGCCAGCCGGGCGCTGACCGGGACGTACCCCTCGCGGTTGACCAGGCCGCGCAGCGGCTCGGCCGCGTCGCGCCACGACGAGGCCTTCTCCGTGCGCACCTGGATGGTCTCCAGATGCTCGCGCAGCACGCGCCGCTGTGGATCCTCGGGAATCTCACTGTTCATCTGCTCTCGGGCCCGCTGTGCTCGGCGCCCGCCCTCCTTTGCGAAGTGACGACCAAGACGCGGAGGTTCCGGGCCCTCCATCCGGCGACGCCGGTGTCGCATAGCGTCAAGCTTCGCGCACTCGGCGTTTACATGGGGCCGGAATCGGGGACAAAGGGCGGACGACTCTTCGATGAATCCGATGGAGCGTGACCCGAGGCCGGTACGACGCTAGTGTGCGCCTCGTGGAGCTCAAAGTCGCGACGCAATCCCACGCCGGTCAGGCCGTCATGGCCGTCTTCGGCGAAATCGACCTATATACCGCGCCCCGGCTGCAGGCGGAGTTCACCCGCCTGCTGGAGACCGGGCCCGACCGGGTGGTCATCGACATGTCCGGAGTCGAGTTCTGCGACTCCACGGGCATGAACGTGCTGCTGTCGGCGCTCAAACGGCTGCGCGAGCGGGGCGGCACGCTGGAGGTGGCGGCGCCGAGACCGGCGGTACGCAAGATTCTCCAGGTCACCGGCCTGGACTCGGTGTTCACCGTGCACGACACGGTGCCCGCCGATCTGCTCACGGCCGAGCATCAGGGCTAGGCGCATGGGGGAGATGGCAGTGCCCGAGCCGGACACCGCGGTGGTGATCCCGGCGAAGGACGAGGCCGACCGGATCGGCGTCACCGTGACCGCCGCCCTGAAGCTGCCCGGCGTGGATCTCGTGGTCGTGGTCGACGACGGCTCGTCCGACGAGACCGGCCGGGTGGCCAGGGCGGCGGGCGCCCGGGTCGTACGGCACAGCCGCAACCGGGGCAAGGCGGCGGCGATGGAGAGCGGCGCCGAGGCCGTACGCCTCCTGGACGAGGACCAGCCCCGGCACCTGTTGTTCCTCGACGCCGACCTGGGCGAGACGGCTGCGGCCGCCCTCCCCCTGATCGAGCCGGTGCGGGCCGGTGAGGCCGACATGACCATCGCGAAGTTCGCGACCAGGGTCAAGCTCGGCGGGCACGGCATCGTCGTACGGGTGGCCCGTGACGGGATCAAGAGGCTCACCGGCTGGGAGGCCACCCAGCCGCTCAACGGGCAGCGGTGTCTCACCCGGGCGGCCTTCGAGGCGGCCCGGCCGCTCGCGCACGGCTTCGGCGTCGAGACCGGCATGACCGTCGACCTGCTCAGGAAGGGCTTCCGGGTGGTCGAGGCCGAGGTCGAGATGTCGCACCGCGCGACCGGCACCGACTGGCGCTCCCAACTGCACAGGGCCAAGCAGCTTCGCGACGTCGGCCTGGCCCTCGCCGCCCGCGAGCCCGCCGTGGACCAGGCGCGCTCCGCCCTCCGCCCGCCCCGCCGCTGAGCCCTGCCACCGAGCTCGCCGCAGAGCCCCGCCACTGAGCGCGGCTGTCGGCCCCTGCTGGTGGGCCATGCCGCTGGGCGCCGCCGCTGAGTGCCTTTGCCGGGCGGTTGCCGTCGCGCGGCGCGCCGGGCTCTGCTGCCGGGCCCTGACTCCGCCGAGCCTCTGCTGCTGGGCCCCGCCACCAGGCCCGCTATCGGCCGAGCTCGGGGTGGGTGTCCCGCGCCCGGCGGCCGAGGCGAGCCCGTACGCGTCGCCGGGGCGGTGTGGTGGAATTCTCGGGTGGATTCGCGGGGGCGCGCAGGGATCGCCGCCCGGCTGGCCCCGGCCGCCGGCGGCCTGTCGATCGTCCTCACGATCACGATCGGCGTCCTCGGGCCGTCGGCGATGGTCCCCAGGCTGCCCGGACCGTCGTGGCAGCCCCCCTACTCGCTCGATCTCGCCCCCGGCGGTCATCTCGTCGTCGCGCTGGCCGCCGCCGCGCTCGTCCTCGGCACGGCCGGCCTGGCCCTCGGCCTCGCGTACCCCGGCGGATCGCCTCGGGCGCGCACGCTGCTCGTCGCCGGGTGCGTCGCCGCCGCGGTCCTCGCTTTCCTGCCGCCCTCCGGGTCGGCCGACCACCTCAACTACGCGGCGTACGGCCGGATGGCGGCCCTCGGTTACGACCCGTACGCGACCGTGCCCGCCGACCTGCCCGCCGATCCGGTCATCGGCAGGGTGGAGGAGTGGCGGAACACCCCCAGCCTGTACGGCCCGGTCGCCACGGCCGTGCAAGCGCTCGCGAGCCATGTCGGGGGCGACTCGGTCCGGCTGACGGTCTTCGTGATGGCCCTGGTCAACGCCGCCGCCTTCGTCGCCACCGGCCTGCTGCTCCACCGGGACACCGCGGGCGACCCCGTACGGCAGCGCCGCGCGGCCCTGCTGTGGACGGCCAACCCGCTGCTCGTCTACGAGCTGGTGGCCGGGATGCACCTCGACACCGTGGCGATCGCGTTCGTCGTGGCGGGCCTGGTCGCCCGCCGGGGCGTGCTGCTCGGCCTCGGCGTCGCGGTCAAGGCCACCGTGGGCGTGGTGGCGCTGGGCACGGCGTGGGAGCTGCGCCGGAGCCCCCGGCGGCTCGCCCTGGTCGCCGGGCTGGCGGCGCTGACCGTGCTCGTGGCCTATCTGCTGGCCGGGCCGCACTCGCTCGACCAGTTGCTGAACGCCAGCAAGTCGGTCTCGCTCGCCACGCCGTGGAAGCTGGCCCAGAGGGCGCTCCAGGGGCTGTTCGGGCCGGGGGCCTATCGGGCGTGGATCCAGGCCGGTTCGCTGCTCCTGCTCGCCGTGCTGGCCGTCCTCCTGCTGCGCGGCCGTCCCGCCGCCGGCCGTGAGGGACCGGTGGTGGCCCTGGCCGTCGCCGTGGCCTGGCTGTTCGCCACGCCGTACGCGCTGCCCTGGTATGACGGGCTGGGCTTCGCACTGCTGGCCCTGGTCGCCTGGCCGGGCCTGGAGGCGTTCCTGGTCGCCCGGCTCGCCGTGCTCTCGCTGGCCTACCTGCCCGCGCGCCAGGCGGACCAGCCGAGCGACCTGCGGTGGCTCGTCGACGTGGTCAGGGGCTGGGTGGCGCCGTCGCTCCTGCTGGCGCTGACGATCGCGCTGCTGTGGTGGGCGGCGCGGTCTGCAGCGCGTGCACGGACGCCGCGAGCGCCAGCGGCACCGCGACCGTCAGGGCCATCGCCGGGATCGCGATCCCCGAGTCGTTGATCAGGAACCCGGCGAACGCCGCGGTCAGCGCGCCGAACAGCCCGGCCCGCAACTGCGGCGCCCGCTCGTAGGCCAGGCTGAGCGCGGGCGCGCCCCACCGGGACGGCCGGGCCAGCACGAGGAACAGGAACGCCACCGCGACCAGCGACAGCAGCGTCAGCGGGAGGTTGCCCAGCGTGTGGAGCATCGCCCCGAGCTTGCGTCCGACCACCGAGCCGCCCTCGCCACCGATGATCTGCTGGACGAACGCCCCGAGGTGGGTGCGCCGGTCGGCGGGGCGCAGATAGTCGGCCACCGCGATCAGCGCGATGAGCACGACGCCCGCGACGGCGATCAGCCCGAGCCGGACGACCGACACCCGCCTGCCCGTGACCATCAGCATGCACACCGCCACGCCCAGGACGAACGACGGCACCCCGCCGAAGTCCGCGCCCCACGTCGGCCAGCCGTCCCCGGCGATCGCGAGCAGGCCGTACGCCACGCAGACGGCCACGGCGAGCCTCGGCCGGCGGCGCAGGGCGCAGGCGACGGCGGCCAGGAGCAGGATCGTGCCGGTCGAATAGACGGCGAAGGCCATGTTGCCGAAGCCGTAGAACCTGCCGCCGGTCACGGGTTCGTAGCCGGCCACCGCGTTCACCTGCAGCCGCGAGCCCGTCACCACGTCGGCGAGCAGCGCGAGCGAGCTGACCCCGGCGACCACGGCGGGCGGCCCCAGCACGTGGCGGCGCCACGGCCCGGCGTACGCGAGCCCGGCCACCAGGACGGCGAAGCCGAGGATCGTGCCGAGCAGGGCGGGCATCGGGTGGGCGAAGCCCCACCACGGCACGAGCTGCGCCAGGAAGATCGACACCGGAAGTGCGCCGCTGACCGTCGCGACGACCCGCGTGGTCGTCGGCATGCGCCGATAACGCCTGATCACGAGCGCGGCCAGGCCGTAGAAGAGCAGTTGCGCGGCGACCAGCGTGATGAAGAACGGCTCCCTGACCTCCCTGAGCACCTGGCTCGCCAGGTCGGCGTCGGCGAGCTCGGTCACCGAGGGCGCGCCGCCGTCCCCGGACCACGCCCGGCCGACCGCGCCCTCGGGCGTGGGGAGGCCGAGCAGGTGGGTGACCGTCGTCGTGACGTCGGTGATCGTGACGAGCGCCTGCTGGCGGGTCGAGGCGGCGGTCAGCGACCCGTGCCCGTACGGCCCGCCGGAGGCGATGGCGACGTGCAGGTGGGCGATCGACCCGGAATCGGACAGCCCCGCCACGAGCACGGTCGAACCGGCGGGCACCTTGGCGAGCACCTCGGCGACGGTCCTGTCGGCCGCGCTCACGGCCTCCCGCCGGGCCTGGCCACGCGAGTCGTCGGCCCAGGCCTTGGTGATCTCCCCCGCCTCGGCGACCACGAGGGCGTACGGCGTGAGGTCGGGCAGCGCGGCCGGGGAGGCGGCGTACGTCGCGACCCTGCCGGAACGGTCGGCGGCGGCCAGGGCGGCCCCCGGGCCGATGGCCGCGATCTTTCCCCCGGCGGTGGTCACGGCGTCGGCGAGCAGCCCGAGCCTGGCCTTGAAGGGCCCGGCCTGCTGCACGGCGACCAGCTCGGACCAGCCCGGGATCGTCGCGCCGCCGTCGGCGGTGGTGACAGGCTCGGGAAGGGGCGCGCAGCCGGGGCCGGGAGTCCCCGCCCGCTGGCCCGCGGAGACCGTCAGCCAGCCGGCGGCCGGGCAGGTGACCGGCAGCCCCTCGGGAGGGACCGCCCTCGTGGACAGCGACGCGCTGGAGCCGCGGGCGGCCAGCCCCCACAGCGCGGGGGTCCGCCGCGCGTCGAGATCGTCCCAGCGCAGGCCGGGCACCCCGATCACCACCACCCGGCCCGTCACCGGGGCGGCCTGCCGTACGGCCGACGCGGGGGCGACGGGCAGGACGAGGGCCGCCACGACGAGCACCAGGATGGACGCGAGGAGCCTCGCGGGCCTGCCACGCACTGTTCCGCGCTCCCTCATGATCGATAACGGTGCGGACACGGTCCACGGTAGCCTGCCTGGTCATGACGACTGGCCGGATAGCCGGGGCCCGGCGGCCCGCGTGGGCGTGGGCGCTCGCCCTGGTGGCACTGGCCGCCGCGGCGTCGCCGCTCATCGCCTACTGGCTGACCAATCCCGAGGACCAGCGTCTGGTGGACCTGGACGTCTACCGTACGGGTGGCTGGGCACTGCTGCAGGGCCTGCCCGTCTATGACGTGATCACGCCGGCTCCCCAACTGCTGCCGTTCACCTATCCGCCGGTGGCCGCGATGCTGGCGGTGCCGCTCGCCATGATGTCGTGGCCGGTCGCGCAGTGGGTGTGGACGATCGCTCTCGTCACCGTGCTCGCCGTGACGGTCCGGCACGCCTTCCGCGCCTTCCTGGACGGCGTACGCGACGCCGCCCCGGGCGGCGTGAGCGGCTCCTTCCTGCGTGACTCTTTTCTGAGCGGCTCTTTCCTGGGCGGCTCTTTCTTGGGCCGCCTGCGCGGGCCCCTGGCCGCGCCGCTGGTGTTCGCGGTGCTGTCCGCCGCGTGCACCTATCTCATGCCGATCAGGGACCAGTTCAGGTTCGGTCAGGTGGACCTGTTCCTCATGGCGTTGTGCCTGCTCGACTGCGTGGCGCGCAGACCGTGGTGGCCGCGCGGCATGCTGATCGGCCTCGCCACGGCGGTGAAGCTCACCCCCGGGGTGTTCCTCGTCTATCTGGCGATCACCGCCTTCCCCGCCCGGCAGGGGGACACAAGGCAGCGCCACGGAAGCACAGCGCAGCGCCGGGCCCTGTGCATGGCGGTGTTCACGGCGGCCCTGCTCACGCTGCTGCCGTTCCTGGTGATGTTCGACGACGCCCGGGACTTCTGGTTCGGGGCGCTGCTCGACTCCGAGCGTCTGGGCGCGAACGCCGCCACCACCAACCAGTCGCTGCGCGGCATGCTGCTGCGGCTCTACCTGCCCGGCCGGCTGACCACCGTGATCTGGCTCGCCGCCGTCGCCGTGATCGGCTGGTACGGCTTCCGCCGCGCCCGCCGGGCACACCTGGACGGCGACATGATGACGGCGGTGGCGCTCACCGGGCTGATGGCGGTGCTGCTCTCGCCGGTGGCCTGGATCCACCACATCGCCTGGGTCGTGGTCGTGCTCGCGGCCCTCGCCGGGTCGGGGCGCGACCGGGTCAGGCTGCTGGTCGCGGCGGGCGTATGGCTCTACTACGTGCTGCCCATACCGTGGTGGGGGGGGACGCTCAAGGCGCTGGAGATCCCCGTGCTCAGCCCGGTCGTGGGCAAGATCGTGCAGAACGCCTTCGGGCTCGGCGCGATCGGCCTGGTCTGGCTCCTCGGCTCGTGGCTGCCCCGGCGGCGGGCCGCTGTCGCCGTTCCCGCTGCGGCGAGTTGACCAAAACATTACGCTCGGTGCCGTGCTGGTTACCGTTGTGGAGATAGTGGCTGTGCTGGCGGGAGTGACCGGCGTGGCCGTCGGCCTGATCGCGCTGCGCACCGCCCGCCGTTCCGTGGGGGTGTGCCTGGACGCCCTCGACCGGCGGGCCGCCGACGGCCCGGTGGACAGCAGGGCCATCCGCGACGTGGCGCTCTATCGCTATGACGCGCTCGACGAGATGACCGGCAGGCTGTCGTTCTCGCTCGCGCTCATCAACGGCTTCGGCGACGGCGTCGTGCTGACGTCCATCAACGGACGCACCGAGACCCGCACGTACGCCCGTGCCGTACGCGGGGGGAAGGGGCTGCAGCCGCTGTCGCCGGAGGAGGAGCACGCCGTGCGGGCCGCCCGGCTCGGCATCGGGCCGGAGGCCGAGCCGCAACGCCTCCCGCACTGAGCAGCCGGACTGTAACGCCTCCCGCGCTGAGCGGCCGGGCCGGAGGTGGGGCCGGACGAGGGGCCGTACGCCCCCTGAGCAGGCGGTACGGCGGGGTCATGGGCGGAAGCCTGTAACCGCAGGGGGGTCTTCGCATCTCCGCCACGCCTACCTGTGGATACCCTTGAGGACATGTCGAAGCTCGCGTACCTGGGGCCTCAGGGCACCTTCTGTGAGGCGGCCCTGCGACTCCTGGAGCCGGATGCCGAGCGCCTGCCCTGCGCCAACGTGGGAGCCGCGCTCGACGCCGCCCGCGACGGCGAGGCGGACGGCGCGGTGGTCCCGCTGGAAAACTCGGTGGAGGGGGCGATCACGCAGACCCTCGACGAGCTGGCCGGGGGGAGGCCGCTCCACATCACCGGCGAGTGGCTGCTTCCGGTCGAGTTCTCCCTTCTGGTACGGCCCGGCACGGAGCTGGCCCAGATCAAGCGGGTCCTCACCCACCCGGCGGCGCACACCCAGTGCCGTGGGTTCATCGAGCGCGAGATGCCCGGCGCCGTGGTGATCGCGGCCTCGTCGACGGCCGCCGCCGCGCAGGAGGTCGCCTCTCCCGGGTCTCCGTACGACGCGGCGATCAGCCCGGCCATCGCCGGGGAGTACTACGGGCTCGACGCGATCGCCTCGAACATCGGCGACCGCTCCGACACCGTCACCCGGTTCATCAAGGTGAACCGCCCCGGCCATCTGCCCGCGCCGACCGGCGCCGACCGCACCTCGCTCGTGGCCTTCCTGCGCGACGACCACCCGGGCGCGCTGCTGGAGATGCTGAGCGAGTTCGCGGTGCGCGGGGTCAACCTGACCCGCATCGAGTCGCGCCCCACCGGCGACGGCATCGGCCGCTACTTCTTCCACTTCGACTTCGAGGGTCACATCGCCGACGCCCGGGTCGGGGAGGCCGTCTCCGGTCTCCACCGGCTCTGCGACGATCTGCGTTTCCTCGGCAGCTATCCGCGGGCCGACCGGGTTGTGACGCAGGTCAAGGCGGGTACGGCCGACGCCGACTTCGCCGAGGCCGCGGAATGGCTCGCAAAGATCCGCGCCGGGCTCGCTTGACGGGCGGGAGCCGCACCGGCTCCGGTAGCCTGTGAGCCGTGATTGACCTGCGTACCCTTCGTGAGGACCCTGACCGGCTCCGGGCGTCGCAGCGCGTCCGCGGCGAGGACGATTCGGTCGTGGAGACCCTGCTGTCGCTCGACGAGCGCCGCCGATCCGCGCTCAACACCTTCGAGTCGCTGCGCGCCGAGCAGAAGAGCATCGGCAAGTCGGTGTCCCGCGCGTCCGGGGACGAGCGCCAGGCGCTGCTCGACCGTGCGAAGGAACTGGCCGCGCAGGTGAAGGCGGCCGAGACCGAGGCCGCCGCGCTGGCGAGCGAGCTCGACGAGCTGCTCATGACCGTCCCGAACATCGTCGAAGAGGGCGCGCCCCCCGGCGGCGAGGACGACTACGTCGTGCTTGAGGAGGTCGGCGAGAAGCCGGTCTTCGACTTCGAGCCCCGCGACCACGTCGAGCTGGGCGAGCTGCTCGGCGCGATCGACACCGAGCGCGGGGCCAAGGTGTCCGGCGCCCGGTTCTTCTTCCTCAAGGGCGTCGGCGCGCGGCTGCAGCTCGGGCTGCTCAACATGGCGATCCAGCAGGCCGTCGAGGCCGGCTTCACGCCGATGATCACGCCCGTGCTGGTCAAGCCCGAGGCGATGGCCGGCACCGGCTTCCTCGGCGCCCACGCGAGCGAGGTCTACCGGCTTGAGGCCGACGACCTCTATCTCGTCGGCACCAGCGAGGTGCCGCTGGCGGCCTACCACTCCGACGAGATCCTCGACCGGTCGGCGCTGCCGATGCGCTACGCCGGGTGGTCGTCCTGCTTCCGCCGCGAGGCCGGGTCGTACGGCAAGGACACCCGGGGCATCATCCGCGTCCACCAGTTCGACAAGGTGGAGATGTTCTCCTACTGCCGTCCCGAGGAGGCGCACGAGGAGCACCTGCGGCTCCTCGCCTGGGAGAAGGAGATGCTGGAGAAGGTCGAGATCCCCTACCGCGTGATCGACGTGGCGGGCGGCGACCTCGGCTCGTCGGCGGCGCGCAAGTATGACTGCGAGGGCTGGGTGCCCACGCAGGGCCGCTACCGTGAGCTCACCTCGACCTCCAACTGCACCGACTACCAGGCCCGCCGGCTGAAGGTGCGCTACCGCGACGAGGAGGGCAAGCCGCAGCACGTGGCCACCCTCAACGGCACGCTGGCGACCACCCGCTGGATCGTGGCGATCCTGGAGAACCACCAGCAGGCCGACGGTTCGGTGGTCGTCCCCAAGGCGTTGCGGCCCTACGTGGGGCTCGACGTCCTTGAGCCGCTCTCCCGCTAGACCCTTCGATCGAGGGCCTCCGTACGTGTCACGTGCGGAGGTCTTCGTGTCTCATGACGACGTTCTGCGGCGGGTTCACGCGGCGACCGGGCAGCGGACTGTTGTCCGGCAAAAGTACAATCTGCAACTTTTGACGGCAGGACCGTTAGATGTGATGTAAATCTCCCGGTTCGGACGACGTCCAGGTGCCGAGAAGAGCCCCGGCGTGAAACTTTCATGCGCCCGGGCCTTCAGGGGGTCTGCTCACGTCCTAATGGCCGTAGACCCCGGGCATGCGAAAGGCGGGGCTCGCCGACGCGAACCCCGCCTTCGTCAAGTCAGGTCAGATGCCCCGGACGTTCGACGCCTGCGGACCCTTCGGACCAGCGATGACCTCGAACTCGACCCGCTGGCCGTCCTCGAGGTTGCGGTAGCCGCTGCCAGTGATCGCGGAGAAGTGCACGAACACGTCGGGCTCGCCGCCGTCCGGTGCGATGAAGCCGAAGCCCTTCTCAGCGTTGAACCACTTGACGGTTCCCTGAGCCATTACTGCTCTCCCTAAGGAAGTGAATCTTGGGGACCACACCTCGTGGACCCCGGGTGTGTCGCACAGCTCCCCGGGTGGCTCATACAGTCAAACTGGTTTTCGCTACGGGAACAGCTAATACAACGCCTTCACATCTAACACTATGTAGCCCGTTGGTGTTCCACGTCCGGGCGAAGTTTCTCGCCCCGCGTGTGGCAGAGGGCATGGCACGGCATGTTTCGGTGCACACTGGAACCTGTCATGACCTGCCCCCGCCTCGTCGCCACGGACCTCGACGGCACCGCGCTGCGCACCGACGGAACGATCTCTCCGCGTACCGCCGCCGCTTTCGCCCGCGTGGAAGAGGCCGGTGGGGCCCTCGTCTTCGTGACCGGCCGGCCGCCCCGCTGGATGTACAACGTCGCGGGAGCCGTACGGCACCGGGGGCTGGCGATCTGCGCGAACGGCGCGCTCGTGTACGACCTCCACACCGAGGAGATCATCGAGTCGCGTCTGATCGCCGCCGACGTGCTCGAAGAGTGCGTCGCCCGGCTGCGGCGGCAGGTGCCCGGCCTCAGGTTCTCCGTCGAGTACGAAGGGGGCTTCGCGCACGAGGCCGCCTACGTGCTGGGGCGCTGGGACGCCCGGGAGCTGTCGTACAGGCAGATCGTGGCCGTCGCGGCGCTGACGTCCCAGCCGTGCGTCAAGCTGCTCGCCCAGCACCCCTCGATGGACCCCGACGATCTGCACCAGGGGGTGCTGGAGATCGTCGGCGACCTCGTGACCCCGACCCACTCCAGCGGCCGTGCGCTGATCGAGATGAGCGCGCGCGGTGTGACCAAGGCCACGGCGCTGGCCACGCTGGCCGAGGAGATGGGGATCAAGCCCGCGGAGGTGGTCGCCTTCGGCGACATGCCGAACGACCTGCCGATGCTGACCTGGGCCGGCACGTCGTACGCCGTGGCGAACGCCCACCGCGACGTGCTGGCCGCCGTCGATCACGTGACGGCGGCCAACAACGACGACGGTGTGGCGGTCGTGCTGGAGACCCTGTTCTGAGTCGCTTGGCGCCTGGGGTTGGTGCCGGGGTCCGTGTTCGGGGTTTTGCGGGGTCTCCGGGGCTTTCCGGGTTCTACGGGTTTCGGGGTTTACAGGTAGGGGCCGCCCGCGCGGTGGCCCTGGTCGTCCTGCCCGCCCTGGGTCATGCCGCCGGGGAGCGCGCGGCGCATCTGCTCCAGCTGCGCGCGAGCGGCCATCTGCTGCGCGAACAGCGTGGTCTGGATGCCGTGGAACAGGCCCTCAAGCCAGCCGACGAGCTGGGCGTGCGCGACCCTCAGCTCCGCGTCGCTCGGCGGGGTCTCGTTCTCGTCGCTGAACGGCAGGGACAGCCGTTCCAGCTCCTCCACCAGCTCGGGGGCCAGGCCCTCCTCAAGCTCCTTGATCGAGCTCTGGTGGATGTCCTTGAGCCGCTTGCGACTGGCGTCGTCGAGGGGAGCCGCCCGCACCTCCTCCAGCAGCTGGCGGATCATGCTGCCGATCCGCATCACCTTGGCGGGCTGCTCCACCAGATCGGCGACGGACCGCTCCTCGTGCTCGCCCTTACCGTTGCCGCCGGAGACCGAAAGGCCCTGCGGCCCAACGACCACGATCTGCGGCGTGCTCTCGTCTGCGTTCATCGATCGTTTACAACTCCTGATTCGCCGGGGCACACCGTGCTCACCCCATCAACTTAACTCACCTGACCAGCAGCAGCTTTCCGATGTGTTCACCCTCTTCGAGCATCTGGTGAGCGCGGGCCGCCTGGTCGAGCGGGATCCGCTCGTGCACCACGGGCCGTACGGCACCGGCGGCGACGAGCGGCCACACGTTGTCGACCACGCCCCGGCAGATCGCGCCCTTGTCGTCCACCGGGCGGGTGCGCAGCCCGGTCGCGTGGATCGAGGCCCGCTTGGCGAGCAGCGTGCCGAGGTCGAGCTCGCCCTTCGCGCCGCCCTGCAGGCCGATCACGACCAGGCGGCCGCCGGTCGCGAGGGCGCGCAGGTTCCCGGGCAGATACTTCGCCCCGATGATGTCGAGGATGACGTCGGCCTGCCCCTTGAACCGCTCGGCGAAGTCCTCCTCGCGGTAGTTGACGCCGTCGTCCGCGCCGAGCTCGCGGCAGCGCGCGAGCTTGTCCGCGGAGCCGGCCGTCACGAGCACGCGGGAGCCGAACGCCTTGGCGAGCTGGATGGCCATCGTGCCGATGCCGCTCGCGCCGCCGTGGACGAGCAGGGTCTCGCCCTTCCGGAGGCGGGCGGTCATGAAGACGTTCGACCAGACCGTGCAGGCGACCTCGGGGAGACCGGCGGCCTCGTCCAGCGTGACGCCCTCCGGCACCGGCATCACCTGCTGCCAGGGCACCGCCACCCGTTCGGCGTACCCGCCGCCGGCCAGCAGGGCGCAGACGCGGTCGCCGGGCGCGAGATGCGGGACGTTCTCGCCGACCTCGATGATCGTGCCGGAGCACTCGAGCCCCGGGATCTCGGAGGCTCCGGGCGGCGGCGGGTAGAGGCCGCGCCGCTGGAGCAGATCCGCCCGGTTGACGGCCGAGGCGGCGACCTCGATGAGCACCTCACCTGGGCCGGGACGCGGGTCGGGCACTTCCTGCCAGGCCAAAACCTCGGGTCCGCCGGGTTCGGAAATCACGATCGCACGCATGTGACCTAAAGTAGCGTGGCGGAGAACTCGGCGGTTGCCCGCATTCACCGTATTACGTGGCGCTAATCTGCAATGTGTTTGCTACCCCATTAGCCCAGCCCGAGGGGGTACACGGTGGCGAGACATGATCGTGAGGATCCCCATTCTCTCGAAGACCAGCTGGCATGGCTTGACGCGATCAAGGAAATGCCCGACGAGGTGGAGATAGCGGTCAGCGCGGTCACCTCGGCCACGCTCGCCTCTCCAACGCCGCCACCGGCCGCCGAGCCCGAGCCCGCCTCGCCGTACCCGGCCGACCCGTGGAGTCTCGTACCGGCCGAGCCCGCGTCCGGCGGCCTGCTCCGCGGCGCGGCCGACAGCGCTGCCGGCTCCGGCTATGGCGCTCCGGCGCAGGAGGACGTGCAGACGTCCGAGTCGTCGTCCACCGGTCCCGTCCGAGACCCCCTCTTCGATCCTGACTATTCGGACCGCTTTGGGTATGAAAGCGGCAAAAAGTCCGAATTTGGGGTCGGGTATGGAAGCGAGACCAGCTTCCGCGACCTGGGCTTTGGCGAGCCGGGGTTTGGCGAGCCGGGGTTTGGTGACTCGGGGTTCGGCGACTCGGGGTTCGGCGACACTGCGCGCTTCGGCGACACGAAGTTCGGTGACGCGGGCCTGCGCGACCCTGGCGTGGGCACCCCTGGCTTCGGTGACGCGGGCTTCCGCGACCCGGGCTTCCGTGATCCGGGCTTCGGTGAGACGACGAATCTGAGTGACACGACGGCCTTCGTGACCAGGCCCGCGTCCTCGGCTGCGTCCCCTACGTCCTCGCCTGCGGACACGCGTGAGAGCGCCCCGGCCGAGTCGTCCACCGCGTTCGGCACGCCGCCGGGGACGAGGGCCGAGGAGTCCGCCACCTCGACGGGACCGGTGAAGGCCCCGTCCTTCGGTTCCGGGGCGGCCGGTTTTGAGGCGGCGTCGGATTCCGGGCTGGCGCCGGACCGTTCCGCGGAGTCGTCCTCGCCGAGGTCTTCCGACGCTTCTCCGGGCTCGGAATCGGAGTCCTCAGAGGAGATCTCGAACGAGACGCCGGGCGACGACCAGCCGCAGGCGGAGGACGACGGCCACTCCCAGCCGGGTGGTGCATCGTCCTTCACCACACCTCTCTTCAGTGGTTCCTTCCCGGGCTCCCCGGCGGACACCGACGCCTACAAGAATCTCGGTGCGTTCACTGGCGGCGAGTCCGTCTCCGGCACGTCGTCCACCAAGGAGCCGCTGCGGGGCTGGCTGGAGCCGGCCGTGCCGGTGCCGGCGGCCCAGCAGGATCCCGCCGTTTCCGACGAGCCGGAGGAGCCGCCCGCGCCGCCGGAGATCCCGTCTCCGTTCGGCCCCCCACGGGCCGAGGCCGTGCCGGACTTCGCCGACGACCGCTTCACCGGCTCGCTGCGGGAGGAGTTGGCCGCCGAGGAGCGAAAGCCGTACGAGCCGGGGCCGGTCGCGGCGGCGGCACCTCCGCCCCCGCCCGCACCGGCGCAGATGCCGTCACCGCAGCCCGCACCGGCGCCGCAGCCCGCGCCCGAGCGCGCCTCCGCGCCGGTGGAGACGCCGCCCGTGGAACGCGACGCGGTGGCGGAGCGGGAGGCGTACCAGGCCCCGCGCCGGCCGGCTCCCGTCTCCGCCTTCAGCTCGCCCGCGCGTACGACGGGGAAGCCGGCCGGCTCGAAGCCGACCGCCGACAGCCTCGACCCGGTCACCCTGCTGCGGGGGCGGCGGAACGCTCCCGCGACGGGCTGGCGGCGGCTGGTCTACAAGGCGTCCGCCGGGCTGATCAAGCCGGGTGAGGCCCCGGAGGTGCGGCGGCGTCGTGAACTCGTGCAGCGCGCCCGCACGCCCGTCGCCACCGGTCACCACCGGGTCGCCGTGCTCAGCCTCAAGGGCGGGGTGGGCAAGACCACGACGACCGTCGGGCTCGGCGCCACGCTCGCGCAGGTGCGCGGCGACCGGGTCATCGCGGTCGACGCCAACCCCGACCGTGGAACGCTCTCCGACAAGGTCGAGCTGGAGACCGCGGCCACCGTACGCGACCTGCTGAACGAGCGGGCGCAGATCAAGCGATACGTGGACATCCGGGCCTTCACCTCGCAGACGCCCTCGCGGCTGGAGATCCTGGCGTCGGACCGCGACCCGTCGGTGTCGGAGGCGTTCAGCGCCAAGGACTACCACGCGGTGGCGAACGTGCTGGAGAACTTCTACTCGATCTGCATCACCGACTGCGGTACCGGTCTCCTGCACTCCGCCATGTCGGGGGTGCTCGGCATGGCCGACCAGATCGTGCTCGTCAGCTCGCCGTCCGTGGACGGCGCCCGGGCGGCCTCGGCCACACTGGACTGGCTGGAGGCGCACCACTACGGCGACCTCGTGCGGGCCGCCACCGTGGTGCTCTGCAGCGTACGGCCGCGGTCGAAGTCCACAGTGGACCTTGACAAGCTGGAGGCCCACTTCGCCGCCCGCTGCCGCACCGTGGTGCGGGTGCCGTACGACGCCCACCTGGAGGAGGGCGCGGAGATCGACCTGGACCGCCTGCAGCAGGCCACCAGGGACGCCTACCTCCGCCTCGCGGCCTCCGTGGGCGACGGCTTCGCCGGGCCACACGCGCTGGCCGCGCCCAGGTTCTCGGAGATCCCGGACCACCTGTGAGCGAGCACGGATGATCTCTTTCACGGTCGCGGTCACGTACGAGGGAGTGAGAGACTAGGCTGCTGCGTGGCGTTCCAGCACGGAGCGCAGGGGAGAGCTCGCCTAGTGGACGATGGCGGCGGTCTTGAAAACCGCTAGGCCGGGTGACCGGTCTCGTGGGTTCGAATCCCACGCTCTCCGCTCAACCAGCCAAAACGGCGTCTGACCAGCAGGTTTGCTCGGTTCAGACGCCGTTGATCGTTCCGGCCATGCGCAGCTATACGCCACCCTGAGCAGCCCTCGGCCGCTGTCCGCGGGATATTTGCGGGATGGATCTTGTCGTGTTTCCCCAGGTCATCCCAAAAAGAAGAGGGCCCGGGATGACTGGGACCCCGGAAGGTTTTTCACCTTCACGCCTTCAGGGCGTCTTCAATCCTTCGGTTGGCGATCTCTACGCCGCCCATCGATGCACTTCGCGTAGGCCCTGAAACATCACATCCACTTCATGCCCGTGCGTACGGTGGTTTCGCGAGCGGCCAGCTGTGCGTCCGTCGCTTGTTCACCTGCTGCACGGGCTTCGAGAGGACCAAACGGACTCAGGTTGCGAAGCGTGTACCAATCGGCCAAAGTCCGCCGGATCGCCCGAGAACGTGATCTCATAGGGTGGATCAAGTTGAGCAACGACCATGAAAATACAGGTATGCGGTCGGCAGGGAATCGAGCTACGCGGCGCAGGATGGCCGTGGCAGCTACGGCGGGGGCCGGGCTGGTTCTGGGGACAGGGTTCGCGCTGCGCGCCGGCGGCTGGGACGCGGCGGCGAATGTGGTGCAAGTGATTTCGGGTGTGCCCTTGTTATTCGCCCTGGCGGCCTGGGCAACCCGCAGGCGCCAAGAAACACCCAGCCAATGGGCCGAACTGGGTGGCCTGCTACAGATCGTCGCCGATGCTAAAGGGCTAACCGTAGATCGGTTGCGCGAAGAACTGCCCGCCTGGGAGCAGGAGATCAACGCCTACCTACAGGGAACCCGCCGCCCGGAGTGGACGTTCATAACCGAGTTCATCACCCTGGTGACCAAAGGGAATGAATGGCAGCGGGAAATCTTACAGCGGAGGATCCGTCCAGTATGGGAGGCGAGCGGCGTGGACGCCCAGGCCACGCCCGATGCCACTCCATCGCCAGCCATTTCCGACCCTCCCGAAGTGGCCCCGGAGGCCGCGGCCGAGCCGAGGGTGCCGCTCAGAGGGCAGGGTGGACACCGTGATCTGCCGAACCTCTCCAGCGGCGGCGGTTCCCCCCAAGAAGCAGTTGCAGACAGCTCGACGGGTAGCCGATCGAAAGGGGTATCACGCCGAACGGCCTTGTTCGGGCTTGGGGCCATCGGTGCCGCCGCAGCCAGCATCATCGGCTGGCAGCTCCACGACGGCAACCCTGACACCCCTGAGCCAAACCCGCTCACCGGGAAGAGCAGCCCTCACACCAGCGTATCCCCCACGCCCGCCCAGCAGAGCCCAACCCCGTCCTTCACGCCACAACCCCAACCCTCCACTGGAACACAGCAGTGGGCCTTCACCACCGGCAACGAGGTGTACTCGTCTCCTGCGGTCGTCGAGGGGGTGGTCTACGTCGGCAGTGACGACAACAAGCTGTACGCGATCGATGCCACCACCGGCCGCGAACGCTGGTCCTTCACCACCGGCAACGAGGTGTACTCGTCTCCCGCGGTCGTCGAGGGGGTGGTCTACGTCGGCAGCAAGGACAACAAGCTGTACGCGATCGATGCCACCACCGGCCGCGAACGCTGGTCCTTCACCACCGGCAACTTGGTGCTCTCGTCTCCCGCGGTCGTCGAGGGGGTGGTCTACGTCGGCAGTAACGACAACAAGCTGTACGCGATCGATGCCACCACCGGCCGCGAACGCTGGTCCTTCACCACCGGCAACTCGGTGCTCTCGTCTCCCGCGGTCGTCGAGGGGGTGGTCTACGTCGGCAGCATGGACCGCAAGCTGTACGCGATCGATGCCACCACCGGCCGCGAACGCTGGTCCTTCATCACCGGTTTCGATGTGGGGTTCTCGTCTCCTGCGGTCGTCGAGGGGGTGGTCTACGTCGGCAGCCGGGACCGCAAGCTGTACGCGATCGATGCCACCACCGGCCGCGAACGCTGGTCCTTCACCACAGGTGAGCCGGTGAACTCGTCTCCCGCGGTCGTCGAGGGGGTGGTCTACGTCGGCAGTGACGACAACAAGCTGTACGCGATCGATGCCACCACCGGCCGCGAGCGCTGGTCCTTCACCACCGGCAACTCGGTGCGCTCGTCTCCTGTGGTCGTCGAGGGGGTGGTCTACGTCGGCAGCATGGACCGCAAGCTGTACGCGATCGATGCCACCACCGGCCGCGAACGCTGGTCCTTCACCACCGGCAACTCGGTGCTCTCGTCTCCTGCGGTCGTCGACGGGGTGGTCTACGTCGGCAGTGACGACCACAGGCTGTACGCCATTACCGCGAGTTCCGCGCCTGCGCGAAGGAACGGCTCATGAGGCGACAGTTCGCTAAGCACCTCATGAGCCTCGGGTTTCGTCGCTGCCGACGGTTCTGCAGGACCAAGTGAACAACGACATCCTTGCTGGTGATCTACGGGCCGGAATCACAAGCATGCAGGGTATCCCCGCATGGTCCGCACAGCGGGACTCGCCGAACGGACCACGTCGAAACCGTCAACGTACCGCCCACTCATCCATCGGTGTTACAGCCAAAGCATCGTCAATTCGGCGGTTGGCGATGTCCACGCCGCCATCGATGCACTTCGCATAGACCCTGAGCAGCACATCGACACCATGCCCGGCGCGATCGGCGACCTCGGGAGCGGCTACCCCGGCGTTGAGCCAGAGTGAGACGGCCGCGTGGCGCAGGTCGTACGGCCGAGCCGCCAGCGGGGACACGACCTGCTCCGGCGTCAGCGCCAGCGTCCGGGCCTTCTGCCACGCCTCGCAGTACGTCCCGATGGAGATCACACCGCCCCGGGACGTACGGAAGAGGCGCCCGTCATCGTGGACGCCGAACTCGTCGATGTGCTCGCGGAGGATGGTCACCAGTTCCGGTGGGATCGGCACGGGACGACCCTCGTCCTGTGCACGGTGCTTCAGGCCGCGATCGTCGTGCGCCTCCCCGCTGTCCGTCCATCGCTTGTTCGCCTGGGGCTTGGACTTAGAGAGGACCAGGCGGCCCCATCCAGACTTGGCAAGGTGGCAGTCCTGGATACGGAGGCCGAGCGCTTCAGCGGGCCGGAGGCCGGCGAAGTAGAGGCAGGCGAAGAAGGCCCGAAGGTGCCGGCCGCGGTCGAGGCGGCCCGCATAGGTCACCGCGGCGAGCAGCTCCCGCGCCTGGGCTGGGTTCACCACGACCCGCCGGTCCACAACCTCGCGGACCTTCGGCGGCTTCCACGCCTTCACCTTGTCGATCGGGTTCGAGGGCAGTTCTTCCAGGTCTACGGCGTACTGCAGGACGTTGTAGAAGACTGAGCGCTTCCGGGCGATCGTCGTAGCCGCAGCCGCCCCGCCATCGAGCCGAGTGGTCAGCGCGTCGAGGCCGAGCCGTACGTTTCGAACCTTGGCCAGGTCGGCTACGGGAATCGAGTGACGTTCAAGCCACGTCACAGCAGCCGCGATGCCAGCCGGACGAGCTAGTTGCCGAGACGCAGGAGGAAGCACGTATTGGCGAAGTGCTTCCCGGAGCACCAACTCGTCCGGCTTGCCTGGCCCGTTCTCGTCGACGAGTGCAGGGGTCACCGTGGCGAGAGCGTCGGTAAGGCTGTCGCGCGTCTTTGCCGCAGCGTGAGGCCACTTCATGTCGATGTAGGCCAAGACGAGGGTGAGCCAGGTGATGGTGTTTTTCGCCTTCGACATGGACACGGGTAGCCCGGTCTCCGTATCGAACGCCTCACCCCGCTTGGCCGCCTGCCGGAGGTCGGACAGGAAGCTTTCGGCCAGGGCCTTCGTCCTCAGAGTTTTCGACTTCTGGCGCCCGCCGACCTTCCAGCGAACCTCGTAGGAGGCAGTCTTGCTGGACTGATTTCGCCGGACTTCCCAGAACCTGACGTCGTACGAGCTGCTCACGCCGCCCTACCTTCTTGAGTGCGAGCGCGCTCCGGTTGGTGTAGAAGATCGGGGTGTGCGAACGAGGCAGGGATGGCTCTCACGCTGGCTGCCCTCGATGGC
>NZ_VJVX01000150.1:0-1918 GCF_008033685.1 Microbispora sp. CSR-4
ACCTGTCAACGGCCATTTGGTTCTCCCCGTGGGCGGCCTTGAGATCTCCCCGCTGGCGGCCACGAAGTTCTCCCCGACGGCGGCCAGTTATCTCCCCACCGTCGGTGTTGATCGGGTTAGCTGAAGGGCTTCACCCCCTGTCCGGAGGTGGCCTGGGTGAGCCGGAAACTGTCACCCTGGGTGACCACGACGTGGGCGTGGTGGAGCAGCCGGTCGACCGTGGCGGTGGCCAGGGTCTTGGGCATGATCTCGTCGAACCCGGACGGGTGCAGGTTGCTGGACACCGTCAGACTGCGCCGCTCATAGGCGGCATCGACCAAGCGGTAGAAACCTTCGGCGGCGTCCGGGGAGACCGGTAGCAGGCCGATGTCATCGACGATGATCAGATCGGCGCGGATGATGCGGGCCAGGGCGCGGGCGATGGAGTCATCGACGCGGTGGCGGCGGACCAGGGCGCCGAGATCTTCGATGGTGAACCAGACGACCGTCAGCCCGGCCTCGACGGCGGCCTGGCCCAGCGCCTCGCTGAAGTGGCTCTTGCCGGTGCCCGAGGGGCCGCAGATGCACAGGTTCTCACGACGGGTCACCCATTCCAGGCTCTTGAGGGCGTCTTGGGTGGGGCGGGGAATGGAGGATGCGCTCTCGTCCCAGTCGCTGAAGGTCTTTCCGGTGGGGAAGGCAGCACGTTTGCGGCGAGTGGCCAAGTTGGCCCGGTCCCGGCCGGCTGCCTCTTCGGCGAGCAGGACCCGCACCACTTCGGCGGGGTCCCAGCGTTGCGCCTTGGCGGTGGGCACGACCTCGGGCAAAGCCCGGCGGATGTGGGGAAGCTTGAGACGGCGGGTCAGCTCGATCGCCTCGGCCAGCGGGTCACCGGCGGAGGCGGGAACGGTGCGCAACGGGGTGGCCATCAGATGAGGTCCTCCTCCTGGTCGGCGGGCGCGGGCAGGGCGGGCTCGGCATGGGCGGCAACGGCGGTGCCGAAAGCGGCCCAGGCGGAGGTGCCCGGCTGCAGGCTGTGGTCCTCACCCGGCCGGGTGGGCTCAGCACCGGCCCGGCGGGCCTGGTAGTCCAGGATCGACAACAAGTCGGCTTCGGCGAAGCGGCCGCTGACGGCTGCGGTGCCCAGGGCGCGGTCGACCGCACTGGGCGAATACAGCTTGGCCAACGCGACAGCCGCGGCCATCTTGGCCCGGATCCGGCGGGTGCCCGCCGCGGCGGCCTCACTCAGCCAGGAGGCGGCCCCGGGGCCGAGCATCAAGAACGCCGCCTCCTCGGGATTGGTGGCCTTGGGGATGCGGTCGGCATCCTTGTCCGGGCGGGGTGGGTAGTGCGCAGGGTCGATCACCGGCGTCCCGGCGTCGCCACGCCGGTGCCGGGCCACCTCACCGGCAGTGCCGTCGTCGGCGACGGCGGTGACGATGAGCTCATCGCCGTGGAAGCGGGCCCAGACCCGCGTGTCGACCAACCGATGCGGCACTGAATAGCGCACGCCCTCCACCGAGATGGTGCAGTCCCAGTTCACCCGCCGGGTCGTGCCGAACGCCGCGGTGAACGCCGAGGCCGGCAGCGGGTGCAGCCGGGCGCGTTCCTCGGCCAGCATCTGCTCGGGCACCCGCCGGCTCAGGCGGTGCACCCGCGTGTTGACCTGCTGGCAAAACTCCCGGCAGGCCGTCTCCAACTGCGCGAACGTCCGATACTCGCCCAGCAGGTTGACCTCGGTGGGCACCAGGTCGGCCTTGGCGATACGCACCGTCGCCTCGCTGCCGCCCTTGGACTCGGGATCGGCCGGCACACAGGTGCGGATCGTCATCCCGTAATGCTTGGCCACCTCGACGATCTCGGCGTTGCGGACCGCGATCCCGGCCACGTGCTCGGCTGTGACGGTCTTTTCGTTGTCAGTCAGCGCATAGGCCGGCAC
>NZ_VJVX01000151.1:0-1899 GCF_008033685.1 Microbispora sp. CSR-4
GCAGCACGATAGAACAGCACCCGAAGCTCCTGGCGATGACGGTGATGGTTGTGGTGATCAACCCGTCTACCAGGAGCTTCGCCACATCATGAGGAAAACCCGAGCATCGCGATCATGCTGTGACCGGCTTAGCCGCCCGGCGGATGAAAAACGTTCACTGGGCGACGAGGTGGTGCCCTCGCAGGCAGCTCCGCCTGGTGAACGACAAGCGAGACCCCTGATGCCTGTGGGTGTCCTGAGAGGCTGACAGGGCCGAGTAGGGCCATAGGGTGTTCTCGGCGGTGGTCCGCGTCTACATCACGGGGAGGAGAAACAGGGTGAATGCCGAGACGGCGAATCTGCTCTTCGACGTGGTTGAGCGCCTGGAGAAGAGCATCGTCGCTCGTGACTGCCCTGCAGTCGTCGTGCTGGATGGAGAGCGCCGTCTCGTCCTCAGTGACTACGACTACCTGCGCGATCGAGAGACCGCCGTTGCCTTCGAGCGTAGAGCCGCCGCGAAGGCCGGTGAGATCGGCGTGAGGCGCTGGGTCCTCGCGGTGCCGCAGGTGTGGATCTTCGAGCCGCCGGGCACCGTGGCCACGCGCGCGGTCTCGAACCATGCACTGCGCGAAGGCGAGCAAGAGGCGATCACCTGGATGAGTTTCGACCGTGATGACGGCGTTGACTACGGCCGCGTGGCCTATGCGCGCCGCCCCAGCGGGGAACCGGTTTTCGAAGAGCCGGAGATGTTCGAGGTCGGCGTACGGCCGAGGGAGATCATGCCGGGGTTCACGCTGCTGCGAGAGCTCCTCAACGAGTAGCGGGGCCGCCCCCCGAAGGGAACGGCCCCTGACCGGTTTCACTTCCTTCGCCAAAAGAGAAGGTGAGATCGGCCATGTCCAGCCTACGGCCCCAGCGTCGGCGGTGGAGAGCATTCGGCGGTCACGTCGCGAGGACAGCCACAAGGCAGCCGGCGAACATGAAGGGTCCATACGGTATGAGGGTGGATGCGGAGCCCTTCCGGCTGATCAGCATGGTCACCGCGTATAGCGCCGCCAGTATGAGCCCCGCGCCGATGCCGACGACCCAGGCGTGTGCGCCGATGGTCCCGAGGATCCCGCCGACAAGACCGGACGCCTTGACGTCTCCCGGCCCAAGGGCGGTGTTCATCCGCCGGAAGCACCAGTAGAGCGAGAAGGCGCCCAGCGCACCGAGGATTAGACCCACGGTGAGCGCTCCGTCCCTGCTCACTATCCCGCCGACGGCCACGAGCGCCAGGAGGACGACGTACGAGGGCAGCGTGAGCGCGTCCGGCAGTCGTCGCGTCCGCAGGTCGATCACGCTGAGCGCTACTCCAGCAGCGGCCATATAGAGGTATGCGGGGAGAAGCGGAGCAAGACCAATCCGCCAGCCGAGCAGCCCGAACACCGCCGCAGTGATGACCTGGGTTGAGTACGGGATGCCCTTTCGCGTAGCGAAGCGGTTGGCGATGATCCGAATGACCCACCCGATGGGGAGGCCAACGGTGGCAGTTCCCAGGGCAACGCCGATCGTCGACACTTGTCCCCCCACCCAACGGTGCTCGCATGAACCGCTCTATCCACGCAGCGAGAGCAAATGATAGCTATGGGTGATCAGGCGCGGCCAAGCCGTTTCGTTAGGACAGCCGTACGGCGCCGACGTAGTCGCTGCGGAACATCGGTGCGATCTGCACGTGGCTACCGGTGTGCGGGGCGTGGATCGTCTTCCCCTCGCCGATGTAGAGGCCCACGTGGTGAATTGACTCGGGTGCCAACCGGTCGTGTTCTTGCTGAGGTCTAACCTCGGGCTTTCGCGACGAATTTGAGCGGGCTTGATCGTTTACATGAGAAAAGTGCCTTTGAGCTGGGAGGATTGGGCTTGTCGAGAGTCCTGTCCGCA
>NZ_VJVX01000152.1:0-1879 GCF_008033685.1 Microbispora sp. CSR-4
GAAGTTGCCGGTGTTGCGCCAGGAGGTGCTGTAGTTTCCGCCGGAGCCCAGCTCCATGGAGACCGTGCCCTGGCTGTCGGTCCAGAACGAATAGAAGTACCCGTTGTTGGTGCCGGTCTGGTTCGTCGTCACGGCCGCGTTGGCGACACCGGGCAGCAACGCCACGGCCGCGGCCAGCGCCACCGCGCAGACACGGGCGATGAGCACCCTGACGCGGCCGGGTCTATGGCCTAACGATTGGGCGGGGGCGTCGATCATGCGCGCTTCCTCCTACTGAAGCCTGACGGGTGGTCAGACGGCGTACGGCGACTCTGCGGGGCGCGTAAGCGGGCGGGTGGTGGCGGCCATCCCACGACGGTGCCGTACGCCTACGCTTCCGAAAACTATCGGAGCTTTGACGAAAGTATCGGATCGAGATCGCACAGTTGTCAATGATTCCCGTAACGCTGCCGAAACCTTAGGGTGAGGGGAATCGCCATCAGACCTGGTGAGAGGCGTCCGCCCATTCGGTAAGGATTTCGGCGACACAGTCAGAACGCAGGTCAACGTCCTTGAAAGTTTCAAACCCGCAGGTCGGGCCGCATCAGCGCGGGCGGCGTCCGAGGTCAGGCGGAGCGGCGCGCGAGGTCCTCCAGCAGGGCCACCGCGTCGGCGACGCGCTCGTAGGGCACGAAGAGATGGTCGTGGTGGAAACCCGCGACGACGTTGCAGCTCAGGCCGGCAGCGGCGAGCTCCCGCGCGACGGCCGCGGTCAGGCCGACCGCCTCAAGCGCCGAGTGGACGCGCAGCGTGATCCAGCCCGCGACGTACTCGTACGCCAGCCCGGCGGCGTCGGCCTCCTGCTGCGGCAGGACCAGCGTCAGGCCCTCCTCCTCGGCGACCGTGACGACGGGCCGGGCGCCGGCGGGAACGCCGCCGTCCACCGTGGTGAACACGTAGCGGCCCGGGTTCAGTCGCGGCCGCATGCCGCTCAGCAGCATGCGCAGGTCGGTCTCGCCGGTCACACCCGGCACCGTACAGGCAGCCCGCGCATCGCCGCGTAGCACCCCGGCGGCCATACCAGGCCACATGCCAAGCCATGCCGGGGCGCGCCGGCCGGCATCCGCGATCGCACCGCCGTGGCGGCGACGCATGGCCACGCCAGGGCCGCCGCGGATCGACACCTCGCGACGCGGCCGGATGATCGCGATTAACGGATGTTATCCATAACATTCAGCTCCGTCGTTCGAGTCGGAAACGACAGGATGAGACGCGCCCGTGGGCGGCGGGCGGGGCGGGCGTCTTCCCGCCACTGTGGGCCATTCCGGCGGGCCGGTCAAGGCCGGTAAAAGCTGGTAAAGGGTCGAGTGACGGCGCGGGCACGTCGGTCCTGAAACTTTCACGACTTTCAGGATCGGCCCGGCACCCCCGAGACAGACCTGACATCACGAGACATTCACTGAGCAGGGACAACACGACAGAGTCAACCCGAGACCGGTCGCGCTCCCTCACCCTGGGGAATCGGCCGTCGACAACACCCGCATGGCGCGGGTAAACGTCCCATCGGCCGAATTGGGGCCTTGACGGAGACGGGCAGGACGCCAAAACTGAGCGCACCGATCCCCATACACGACTGTGAGACGGCGGGCTCACAGCGACAATTGTTAGCGCTAACACTTCACTGGCACGAGGCACGCCACCAAAGGAAGGCACGGAAAGCCATCATGATTTTCCGATCAGGGCACCTGAAGAGGACGGCGCTGTCCGCGGGCGCGGCGATCACGCTCGCCGCCGGCCTGCTGGCCGGCCTTTCCGCACCGTCCGAGGCCGCCACGCAGGGGCCGTGCGACATCTACGCCGCGGGCGGCACGCCGTGCGTGGCGGCGCACAGCACGACCCG
>NZ_VJVX01000153.1:0-1867 GCF_008033685.1 Microbispora sp. CSR-4
GATGTTCGAGAGGTTCACCGACCGTGCGCGGCGGGTTGTCGTCCTGGCCCAGGAAGAGGCTCGGATGCTCAACCACAACTACATCGGCACTGAGCACATTCTTCTTGGTTTGATCCATGAGGGTGAGGGTGTGGCGGCCAAGGCTCTGGAGAGTCTTGGGATCAGTCTCGAGGGGGTGCGCCAGCAGGTCGAGGAGATCATCGGCCAGGGGCAGTCGGCGCCTTCGGGTCACATTCCTTTCACGCCGCGGGCCAAGAAGGTTCTTGAGCTGTCGCTGCGCGAGGCGTTGCAGCTCGGGCACAACTACATCGGCACCGAGCACATTCTTCTGGGGTTGATCCGGGAGGGTGAGGGTGTCGCGGCGCAGGTGCTGGTGAAGCTGGGCGCTGATCTGAACAGGGTGCGTCAGCAGGTCATCCAGTTGCTGCACGGGTATCAGGGCAAGGAGCCGGCGGCGGCGGGCGGGCCGCAGGAGTCGGCGCCGTCGACGTCGCTTGTGCTGGATCAGTTCGGGCGGAATCTGACGCAGGCTGCGCGGGAGGGCAAGCTCGACCCGGTGATCGGCCGGGACAAGGAGATCGAGCGGGTCATGCAGGTGCTGTCCCGCCGGACGAAGAACAACCCGGTGCTGGTGGGTGAGCCCGGTGTGGGCAAGACCGCCGTGGTGGAGGGGTTGTCGCAGAAGATCGTCAAGGGTGAGGTGCCCGAGACGCTGAAGGACAAGCAGCTCTACACCCTCGATCTGGGTGCGCTGGTGGCGGGTTCCCGCTACCGCGGTGACTTCGAAGAGCGCCTGAAGAAGGTGCTCAAGGAGATCCGCACCCGGGGCGACATCATCTTGTTCATCGACGAGCTGCACACGCTGGTGGGCGCGGGCGCCGCCGAGGGCGCCATCGACGCCGCGAGCATCCTCAAGCCGATGCTGGCCCGCGGTGAGCTGCAGACCATCGGTGCCACCACGCTCGACGAATACCGCAAGCACCTGGAGAAGGACGCGGCGCTGGAGCGGCGGTTCCAGCCGATCCAGGTGGCCGAGCCGTCGTTGTCGCACACGATCGAGATCCTCAAGGGGCTGCGGGACCGGTATGAGGCGCATCACCGGGTGTCGATCACCGACGGTGCGCTCGTGGCGGCGGCGACGCTGGCCGACCGTTACATCAGTGACCGGTTCCTGCCGGACAAGGCGATCGACCTGATCGACGAGGCGGGGTCGCGGATGCGGATCCGCCGGATGACGGCGCCGCCGGACCTGCGTGAGTACGACGAGAAGATCGCGAATGTGCGGCGGGAGAAGGAGTCCGCGATCGACGCGCAGGACTTCGAGAAGGCCGCGGCGTTGCGGGATCAGGAAAAGCAGCTGCAGCTCAAGCGGGAGCGGCGGGAGAAGGAGTGGAAGGCCGGCGACATGGATGTCGTGGCCGAGGTGACCGAGGAGCTGATCGCCGAGGTTCTGGCCACCGCCACCGGTATCCCGGTGTTCAAGCTGACCGAGGAGGAGTCGCAGCGGCTGCTGCGGATGGAAGACGAGCTGCACAAGCGGATCATCGGTCAGGACGACGCGATCAAGGGGCTGTCGCGGTCGATCCGGCGTACGCGGGCCGGTCTGAAGGATCCGCGGCGTCCGGGTGGGTCGTTCATCTTCGCCGGCCCGTCGGGTGTGGGTAAGACCGAGCTGTCCAAGGCGCTGGCGGAGTTCCTGTTCGGCGACGAAGACGCGCTGATCATGCTGGACATGTCGGAGTTCATGGAGAAGCACACCGTCTCGCGGCTGTTCGGCTCCCCGCCCGGCTACGTCGGGTACGAAGAGGGTGGTCAGCTCACCGAGAAGGTGCGGCGCAAGCCGTTCTCCGTCGTCCTGTTCGACGAG
>NZ_VJVX01000154.1:0-1851 GCF_008033685.1 Microbispora sp. CSR-4
TTCTGTGTTTCCCGCGTCGCTCATCGGGGTGCTCGGACCCGCCGGTCGTGCCGGAGGCGCGCGATGAGTCGTGCCGGAGGCGCGCGATGAGTCGTGCCGTCACCTGCCGTCAACGCCTCCACCGCCGCCAGGGCGCCCGCGGCGTTGCCCGCCTGGTGCGCGCCGTACAAAGGCAGGAACACGTCCTCGTACACACCCTTCAGGCCCCTGAGCTGAAGCATCTGGCCGCCCATCGCGAGCTCGCGATGCAGCACGCCGAACTCCAGCCCCTCACGGGCGACCACCGCACCGACGTCGGCCGCCCGCCGCATCAGCACCTCGGCGGCGGGCAGCGCCTGCTGCGCCAGCACCGCCGTCGCCTTCGGTTTGATGATGCCGGCCTTCTCTCCGGCGATCGTCGCGATGTCCGCACCCAGGTAATCCGTGTGATCCAGCGAGATGGGCGTGATGACGGACACCGTCCCGTCGGCCACGTTCGTCGCGTCCCAGGTGCCGCCCATACCGGTCTCGACCACGGCGACGTCCACGGGCGCGTCCGCGAACGCGGCGAACGCCATCGCCGTCAGCACCTCGAAGAAGCTCAGCTTGCCCACCCTGGCGTCGATCATCTCAAGGTAGGGGGCGACGTCCTGGTACACCTCGGCGAACCGCTCCTCCGACAGCGGCTCGCCGTCGATCGAGATGCGCTCGCGCATCGACTGCAGATGAGGGCTGGTGTAGCGGCCCACCCGCAGGTTACGCTCGCGCAGCAGAGCCTCGACCATGCGCGCGGTGCTCGTCTTCCCGTTGGTGCCCGCGACGTGAACGACCTTGTACGAGTTCTGGGGGTCGCCGAGGATCTCCATCAGCGCGGTGATCCGATCAAGAGTGGGGCTGAAATCCCACTCCACTCCCCGTGCCATGATCGCTTGCTCGACGGCTCGATATTCCACGATCCTCAGCGTACGGGAACTACCGCCCGCCCCTTCACGAGGCGGTACGCGCTCCGGGGGTTGAGCGGGGCAAGGTCGGAACTGAGGTCATGTGGGTCGAGGTGACCGGGTGTAGTTCGGACCGGCCAGGAGGACAGGCGCTCGGGACGGACATGCTCGGGACAGGTGTGCCTGGGACGGGCGCACTCGGGATGAGTGTGCCTGGAATGGGCGCGCTTGGGACGGGTGTGCCTGAGACGGGCGTAGTTCGGACCGGTCAGTTGGGACGTCACTGCGCCGGCCGGAAGCTCCGGTCCTCGCGAAGCCCGCTCCGCTGGGCCTTCGCTGCGGTCCTCACTCCCGCCCGCTCCGCTCCTCCCGCATCCCCGCTCGCGCCCCCTCGGACGCCCGCCACCCCCCGGCCGACCGCTCGCGCCAACCCACAAAAGCCCCTGCCCCACACCCGACCAGCCGCACGCGCCGCAGGGCACCCCTGTGTTGTCCCTCATCCGCGGCCTGCCGACTCCTGCGTTGCGTTCCCCACCGACACGCCCCGCCCCAGCACTGGCCAGCCCCGGGAAACCTTCCCCGGACATGCGAAAGCCCCGGCCACACCCCGGCCGGGGCCACCACACCACCCACCACACCCACACCCACCGCCCACACACACGCAGGAACAGGCAGCGGGAACCAACACCCAGCAACCCGCCGGGGAACACACCCCAGGAACACACCCCAGGAACAACCCCCGGAAACAAACCCGCGAAAAAGAAAGGTGCCCGAAAATGCGGAAAGGCCACCCTCTACGGGTGGCCCCTCCATATAAAGATTGTCCGGCGGTGTCCTACTCTCCCACACCGTCCCCGGTGCAGTACCATCGGCGCTGACAGGCTTAACTTCCGGGTTCGGAATGTAACCGGGTGTTTCCCTGCCGCTATGA
>NZ_VJVX01000155.1:0-1704 GCF_008033685.1 Microbispora sp. CSR-4
ATGTCCCGTCGTGTAGTGATCTCGTCCTGCCCTTCCGTCGCACTCTCGGTGTCACAACGCACCACTACCTGCGACGGAAGGAGAACAGACCATGACAGACACCACGATCGCCCCTCCGGAGGAGATGCCCGGCTGCGAGTGCGGGGCGCTGCTGGAGGAGGGACAGACCCGCTGTGTCAACGTCGCTCGAATGTGGGACCAGGGGCGACGCTCGAATCTGGACCCGTTTGTTGATCTAGTCGTTGGTCTTGGCTGCGGGCACGCGGCCCAGGTCACGGTCTTTGAGCCGGTAGCTGTCTCCTTTCAGCGAGACCACCTCGGCGTGGTGGACGAGACGGTCGATCATGGCGGCGGCGACCACGTCATCGCCGAATACCTCACCCCAGCGGCCGAAGGGCTTGTTGCTCGTCACGATCAGGCTCGCCCGTTCGTAGCGGGAGGAGACGAGCTGGAAGAACAGGTTGGCGGCTTCGGCTTCGAACGGGATGTAACCGACCTCGTCCACGATCAGCAGCGGGATCCGGCCGAGCTTGACGAGCTCGTCTTGCAAGCGCCCGGCCTGGTGCGCCTCGGCCAGACGGCCGACCCATTGGGCCGCGGTGGCGAACAGCACGCGGTGACCGGCCTGGCAGGCGCGGATGCCCAGCCCGATGGACAGGTGAGTCTTGCCGGTGCCGGGCGGGCCGAGGAAGACCACGTTCTCCCGGGCGGCCACGAAGTCCAGGGTGCCCAGATGGGTGATGACCTCGCGTTTGAGGGAGCGCTGGTGGTCGTAGTCGAACTCCTCCAGCGACTTGCGGGCGGGGAAACGGGCCAGCCGGATACGGCCTTCCCCGCCGTGGGCCTCGCGGGCGGCGACTTCTCGCTGCAGGCAGGCGGCCAGGAACTCCTCATGGCTCCAGTCTTCGGCGCGGGCGCGTTCGGCCAGCCGCTCAACGGCCGCGGCCAACGAGGGCGCCTTCAGCACGCGGGTCAGGTAGGCGATCTCGGCGGCGGCGTCACGGCTGCCGGTGGCGTTCTTGGCGGTCATCGCGTCACCACCTGGTGCTCGCCCAGGCCGAACAGGCGGTCGTAGTCGGTGAGTTTGCGCTGCTCGACGTCGGCGTCCACCGCCGCAGGCGGCGACGGCCGCCGGGCGAGTGCGCGCAATGCGCGGGCGGCCTGGTCGTGTTCGGGTGCGGTGATGGTCTGGTGGGCTGCCCAGCACCGCTCATGGGAGGCGACCAGCCGTCCCTCACAGGTGGCCCGCACCTGGTCCAGATCAGCGGTGACCTCGATGCGGCGGCCGATGACCGAGGGATGCACCGAGTAGTCGTTGGAGTCCAGGCGCACGTAGTAGTCCCGCCCCAGACGGGTCGTCAGGTGCCAGCCGGTGACCGGCGGCAGCGGCGGAAGTTCCAGCATCGCGGCGAGGTCGGCGGCCAGCCGGTCGGCGGGCCGGCACTCGATGCGGCGGTGATGACGCTGGTTGGCTCGCTGCAGCCAGGCGGCCATCTGGGCATTGAAGTCGGCCGGGCCGGTGAAGGACCTGCCCGGCAAGAAGGAGGTCTCCAGGTAGCCGTTGGCGCGTTCGACCAGTCCTTTGGCCTCCGGGTCACCGGGCCGGAGGTTGTCCCGTAGCTCGTAGAACTTGAAGTGGCGGTCCCCGCCTCGGGCCCTACCTGGTGGTAGGTCTCGAGCAATCGCCAAATCACTCCGAGTAAG
>NZ_VJVX01000156.1:0-1663 GCF_008033685.1 Microbispora sp. CSR-4
CCTGACTTGGCTCACGTTTCAAGATCGCCGCTGAGCGCGAGGCGCTGACCTCGTGGTTCCCGGTTCGGAACGGCGAAAAGTGCGCACTAAATCGATCATGTCTCTACCCTGGTGGCCGTGTCTCCGTACGTGCGGACGGTGAAGACGGCCTCAGGCGCCCGGGCAGTGCAGATCGTCCACTCCTCCCGCCGCGGATCGCGGGAGATCGAGCACATCGGGTCGGCGCACGACGACGCCGAACTGGAGACGCTCAAGGCGGTGGCGCGTCAGCGGCTGGCCACCGGCCAGCAAGAACTGGACCTGGGGCTGGACGACGGGCCGGCAGCGGGCGGGCCGCTGGAGATCGTCAGCTCGCGGATGGAACACCTGTGGGACGCGCTGTCCCGCGCCTACGACACGCTGGGATTTGCTGCCGCAGCCGGAGGCGATGAGGTATTCCGGCAGCTGGTGCTCGCGCGGGTGATCGAACCGACGAGCAAACACGACAGCCTGCGCGTGCTCGCCGAGGCCGGGATCGCTCCGGTGTCGTATGCCACGGTGAAACGCCGCCTGCCGGACTACGCCACACCGCAGTGGCGCCAGGCCCTGGCCGGTGCGTGCGCGGCCCACACCCGCCTCGGGCCGGCCAGCCTGGTCCTGTACGACGTGTCGACCTTGTACTTCGAGACCGACGCCGGGGATGGGTTCCGCGAGCCGGGCTTCTCCAAGGAACGCCGCCTGGACCCGCAGATCACGATCGGGCTGCTCACCGACTCCTCCGGGTTCCCGCTCATGGTGACCGCCTTCGAGGGCAACAAGGCCGAGACCCACACCATGCTCCCGGTGATCGAAGGGTTCATGGCGGCCCACGACCTGCCGGACGTCACGATCGTGGCCGACGCCGGGATGATCTCCGAAGCCAACAAGCAGGCCATCGAAGCCGCTGGGCTGTCGTTCATCCTCGGCATGAAGATCCCCGAGGTGCCGTATGCGGTCACGCAGTGGCGGCGCGAGCACCCCGGCACCCCGATCCCCGACGGGCACATCTTCATCCAGCCCTGGCCGTCGGGATCGAGCCGGCCCCGCCGCGACCAGATGATCTACTACCAGTACCGGGCTGAGCGGGCCCGGCGCACGCTGCGCGGCATCGACGAGCAGGTCGCCAAGGCCCAGCGCGCCGTCGACGGGCAGGCACCGGTCAAGCGCAACCGGTTCATCAAGCTGTCCGGCGCCACCAAGAGCGTCAACACCGAGCTGGTGGACAAGGCCAAGGCCCTGGCCGGGCTCAAGGGCTACATCACCAATCTCGCCGCCTGCCCGGACGGGACACCCATCACCGCCGAGTTCGTCATCAGCTCCTACCACCGGCTGTTCGAGATCGAAAAGTCCTTCCGGATGAGCAAGCACGACCTCAAAGCCCGGCCGATCTACCACCACAAACGCGAGTCCATCGACGCGCACCTGACGATCGTGTTCGCCGCCCTGGCGGTCGGCCGGTGGATCGAAGCACGGACCGGATGGTCGATCAAGAAGTTCATCCGCACCGCCCGCCGCTACCGCACCGTCCATATCCAAGCCGGCAACCACGTCCTGACCGCCGCCGACCCCCTGCCCACAGACCTACGCGACGCACTCAAGCAGATCCGCAGCCCCGAAGGTGCGCACTAAATTGAGCCAACTCAGG
>NZ_VJVX01000157.1:0-1658 GCF_008033685.1 Microbispora sp. CSR-4
CCTCGGGCTTTCGCGACGAATTTGAGCGGGCTTGATCGTTTACATGAGAAAAGTGCCTTTGAGCTGGGAGGATTGGGCTTGTCGAGAGTCCTGTCCGCACCAGTTCAGAAGGCACTTTCCAAGTGAAGACTATCGCGTTGCAGCGCAAGATCGTGGTGTCCGCCGACGGCTCGGGACTCGTCTCGCAGGCCGGTGGGCTGCTGTTGCTGGAGACGTTGCGGGTCACCGGCCTGGGCAGGGAACTATCGGCGCAGCTGGAACGGTGGCGTCCGTCCCGGGCGGTACACGACCCGGGCAAAGTCATCGCCGATCTGGCCCTCACGCTGGCGTTAGGCGGGGACTGCCTGGCCGACATCGCGATGCTCCGCGCTCAGCCCGAGCTGTTCGGCCCGATCGCCTCCGACCCGACCGTGTCCCGGGTGATCGACCGCCTGGCCGCCGACCCCGTCCGCGCGCTTAAGGCGATCCGCGCCGCCCGTGCCACCGCCCGGCAGCGGGCCTGGGCCCTGGCCGGCCCCCACGCCCCCGGCACCGACGGCCAGCTGATTCCCCTCGACATCGACGCGACCATCGTCATCGCCCACTCTGACAAGCAACAGGCCGCGCCGACCTGGAAGAAGACCTTCGGGTTCCACCCGATGACGGTCTTCGCCGACCACGGAGCGACCGGGGGCGGGGAACCCTTGGCGATCATGCTGCGGCCCGGCAACGCCGGATCCAACACCGCCGCCGACCACATCACCGCCACCCGGCTGGCGCTGGCCCAGCTTCCCAAGCACCGCCGCCGTCAGGTACTGATCCGCGCCGATTCCGGCGGCGGCACCCGCGAGTTCCTCACCTGGCTGTCCCGGCCCGGGCGGCGGCTGTCGTACTCCATCGGGTTCGCCCTCACCGAAGAAATCCAGGCCGCGATTCTGGCTCTGCCCGCGCAGGCGTGGACGCCCGCCTACGACTCAGGCGGGCAGGTACGGCCGGGTGCGTGGGTGGCCGAGCTGACCGGCCTGGTGAAGCTGGACGGCTGGCCGAAGGGCATGCGCCTGATTGTGCGCAAAGAGCGCCCGCACCCGGGCGCGCAGTTGCGCTTCACCGACATCGACGGGCACCGCTTCACCTGTTTTGTCACCGACACCCGCCGCGGTCAGCTCGCCGACCTGGAGCTACGCCACCGCCGCCGCGCCCGCTGCGAAGACCGCATCCGCGCCGCCAAGGACACCGGGCTGCGCAACCTGCCGCTGCACGACTTCGACCAGAATCAGATCTGGTGTGAGGTCGTCGCCCTGGCCTGCGAACTCCTGGCTTGGATGCAGATGCTCGCCCTGGATGGGCCGGCCCGCCGTTATGAGCCCAAACGGCTGCGGCTTCGCCTGTTCGCCGTCGCCGCCCGCCTGGTCCGCGGCGGACGCCGCCTACGCCTGCGCATCGCCGCGTCCTGGCCCTGGGCCGGCCAACTGGTCACCGCCATCACCCGGCTCCAAGCACTCCCGGCACCGACCTGATCCGGCACCAAACCGCCCCGACGACCAGGAAGGACACCCCGCGGGCCCGTGGAACCCCGTCCACCCGGCGCGACAGCCGGGCCACCAGGCTGACCACGACCGCGATTTCACACTCCAGCCGAACCGCTCAGCCAGCGACCTGATGAACGTGAAAGATCGAGG
>NZ_VJVX01000158.1:0-1517 GCF_008033685.1 Microbispora sp. CSR-4
ACGTCCTGACCGCCGCCGACCCCCTGCCCACAGACCTACGCGACGCACTCAAGCAGATCCGCAGCCCCGAAGGTGCGCACTAAATTGAGCCAACTCAGGGGGGATACTTAGTCGCCCAATCCCCGAGCTTCAGCTCGTGACGTGGGACGCAGAGGCGGGAGGTATCCGAATCGGATACCTGGGGTCAGACGGGACGCCGTCTGCGTTTGTCCTTCTTCTGCACGATGGTCCACTGCAGCGGGACTTCGTGAAGGTGCTCTTCCATGTGATCAACGAACGGCTGCCTCGGATACCCAAAGCATGATTTGGCTGACCCGCAGTAAGTTGCTTCTACCCGATATAGGGCAGGCCGGTATCGGCGAGGCAGTGGCCGATCCTCAGACGCATTGAGCGGTCCATCGGCAGCGTCTCCACCTCGGCGCGTGGCACCCAGCGGACCTCGGTCGACTCGCTGCTCGGGGTCGGTTCGCCGCTGACGGGGCGGGCTGTGAGGACGATGGAGAACTCCTGCCGGGCCTCGCCGTTCGAGGTGTAGAGGATCACGTGGCGGGGGTCGGTGTAGGTGCCGACGAGGCCGGTGATTTCACAGACGATGCCGGTCTCTTCGAGGGTCTCGCGTACGGCGGCCTGGGGGAGGGATTCGCCGAGGTCGATGGCGCCACCGGGGACGGCCCAGTTGCCGTTGTCGCTGCGGCGGATCATGAGGATGTCCCCGGCGTCGTTGGTGACGACGACGTTGACGGACGGGACGAGGCTGTTCGGCTTGGGTGCGTCAGGGGCGTCGTAGTAGTCGATGCGGCGGGCCACGTCACGACCCTACCGGCGTGGCCTGCTCCCAGACCCGCTCGAAGCTGTCGACATAGGTGGCGACCATGTCCCCGCCTAACACCTTGCGCAGGTGCAGGACAGGGGCGTTGCCGGCGGGCACGCCGTACACGTGAGTGTTGACGAGAAGCTGATCGTCGCCGCGGTAAATGGAGTTGTACAGCACCGTCCGATGAAGCCGAATCTCCACCCCTTTCAGGCCGCGGATGGGCCGGTAGAGGACAAGGACGTTGCGGATCTTGGCGGCCATCCCGTCGTCAATGCCCTCATCCGCGCCGCGTTGGGCGACCTCGGGGCTGTCGGGGTCGCCGAGCAGGATGCGCACCCGTACTCCGGCGGCGGCCTTCTCGCCGAGCATGCGCACGATGCCGGCATCGTCGGCGAGGAACAGGCCGCTGTAGACGAGGACACCGATTTCCTGTGTCGCGGACGCGAACAGACGTCCCCAGGCGTCCCGGGGGACGGCCCAGCGGTGCGGGTAGACGGTGACGATCTCGCTCTCGGACGCCGATGCCACCTGTTCCCGGGTCAGGGCCTCGGGCCACAGGTAACTCTCGTCCATCCCCAGGTGAGCGGCGACGGCATACCGGTGTTTTCGGTACGGTGCGCGGCCTTTGGTGATCCAGCGTTCGACGGTCTTGGGGTCCACCTGGATCGCGGTCGCCAGCTCGGCGATGCTCACCCCGCGTTCC
>NZ_VJVX01000159.1:0-1516 GCF_008033685.1 Microbispora sp. CSR-4
AACGCGATGCGCGACATCCAGGCCGACAACGGCGTGCTGAAGGCCACGGTCACCTACAGCCCCACGATGGCCGGTTCGGCGATCAAGCTGGCGCGGCTGATCGCGCAGGGCAAGGGCATGAGCGACCTGCTGGAGCAGGAGGTGCCGCAGTCGCTCACGCTGTCCTCGGCGACCGTCACCAAGGACAACGCCGCCCAGTATCTGCCGCTCGGGTTCGAGTCATGAGGCCTGTCGCCGGGATCGGCATGATCGGCTACGCGTTCATGGGCCGTACGCACTCGCAGGCGTGGCGCAGCGTGGACGCGTTCTTCGACCTGCCGATCAAGCCCGCGATGGTGGCGGTCGCCGGCCGGTCCGCCGAGGCGACCGCGCAGGCGGCCGAGAAGCTGGGGTGGGCCCACGCGGAGACCGACTGGAAGCGGCTCCTCGAACGCGATGACGTGCAGATCGTGGACATCTGCACGCCGGGTGACAGCCACGCCGAGATCGCGATCGCGGCGCTGGCGGCGGGCAAGCACGTGCTGTGCGAGAAGCCGCTGGCCAACACCGTGGCCGAGGCCGAGGCGATGGCCGCGGCGGCGCGGGAGGCGGCGGCGCGCGGCGTGCGCAGCATGGTCGCCTTCAACTACCGCCGCGTGCCCGCGGTCGCGCTGGCCCGGCGGTTCGTGGAGGAGGGCAGGCTCGGCGAGATCCGGCACGTGCGGGCGCAGTATCTGCAGGACTGGATCGTCGACCCCGAGTTCCCCCTGGTCTGGCGGCTGCAGAAGGACAAGGCGGGATCGGGCGCCCTCGGCGACATCGGCGCCCACATCATCGACACCGCCGAATTCATCACCGGTCAGCTGCTGACCGGGGTGTCGGCGATGACCGAGACCTTCGTCAAGGAGCGTCCCCTGGCGGCCAGCTCGGCCGGGCTCTCGGCCGGCGGCGGAGCCGGGAGGGGCCCGGTCACCGTGGACGACGCCGCGCTGTTCATCGGCCGGTTCAGTGGTGGCGCGCTGGGCTCTTTCGAGGCCACCCGCTTCGCCACCGGGCGTAAGAACGCGCTGCGCATCGAGGTCAACGGCTCGGCGGGCAGCCTGGCCTTCGACTTCGAGTCGATGAACGAGCTGTGGTTCCACGACCACGCCATCGGCAGCGCCGAGCACGGTTTCCGGCGGGTGCTGGTCACCGAGCCGGACCACCCGTACGCCGGGGCATGGTGGCCGCCGGGCCACGGCCTCGGTTACGAGCACACCTTCGTCCACGAGGCGAAGGACTTCCTGGAGGCGATCGCCGCCGGCACCGACCCCACGCCGTCCTTCGAGGACGGGCTGCGGGTGCAGCGGGTGCTGGCGGCCGTCGAGCAGAGCGCGGCTGAGGGCAGCCGCTTCACAAGTGTGGAGGATTCATGACCAGGCCGGTGACGTTGTTCACAGGGCAGTGGGCGGACCTGCCGTTCGAGGAGGTCTGCCGGCTGGCCTCGGAATGGGGCTACGACGGCCTGGAGATCGCCTGCTGGGGCGACCACTTCGAG
>NZ_VJVX01000016.1:0-129505 GCF_008033685.1 Microbispora sp. CSR-4
GCGCGGCCCGTGGAACGGCCTGGACGACGTCGAGATCGCCACCATGGAATGGGTCGACTGGTACAACAACCGGCGCCTCCACAGCGCCTGCAACGACCTCCCACCAGCCGAATTCGAGACCCACTACCGAACACAAACCGCCACGGCTATCCTCACCCCAGCCAGCTAACCCGGCCTCCACGAAACTCGGCGCGGTTCAGATACAGTGCTGGTAGCACTCCAGCGAACCCGGCTCTTGTTTCACGGAATGTCTGCCGAGGGCGCCCGAGCAAAAGGCAGAATATGCCTCTTCTCCGAACGGCGGAGCACTGCGGTAAACGGTAGGAGGAGACCTTCACCGACCTGATCGCCGGCGCCGCCCACAGCGGAGCTCACCGCACTCGGCAAGCGAAGCGCGGGCCTGTCCAGGCGGTTTTTGCACAGTCCCGAAGCGCGCAGCGACTACGACTGTAGTCGGAGCAAGAGCCGGGTTGTCCGATCTTGCGGCGATGTCATACTTCGGGCATGACGGATTCCCAGCCGCCCGATCCCCGAGTGGAGAAGACCTGGGTCGACGACGCCGGCGAGTTGTTCGTTTCCGACGGGAGCCGCTGGCTGCGGTATGAGGACCTGCCGGACTGGCCGGATGGTGATGACCCAGACTCGAAGGCACTGTACAGGGACGCCGGATGACAACTCACGCAGGCAGCGCTGCCGGGAAGGCGAAAGCATTCGAGGGGCTGCCCTCGCCTCTGGACGCCGTCGATGACCTCCGGTCTGCGGCGAAGTGGACGCTGGCGACGGAAGGGGCGGTGGGTGCGGCGCTCATCAGCGGCGGGCCGCTGGTCGCGGTCGGCCAGGTGCACGGCACCTCGCACGCACTCCTCGCTGGAGCGGGCTTGACTGTGGCGCTGAGTGGGGTGGGGCTGGCGATATGGTTCACCGGCAAGGTGCTCTCACCACGGCTGACGACTCCCCAAACGCTGAGGTCCCCCGGCCTGGCTGGGCTGCGGCGAAGGATCGAGGCCGAGCCCGCACAGTTCCTCGGCGCGGTGGCGACAAAGGTGGACGACCTGCTGTTGCACCAGGAGGTCGCCGTCGACCTGGCACGAAAGGCAGCGACGGAGAAAGACCCCGCACGACGGCGGCTGATCCATCGCCAGTTGCGCCGGGCGGAGGCGAACGCGGAGCGGGCGGCCCCGTACGTCCGGTGGCTGTTGTCGTTGGCCCATGTCTGGCAGATTGAGGCGGACCTACGCCGGTCGCGGTGGTCCGCCCTGGTGGGCGGCCTGCTAGTGGTCGCCGGGGCGGTACTGTTCTTCGTCGCCACCGCTACCCCTGCGGTCGCTGAATAAGGAGGGGCGCTCGCTCGCGAGTTCGCGAACCTGAGCAATAAGGTCCCGGAGAGCCTGCTCGGCGATCTCCGGATCGGGGCAGAAGCGTTCGATGAGACCGGGCAGGTCTGTTCCAGGGATATCGCCGACCAGACCGCACAGCTCGGCCACATCGGCGGGCATGATGTCGTCGGCGCCGAACCTACCCAGGTCGTTGGCGGCGGCCTCGACCGATTCCGCGATGTCGTCATTGCCAATCAGAATGCAGACAAAGGCGGAAGCGAGATGGGCAGCGAAGGCCAAAACGGGCTGGCGGGTATGACTGGCCAGGCGGTCACCGAGGTTGTGGTAGCTGATCAGGATGCCTTCCACGTCCTCGACCATGTACTTATAGCGGAGGGAGTCGCGTTCCAGGCGTATGGCGGCGTCGCCGTGCCCGCGCGCGTCCTCAACGTCGGCGAGGGCGCCGAGGGTTCTGCCGAGCATGAGAGTGTCGCGGGAGTCTTGAAAGACCTGCCGGCACTCCCGCAGCACGGCCAGCGCCTCCTCGATACGGCCGAGGCGCAGAAGCGGGAAGTAGTTGTTGTACCGGCTGCGGGCGATGAAACTGGCAGGGGCGTGACGGTCGCGCTGGCTGGCGGTCACCTCGTCGATCAGGGTGAGAGCATCGGCATGTCGGCCGAGCAGCATGGCCGCATAGCGGCCGGTGTCTAGCAGCGCCTCGCGGACGTGCCAGGGCGCTTCCCCACCTTCGGGGTCGGGGGCGGAGGGCAGTGTGGCCATGCGGGCGCGGAGCCGGGTGACCTCGTCCAGGACCTGATCGGAGTGTCCCATCGCGGCCAGCACCTGCAGTCGCCAGACCTCGTCGGCCAGTTGGTTCCAGGGGCCCAGGCCGGCCTGGCGGGTGTAGACGGCCTTCTGCTCCGCCGCCTCAAGGGCCTCGGGTAGCTGCCCGGTGGACCGGCACAGCTCCAGCAGCCGCCCGGCGTTCGCCGACGCGGTTCGGTAGTCGCCGCGGGCTGCGGCCTCGGCCATGGCAGTGCGTAAGAGCGCGACGGCGATTGGCGGGTCGGTCACAGCAAGCACCTTGGCCAACACGCCCGACCACTGTGGCTTCTGGCCGGTAATCTGCTTAATTGCGGGCAGAACCGCCGCCGCGTTGGCCCGCGTGGGGTCCCTGACGAAGGCAGCCTCCAGCAGGCTGGCGGCGTCGTCCCAACGGTGCTGGCGGAGCAAGTAGGGAACCGCGGCTAGCCCGGCCCGGACCAACAGCTCGGTATCCACGCTCTCGCCGCCCACCTTCCCGGACGCGCGCTGGTGAACCGAGTCCCAGAATCCTCCGGCCAGGGCGTCCACTGCGTCCCTGAACATCTGGCCGGCATGGGCGCGGCCAGCCTCGGCGACCCCCGGATGCACCGCGTAGGTCTCGTTTGCGGACTGTGTCGTGATGAGGCTGGTGGCCGATATGACGGCCAGTGCCTCGTCCAGGTCGGGCGGCTCACCCTCCCGGCCTAGCCGCTGCCACAAGTCGGCCCAGGTATCGCCGAGGACCCATCGCTGGCGGTCGCGGTCCTCCAAGCAGCACAGGAACCAGAACAAGTCCTGCTCACCCGGCGCCAGCGTGTTAGTGATCGACCTGGTCCACGCGGCGAGGACATGCCAGTAGTCCGCGGCCGCTGCCGCCCTGCCCTCGGAGAGGGCTACCTCGCCCGTGGCGAAGAACCCGTGCGGAAGACCGCGCCGCTCACGCCACGCACGGTCACCATCCGCTAGCAGTGCGGCGAGTCGGTCCGGGTCCGCGGCCTGACCGTCGGCGAGCTCCAGTAGCTTCGGGTGACCACCTGCGGCGCTCAACACACCGCGGGCCAGCCGCTGTGACCTCGAACGGCCGATCCCGGGCAGCTTGCCGCCGAGGAGTGCCTTCACACGCGGGAGTTCCCGGGCGAGCAGCAATGCCTCGTCGGCCGAGAGCGCGTCGACCGCCTCGATCTGGAGCCGGATCGCATCCGACGATGGCTCGGGGGCCGACACGGTCCGGATGCCCTTCGCTTCCGACGGGATCAGGCGTGGCAGCACGCGGCGGCTCGTGATGATGACCCGACCGAGTCCGGTGTGAGTGGTGAGGGCAGCGATCAACTGGCCCCAGCGAACATCCTGCCAGCCCCCGTCTCCCGACATCAGCGACTCGGCGTTGTCGATGACGACGAGCAAACGGGATTGCTTCATCATTTCAGTAAGCCGGGGCAGAAACTCGGCCAGACCGTTATCGGTCGCAAGCAGATGCGCCATCTGGAAGCCGCCCATGTAGCGCTCCAGTGTCAGCGCGAAGTCGGTCAGCGCGCCGTCGACGGCCATGCCCTCGTCCGGTGCCTTGTACCAGATCAGTGTCTCGAATGCGTGTTCGTGACCGTAGGCCAGCTCTAGCGCGCAGGCGGTTTTGCCGCCGCCGGGCATGCCATACAGCAGGACGCCGGGAATGCCGCTCTCGGCGGCCAGAGCCGTACTTGCTCGGGCCATAACGCGGGTACGGCCGACGAAGCGGTCCGGCAGGGGCGGGAAGCCGGTCATCTTCGGCCTGGCAAGGCTGGGCCGCCCTGTGCGATCCGGTGCCGCGAGCCTGAGGCCGACGGCCTGGGCACCGAACAGCGCCGGGGTCGCGACAGACAGGTCCGACGCGCCGGAGGTACTCAGTTGCCCAAGCGCGATGCCGACGGCGCGGGGCAGCGACTGGCCCTTCTCAACCAGGAGCTCATAGAGCGTACTGGACAGTGTGGTGGCGAAGTCATCGTTCACCGGGTAGCGCATCGCGAGGACGGCGCAGTCCAGGCGGTCGGCGAGGGCAGTGGCCAACGCACCGCTGGAGTCCGCTCCGACGGGACGAGACTCTCGGAGTCGTTCGGCCCTTGCATTTTGATCGGGCACGGGGAGACCGAGCATGCGACGCTGCTCGGCGGTAGTGAGTGCGGCCGACCAGCAGGCTGAAACCGTTACGAGCCTGACGCGTTCCCTGGCCAGGTCCAGCAGCTCGGCGAGTTCGTCAGCCGTGACACGATCCGGCTGGCCCGCAGCGGTCTCCAGGAGGAGCTCGCCGGGGGCGCCATGGCCGGAGATGTGGATGATGTCCCATCCCTCGGCCTCCTTCAGAACGCCACGCAGTCGACTACGGGTCACTCCGTACTGGAGCACACGTACATCTACATCCTTGCCGTTGGCGGCGATTCGCTCGATAAGGCCGACCAAATTGTGCCGTTCGCGGCGCAGATTGAGAGGCTGGCCGCCTTCAGGAAGGCTGAACAAACCAAGGACGCGGAGGCGGGCGCCCACGGAGGTCTTCTGCGCCGCGCTGGTACCCAGCTCCACGACCAGGGTGACGTCCTGTGCGGCGAGCGGTTTGTTTCCTGCGTACGCGAGCGCGAAAGGTCGGAACGCCAGTGCTCGGGCCTCAGGGGGAACGACGACGCGAACCGTGGCCGGGGCTGCCTCAGCCAGCACGGCGGCGACCGGGCCAAAAACTTCCCCCTCGATCCATGCGCCGAGTTCCCTGACAATCCGTGCCTCGTCCTTTGGCCGCCGGTCCGGCGCGACATGCCACGACAGATACTCCAGCAGATCCGCAAACGCCTCGAACTGCCAGTTGGCGGCGTCCAACCGGACGTAGTGACTGACTACTTCTGTCCCGACGGCCTGATCAGCACCGTCGGATTCGTCAATGAGCACCCAGCGCCAACGCATCGGGCTCTCGAAGTCCCGGACCTCTAGCCGAAACAACCCCGCCACTCGGTTCACAACCGCAGTATGTCTCCATACGAAGGACCAAGCACGCATAAGCTATAAACCCGTAATGGGCCGATTCTTTGGCCGGGGGCATGCTGCTGTCGCCTCGGTCTTCCTCCAGCTCTCGGGCATGCGATATCTGGGTCTCTGTGCTCCGCTCCGCGGTATGGCATTTGTAAACGCGTCCCGGTGCGTGCAACGCCGGCAGGGCTTCCTGGGTGACGATCCAAGTGAGCCGGAGGATTTGAGGAAAGGCGCGATGTGGTCGCATGTACTGAGCGGTCGGTACGGCCCTGCCGTACGACCTATTGAACAATCCGCCGCCGCAGGTGCCGCCGGGTCTGCAGCCGAAGATTGACCGCCTGCTCAGCTGGGGCAAGTGGTCCTGTCTGGTTCTGGACGTCGCCGGAATCCTCATCTGCGCGGGAACGCGGCGCTCGCCGATGGCCGAGGACACCCCGGCGGCCCGGGCGGGGAGCGGGCCGCAAGTCGGCGTTGAGTGGCGGTGAAGGGGGCGGGGCCATCGTGGGGCCATGACAACACCGACGCAGACCCGGCGCCGACCGGGTGAACCCGCTCCCGACCTCGTCACGTTCCTGGTCTTCCATGCCGGCCTGCGGCGCGAGTTCGGCAGACTGGCCGACGTCTTCGACCGATGCGACCCTCGCGACGAGCGGCGGCGCGCGGTCGTCGACGAGCACCTCGCGCTGCTGCTGCGCGCGCTGCATCACCACCACACCGAGGAGGACGAGGCGATCTGGCCGCTGCTGCGCGGCCTCGTCCCCGAGGCCCGCGCCGTGCTGGACCGGCTGGAGGCCGACCACCAGGAGATGGACGCCGTGATCGGCAGGCTGTCCGGCGGGGGCCGGCCCGCCCGCGAGGTCGCGTCCGACCTGCGCTCGCTCGACCGGCTGCTGAACACCCACCTCGACCTGGAGGAGTCGGAGGTCGTCCCGCTCATCAGGGAGCACGTCAGCGCGGCCTGGTGGGAGGAGTCGGGCAAGAAGGTCTCCAAGAGCCAGGGCCGCGATCTGCCCATGCTCGCCGCCTGGCTGCTCGACGTGGCCACCCCGGCCGACCGCGACCACATCTACGGCTCCGCTCCGGCCATCATGCGGGTCCTCTACCGGCTCTCCTGGCGCCGGGCCTACGAGCGCCGGGTGTCTCAGGTGTACGGGTGACACGCGTACGGACGACCTGGCAGGCGGCCTCCGCCTGGGTCGTGCGGAGGCCGCGCCCGGGGAGCCCGGGCAGTCGCCGGGGCGGCAGACGGTGCCGGGCGGGGGCAGGGTCAGGTTTCTGAGATACCGCGTGGCGTGCCCGATCGCGCACCGGTTGCCGGAGAGGTAGAGCCCGTGGCCGGGGCCGTCATACCGGACGATCACCGAGCCGGGGACCCGCCGGACCAGGCTGCCGGTCAGGCGACGACGGCGATGATGCCGGGCGCCGCTCGGTGGTCATGCGGCGTACGCCGGAAAACCACGATCGCCGCCACGCCGAAATTGTGACTATGCCGGGTATTGGAACGATCCCTATGCTCGGCTGGAGATGGTGCGATTATGGGTGCTCGACCAATTCCGGGCCGAGGTCGGCGGGCGTCCGGTCGATCTGGGGCCGCCGCTGCAACGGGCCGTGCTGGCGCGCCTGATCTGCGCGGGCGGGCACGTCGTCTCGACCGATCGCTTCCTCGACGACCTGTGGCAGGGCCAGCCCCCGCCGAGGGCGCTGGGCGCACTCCTCGCCGGACAGCTCGGCTCGCCGCACTGGCGTGAGGAGGCGACGCGGGCGCTCGACGCGCTGAAGTCATGAGCACGCTGAAACCGTGAGCGCGGGGAGTCGTGAACACGCTGGAACCGTGAGCGCGGGGAGTCGTGGCGAGGATGAGAACACCGCCAAGTGACCACCAGACAGGCGTTTAGCGGGCGGAGCCACCGTGGTTTCCACTACCGATCCGGACGCCTTGGAGGCCACGTTGGACACTCCCGACCTCACCGGGATCGCATGATCCACCGCGCGATGCGTAACGACCTGCACCGGCTGCGCGCGCTGGCCGAGGACCTCGACGCGGGACGCCGTCGGGCGGACCCGGCCCGCGCCGCCGCCGTCGCCCGCTACACGGAGGACGTCTGCGCGGCGATCCATCACCATCACACCAGCGAGGATGAGGTCGTCTGGCCGGTGATCGAGCGGTCGGCGGGCGCCGCCGTCGATCTCACCGACCTGTCCGACGACCATTCGGAGCTCGACCCCCTGCTCGCCCGGGTCCGCGTGACGGCACAGGCCTTCGCGGGCGGCGGAGGCGCGGGCGACCTGGCGGCCGCGCTGCGCATGCTCTCCGAGCTCATCGACGAGCACATCGAGGAGGAGGAGTGCAGGATCTTCCCGGTCATCGAGACGTAAGTCTCCGCGGCCGGCTGGGAGAGGCTGGAGAAGTCGCTCCGGGGCGGCGACCCGCGTTTCGAGCTCGGCTGGGTGGACCACTATGGCCGGTCCCGTTCCGGGGACGAGAAGGGCGGCACCGCCTATCAGTACGCCCGGGTGGCGGCCCGCTGAGGACCGGCTGAGGACCGGCTGAGGACCGGCACGCCCCGTCCTCGCCCCGGTGGGGCGAGGAGGGGACACAGCCGGGGCGCGACGGGGACACGGCCGGGGCCACAGCGGGGAACAACAGGGCGCAGCGGGGCCCGGCGGTGCCGTCAGGGCTTCGTCGCGTCGGGTGCGGCGCCCTGGGAGTCGAACTGCTCGTCCGGGACGACGAGCTCGTTGCCGGCCAGGCCGGCCTCGCCGGAGACCGCGGCGAGCTCGGAGCCGAGCGACTCGTGGGCCGCGGCGCGGTGCCTGCGGCCGACGTGGCCGGTCAGCAGCGACGACAGGGCGGCCACCAGGCACGCGGCCACGGCGAACCAGAAGGCGATGACCAGGCCCTGGTGGAAGGGGCCCGCGATGAGGTGGGGGAAGAACTCCTTGCTCGTCAGGTGGGCGCCGCCGTCGGGCAGCCGGTCGAGGATGCCGCCCAGGAGCTGCCGGAACGGGTTGTAGCCGAGGAACGCCGCGAACAGCACGGCGATCGGCGGCAGCTGGGCGATGCCCTCGGCCTGCGCCGCGGGGACGCCCTGGGCCACCAGCTCGTCGTGCATGGTGTGCGGCAGCGACTGCGACAGGCCCGCGATCATCAGGCTGAAGAACACGCCGATGGACAGCACCATCGAGGAGTTCTGGAAGGTGGCGGTCATGCCCGCGCCGACGCCGCGGGACTCCGCCGGGACCGCGTTCATGATCTCCGCCCGGTTGGGCGAGGAGAACAGGCCGGACCCGACGCCGTTGATCAGGATGAGCAGCGCGAAGACGCCGTAGCCGAAGTCCGTGGGCAGGGTCATCAGGGCGTAGAAGCTCGCCGCGGTGACCAGCGCGCCGCCGACCGTGAACATCCGGGGCCCGAACCGGTCGGACAGCCAGCCGGAGATCGGCGCCGACAGCAGGAAGCCCACGGTCAGGGGGATCATGTAGATGCCCGCCCACAGAGGCGTCTCCTCGAAGCTGTAGCCGTGCAGCGGCAGCCAGATGCCCTGCAGCCAGATGATCAGCATGAACTGCAGGCCGCCTCGGCCGAGGGCGGTCAGCAGGCTCGCGACGTTGCCCGCCAGGAAGGCGCGGCTGCGGAACAGCGAGAGGCGGAACAGCGGATCGTCCACCCTGGTCTCGATCCAGGCGAACAGCGCGAGCAGCAGGACGCCTCCGCCGAGCGCGGCGATCACCCAGGGGTTGCCCCAGCCCATCACGCCGGTCCCGTACGGCTGGATGCCGTAGGTGATGCCGACCAGGATGGCGATGAGGCCGACGGCGAAGGTCGCGTTGCCCCACCAGTCCATCCGCGCCCGGCGCCGTACGCCGTTGTCCTTGAGCTTGACGTACGCCCAGATCGTGCCGAAGACGCCGAACGGCACGGACACCAGGAAGATCGCCTTCCAGTCGACCGGGGCGAGGACGCCGCCGATGACCAGGCCGAGGAAGGAGCCCGCGATGCCGGCGATGGAGTTGATGCCGAGCGCGGTGCCGCGCTGGCGTACGGGGAAGGCGTCGGTCAGGATCGCGGTGGAGTTGGCGAACAGCAGTGCGCCGCCGATGCCCTGCACGATCCGCCAGCCGATCAGCCACATCGCCCCGGCGTCGCCGTCCACCCAGGTCAGCGACAGCATGATCGAGCACAGGCTGAAGACCGCGAACCCGAGGTTGTACATGCGGACCCGGCCGAACATGTCGCCCAGGCGGCCGAACATCACCACGAGCACGGCCGTGACGACCATGAAGCCCATCATCATCCACAGCAGGTAGCCCGTGTTGCCGGGGTCGAGCGGGTTCAGGTGGATACCGCGGAAGACGTCGGGAAGGGCGATCAGCACGATGGACTGGTTGATCGTCACCATCAGGACGCCGAGAGTGGTGTTGGACAGCGCGATCCATTTGTACCGCGAGGACGGCGCCGACTGCGGCGATGCCCCCGCCCGGGACTGGTTCGCTACGGCCACGGAGTGGTTCCCCTCCTCTTGGCCCGCACGGCACGCGGCCGGTTTCCGCGCAGCGCGCCGTACGGGACAGACAGTTAGTTAGCGCAACTAAATTACCCCGACCGGGTGACATCGATGTTTCGCGGGCATGCGTAACGAAGGCTCAGAGGGGGCCTTTAATCGGATTTGACCCTTATATGACCTGGTTACGGGCCTTCGGGAAGAGGCGTCGTCAGGACCGGAGCGCCCCGGCGATCACGTCGGCGAGGCTGTCCACCACCGTCTCGCGGTCGAGCCCGGGGTTCTCCAGCCACCAATCGCCGATCGCCTGCACCATGCCGACGAACGCGTGGCCGAGCACCCGGGCGCGTACCGGGTCGGCGACGCCCTCCTCCGCCAGCGCCGCGCCCAGCTCCTCGCCGACGCTGCGCACGATGGCGGCCATCTGCGTGCGGGTGCGGCAGTCCTCGGCGCTGGCACGGTGGAACAGGAAGCGGTAGAGGTTGGGGTTGGCCGAGATCGTCTCCAGGTATGCCTCGATGGCGCTCCGGGCACGGGCCCGGGGGTCGGACATCGCCCTGGCGAACTCCGGGCGCAGCAGGTCGATCACGACGCGGGTGTGGCGTTCCGCGAGCGCCTGGTAGAGGCCGCTCTTGTCGCCGAAGTGACGGTAGAGAATCGGCTTGGTGATCCCCGCCTCGGCCGCGATCGCGGCCATCGACGCCTGCGGGCCCTCTCTGCGGATCACCCGGTCGGCCGCGTCGAGCAGGTCCCTGCGCCGCTCCGGGCTCCGGCCGCCTGTCGCGGTGCTGCCTGTCGCGGTGCCGCTCGGCGTGGTCCCTCCCGTCGTGGCGCCTCCCGGTGTGGCGCCTCCCGGTGTGGTGCCTCCCGTCGTGAGCCCCGTCATGAGCACAGCATAGGTGCCGATTCCGCGTCGCCTGGATCAAGTCAGGGCCCTATAGGCGATCACTCCGGTAATGTGCCGGACGCGGGTTTAGGAGCCGGATTCTCCGGTCCGGGATCCGCCGCTGAACGGTTCCGCCGGGTCCTCTGGAGGTGCGGGGTGGGCGAGGCGGGCGGGCCGCTGGTGCCGGGCTACGAGATGCTCGGAATCCTGGGCCAGGGCGGCTTCGGGGTCGTCTACCGGGCCAGGCAGCTCGCGGTGGGCCGCGAGGTCGCCCTCAAGGTCGACAACCGTGTGCTCGTCTCCGACCGCGACCGGCGCAGGTTCATGCGCGAGGTGACGTCCGCCGGCGCCCTGTCGGGTCATCCGCACGTCGCCGACGTCTACGACGCGGGCGTGCTGCCGGACGGACGGCCGTACATGGTGCTGGAGCTGTGCCCGAACGGGTCGCTTGCCGACCGGCTGCGCGGCGCGGGCCCGCTCGGCCCCCGCGAGGTGCGCGACATCGGCATCAAGATCGCCGACGCGCTGGCCGCGGCCCACGCCGTGGGCGTTCTCCACCGCGACGTCAAGCCCGCCAACATCCTGGTCAACTCGTACGGCATGGTCGCCCTGTCGGACTTCGGGCTGGCCACGATGCCGGGGCAGGGCGGCGCGGAGGGCGGCGAGGTGTCGGTCACCCGCGAGTCGCTCACGCCCGCCTACGCCCCGCCGGAGGCGTTCGACCTCACCGAGCCCACGGCCTCCGGGGACGTGTACGCGCTCTCGGCCACGCTGTACGCCCTGCTCCAGGGCAGGCCGCCCCGCTTCCCGGACAGCGGCGTGGTGAACATCGCGGCCATCATCGCGCTGCACCGGTTGCCCGTTCCCGACATTCCCGGCGTGCCCGCCGCGCTCACCGCCGTCCTGCGCCACGGCATGGAGACCGATCCGGCCCGGCGCATCCCGACGGCCGCCGCGCTGCGGGACGCGCTCGCCGCCCTGGCTCCGGACGGCTCCGCCTCGGGGGATCACCCGCACCTCGCCGCGTCCGGGAACCCGGGCGGCGGCCCGGGCTGGAGCGCTCCGACCGGGTCCGCCTCGTCTCCCGGACCACACCCCGGGGAGCGGCGACCCGGCGATACCCATGCCCCCTCCGCGCCAGGGCGCTCGATCACCGGCCCTGCCGGAGGCGTTCCCGCGCCCGGTCAGGACCTGCGCCGCGCGGCGACCTCGCCGAACGCGGCCCCGGGCCCGCGGACGGGAGGGCACCGGCCGTCCGAGCTGAGGCCGCTCGACCACCCGCCGCATCACCCGCCGCTCGGTCAAAGTCCGGTCGGCCACGGTCCGGTCGGTCACGGTCCACTCGGTCAGAGGCCGCCCGAGCACCGGCCTCTTGAGCAACGGCCACCCGGCCACCGGCCGCCGGGGCCCCGGCAAGGGTCCGCTCCCCCGCCTCCGCCGCGCACCGGCATGTCCCGGCAGTCGATCGTGTTCGCCGTGATCGCCGCCGTCTTCGCCCTGCTGCTCACGGCGGGGATCGCGGCGCTGACGCTGGGAGACGGCGGCCCGGAGGTGCAGACCCCGTCCTTCCCCGGTTACACGTCCGGCCTCGGCGCCGCCCACACGGGACCAGGCCGTACGGGCGCCCTCTCCTGACCGCCACCCTCCAGAAGCCCGGCCATGCGTGAGAGGGCATCAGGCCGACCCGGCGGCAGGCGGGCGGCAGCGTCAGGCCGAAACCGTCCTCAAGCGGCGGGCAGCGGGCGACGGCACCAAGTGCACGACCCCATCAGACAAAGGCCGCCGCATCAGGCGGATGGTGGCGTGTCAGGCTGACGGCGGCTCCGGAGGCTTGCGCGTCCGCCTCGGCCTCGGCGCGGCGCCCTGCTCCTGGCGCGGCCCGCCGGTCACCTCCGCACCGCGCGCTCCCGCGCCACTCGTCGCCGCGCCCTTCGCTTCCGCGCCCGCTTTCGCCGTCCTTCGCGGCATCGCGGCCTTCACCTGCTCAGCGGCCTTCGCCTGCTCGGCGGCCTTCCCCGGCTTCACGGCCTTGCTCGGCTCCATGAGCTTGCTCCGCTTCGCGGGTTTTCCCTGCTCCGCCGGCTTGCTCGGTGCTGCGGTCTTTCCCTGCTCGGCGGGCTTGCCGGCCTTGGCAGGCTTGGCCGGCTTCGCGGGCCTTACCTGCTTCGCGGGCTTGCTCGGCTCCGCCGTACCCGGCTCGCGCTGGGCCGCCAGCGTGCCGTACTCGGCGAGCGAGTCGCGCAGGTAGTCGATGAGGTCCCACACGTCGGGCACCATGTCGCGGTCGGTGACGATCCCGAAGCCGAGCTTGCCGTCGTAGGAGAAGACCGTGATGTTGATCCCCCCGCTGACGTCCGTGATCACCGACATCGGGTAGAGCGCGGTGACCCGCGCCCCGCACACGTAGAGCGGCGTCTGGGGCCCAGGCACGTTGGAGATCAGCAGGTTCATGGCGGGAGCCGTACGCGAGGCGATCCGGAAGGCGGACCTGGCCGCCAGCGCGTTGAGCGCGGCCGGCATCGCCTGGCTGAACTCCAGGAGCCAGGCCGCCGGAGCCGCAGCGAGACGTTCCTTCAGCAGACGCATCGACCTGTTCACCGACAGCAGGCGTTCGCCCGGATCGGCCACGTCGGTCGGCAGGGTGGTCATGGTCAGCATGACCTCGTTGGCGATCGTGCCGTTGCCTGCCTGTCCCCGGGTGGAGACCGGGATCCCGGCGACGAGCGGCTGACGGGGCAGCTCGTCGCGCTTGGCCAGCCAGCGCCGCATCGCCGTGGCGCACATCGCCATGACGACGTCGTTCACCGTGACGCCGAAGGCGTTCTTGATCCGCTTGACCTCGTCGAGGGGCAACTGCCCGAAGGCGAACCGGCGATGCCGCGAGATCGGCCCGGAGAACGGCGTGCGCGGCACCACCATGCGGGGCAGCTCGGGCAGGGGCTCGGCGTCCCCGCCGCCGATGCGCCGGACGAACCGCGAGAGCAGCCCCACCCCCGGAAGCTGCGCCACGAACGGCACCTCGTCAAGCCTCGGCATCGCCTCGGCGACGAAACGCAGCAGGGCGAACGGGTTGTCGATCACCCGCCCGATGCCCCTGATCACCATTTCCATCGCGTCGGGGGCCGGCTCCGGCTCGGCCACGGTCTCCGGGCCGGGTACGGCGGACGGCTCGGGCTCGAAGTCCATCACGGCGGCCAGCACCTCGGCCCCGGTGACCCCGTCGACGGCGGCGTGGTGGACCTTCGTGTAGATCGCCACCCGGCCCCCGGCCAGGCCGTGGATCAGGTAGATCTCCCACAACGGCCGTCCCCGGTCGAGCCGCGACCCGTGCAGCCGGGCGACCTGCTCGGCGAGCTTGTGGTCGTCGCCCGGAGGAGGCAGGGCGAGCTCCCGCACGTGGTAGTCGAAGTCGACCTCGCTGTCCTCCGCCCAGTAGGGGTGGTCGAGCCCGAAGGGCACCTCGACCAGCCGTCTGCGCAGCGGCGGCGCGAGATGGAGCCGGCGCTTGAGCAGCCCCACCAGGTCCTCGCGGGTCAGCGCGCCGCCGGGCCTGCCTGAGGGGTCGAGAATCGTGAGCGCCGCGATGTGCGCGAGGTTGGTGCCCGTCTCGAAGTTGAGGAACTGCGCGTCGAAGGCGCTGACTTGCTGTGCCATGCCTACTCACCTGCCCCGAAACGCCGGGGTCGGACCGCCGGGAAAGCGGGTGTCTCCCATGGTCAGTTCCGGTGGTCAGTGCCGGTGGTCGGCGTCGGGCTGGGCGGGGTCGGCCGGATGCTCGTGCCCCGGTGTGAGCACGACCGAGTCGGCGTGGCGTGCGTCGAGCCACCGGGCGAAGGCCCGCTCCCCGCTCTCCTGCGCCAGCTCCGCGCGGATCCGCTCCCGCACGGCCGCGTACGGCTCCCGCCGCGCCGCCTCGATCCGCTCGACCACCAGAGTCCAGGGGCCGCCGGGGCCCTCCACGGGCCCGACCGTCTCACCGTGGCGGGCGGCGAAGACCGCGTCCTCGATCAGCCCGGTGATCTCCCCGCGCCGGACCGGCCCGAACGGACGGACCCAGCGCGTCTCGGGAGTCGTGAAACGGTCGAGGTTGCGCCGGTAGTAGTCGCGCACCTCGTCCTCGGCCGGTTCGTGGCCCTCGGCGAGCACCCGGCACACCGCGCGCGCCGCCGGTGACACGGCCAGCACCGCCGCCGCGACTCCTCCGGTGCGCAGCGCGCCCGCGAGCGTCAGCACGGCCTCGGGCGCGACGGCGGTCCCGCCCGACGACGGGCCCGGTGGGCAGAGCCCCGGCGCCGGGAGAGGCCTCGGCGTTGGGAGGGGGTTCTCCGGGCCGACGTGGTCTGGCACCAGGCCAAGGCGGGCCGCCTCCTGCTCGCACAGCGCCTCGGCCACCATGACCTGCACCAACCAGCGGCGCAGGTTGCGGCCCTCGGCGGTCTCCGGGCGCGGCAGCCGGGACGCGAGCGGGCCGCCGCGCACCAGGCGCAGCCGCCGGTCCACCTCGGCGACCGTGATCACCCGGTCCCCCGCCGTCGCCGCGACCGCGCCGTCCATCGCGAGAACGCCGTCCGGTGAGAGGACGCCCACGGTCACGCGCGCCGCTCCCGGCGTCTCCGCGACGTGGCCGTCCACCGGCCGGCCCCGGGCGGAACCGGCCACCACGCCGCCGGCCAGGGAAGCGTCCAGGTTGTTCACCGGCGAACGTCGGACGGACCCGATCGCCACGCCACCGGTCGGGGAAGCGTCCAGGTTGTTCACCGGCGAACGTCGGGTGGAACCGATCGCCGCGCCGCCGGTCAAAGGAGCGTCCGGGCCAGTCACGGCTCGACCTCGACCTCGATGGTGTCGGTGTAGTGCAGCCACCCGGCGCAGGCGACCTTCACCAGCGCCCACCAGCGGCCCGGGCGAGCGCCGGGCGGCACGCGTACCGGGAAGCACACCTCCGCCTCGCCCTCGGGCGGCACGACGGCCCCGCCGTTCCACTCGGGGAACATCTCGAACGTCTGCCACGGGCTGACGAGCTGTGCCTGTGCGGCCACCGGCGAGCGTGCTTCCGACCGCAGCCGCACCACGACCTCGGCCCGGTCTCCGGGCCGCAGCCGCAGGTGCGGCGGGTGGCCGAGGCCCTCCAGGGACACCTCCAGCCCCGGTGACCGCCGCCCGCCCTCCCCCGGCCTGACCACGGGCAGCCGGGTCACGTCCTCGTACGCCTGGCCTCCGAACTCGATGCGCGCGGCGAGCACGTGGAGACCGATCTCGGCGTCGGCGGGCGGCGTGAGCCGGACCGGCACGGTGGCGTGCCCTCCGGGAGGCAGCACGTACGGCCGGACGGCGGGCGTCACCGACCAGCCGTCGGGGGCGGTGAGCGTGACCACGCCCTCCGCCCGGTCCTCCGTGAGGCCGGAGGCGATGGTCAGGGTCAGGTCCACCGACCCCGAGACGTCCAGGTCGGACGGGGACAGATGCACGGCGACCGGCAGGTCGCCCATCGGCGCGGGCCCGGTGTTGTTCAGCCAGTAACGCGTGTGGACCGGCTGGTGCGGCTCGATCTCCGGCACCACGGGCGCGTTCCCCCAGGCCGCCAACCGGCCACCGGCACTCCTGCCAGGACCGCTCGCCTCAGAGCCACCGGCCCGCAGCCCCGCCACATCCGCCGTCGCGACGCCCGCCTTAGGACCGTTCACCCTGGGACCGGTCGCCCGATCCCCTGCCACGTCCCCGGACGGCACGGGACGGAGCGGAGCGACGAGCGTGACGATCTCCATGCCGTCGAGCGTGCCGGGGGCGTCACCGGTGACGTTCTCCAGGAGATCTGCCCGCCGCCACGGCGCCGTTCCCCCGGAACCCGTGTCCAGGGGCAGCGTCGTGGCGATCGACAGCGGGACGGTGCGGCCACCGGCCTCGCACACGCGGGCGGTCAGCGCGGTCACCGGGCCGGGCGTACGGCCGGACGCGATCGGGTTGCCCGCCGCCTTGAGCGCGGTGAGGACCAGGCCGGGCCCGGTCTCCAGGAACGACCGCGACTCGCCCGCCGGCCCGTCCCGGCCCACGGTCGCCGCCAGCGGGTGGTTGACGTCGTGGCCGAGCCGTACGAGATCGGCCGCGCGCCAGTCGCCCGGCCCGGCCACCAGGGAGCACTCGAACGCGTGGGTCCAGTGCTGGAGCTGGAAGCCGGAGCCGTCGGGAGCGGTGCGGCGCGGCGGGTCGATCCACACGCCGGACGGCCAGCCGGTGCACGACCGCATAAGTGACACGTGCATCGCCCCCGAGGGATCGATGGCGAAACCCGGGAGGCCCCGGTTGATCAGCCCGATCGTGAAGTCGTCGAGTGAGGCGTCGGCCGGCTCGGCGTCCGTCACCACCTCCACGGCCGCGTCGGCGAGGTCCTCGATCAGCTCCCCCACCGCGCCCTCGCCGCAGACCACGAGCACCGGAAGGTCACGGAGGCCGGTGAGGTCCGCGCCCGGCACCCAGACCTTCTCCAGCGGCTCGTCGGCGGGCCCCCACAGGCGGGCCCGTCCCTCGGCGGCGAGACGGGCGCGCAGCTCCGCCGCCTCCGTGTCGTCCAGCAGCGCCGCGACGAACGGGTTCTCGTCGGGCGTGCCGACCGCGATGCGTACGTCGGGCAGGTTGGAGTCCACGGCCAGGTTGCCGTACCGGGTGCCGGGCCCGGTGGAGCACGTCGAGGTCACGCCCTGCCGTACGAGGGCGACGGCGAGGTCTCTCAGGTCGGCGGCGTCGGCGTCGCGCGGCGCGATGATCTCGGCGACGCCGACGGCCCGCGCGCCGAGGGGCCGCCCGGCGGGCGAGCGCAGCACGACGCGGGCGGTGGACGACAGCGCGAACCAGTTGTGCGCGGGGTTGTCCAGCGTCCACGGGTGCTCCGCGGAGTCCACGTCGATGAGGCCGAAGCCGCGGCCGACGACGGCGCCCGCGACCTCGCTGACCGGCAGCGCCCCCGGCGCCCGCACCGGCCAGCGCAGCCGCAGCAGCACGTCGGAGCCGTGGAACTCGTCCACGTGGGTGGTGAGGTCCACCCGCGGCAGCCCGTCCCAGAGCGTGATCTCCTGCGTGTAGGCCACCGGGCCGACTTTGCCGGTGACGACGATCCGACGGCCCGCCGGGCACTCGGCGACGTGGACCTCCGCCGGGGCGGCGGCAGAGCCCGTCACCCCGCCGCTCGGCACCAGGTGCCAGGGGCCCTCGCCGAAGCGGGGGTGCGCCGGGTGCTCGTCGTAGACGAGCAGTTCGTTGCCCGCCCGGTCCTGCTGCAGCAGCTCGCGGCCCTCGACGGTCAGGCTCGACACCGTCCCGCCGCGCTCGGGGTCGGCCTCCACCGCGTGGGTGGCGTTCGCGATCCGGGTCCCCTCGCGTACGGCCCAGCCGATCCGCGCGGGCTCGCGGGTGGGCACCAGCCGGAACGTGCGATATCCGAGCGCGGGCACGTCGTCGGCGACGAAGACCGCGTCCACGGCCGCGAGGCTGCCGTCGAGGTGCCGCTCGGGGTGCTCCAGCAGCACTCCCCGCGTGGGCGGGTCGAGCGCGACGCCGTACGAGCCGGGCTCGGGCAGCGTCAGCCGCACGCGGACGAGGTCGGTCCTGGGCCAGGAGGAGGGGTTCCAGACGGCGACGCCGGTCAGCCCCTCGCCGAGGCGGCGCAGCGACGCGTCGAGCACCTTCCCGCCCAGGTCGTACGCCTCCCGCCAGCCCGTCATCAGATGCAGATAGACCTGGTCGGACTCCGAGCCGGTGATGCCGTCGTGGTGCGCGCCGTACGCGATCTGCCGCCAGGCCTTGTCGAGCGCGGCATGCGGGTAGGGCGCGCCGAGGGTCGCGGTGGCGATCGCGGCGAACTTCTCGGCGTCGGCGAGCCGCGTCTCGGCGTGCCGCTGCGCCTGCTTGGTGTCGATGTACGACACGTCCTTGCCGGTGTAGATCGGGTTCATGTCCCGCGTCTGCGGCGTCAGGCGGACGCCCTCGGCCCGTACGGCGGCGAAGAACTCCCTGGGCAGGCCGCAGACGAACCGGGGCGAGACGTAGCGCCGGTTCCAGTCACGCTGGATCTCCATGACCCATTTGTTGGGCGGGGTGTAGTCGGTGCCGACGGGCAGCAGCACGTTGCGGGTGGCGGCGACCTTCTTGAGCAGCGTGAACAGCTCGTAGACCGCGGCCTCGGCCTGCTCCAGGGTCGGCGCGGAGTCCATCCACCATCCGGCGCTGTAGTGGGCCGGCATGTAGTGCGTGGTGACCCCGCGTCCCGACGGCGACACCCACTCGAACTCCGAGGGGAACTGCATCACCGAGGGGTCGCCCCAGCCGCCGCCGACGAGCATCGGGCCCCACTGGTGGTAGGGCCCGCGCGCCCACGAGCTGGAGGTCAGGCCCGCCTCGGCGGCCAGCCCGGGAAACTGCGGGTCGTGCCCGAACGCGTCGAGCTGCCAGGCCGTCGCCGGGTCGCCGCCGAGCACGTCGCGCTGGAAGCCGATGCCATGGACGAGGTTGCGGATCGTCGCCTCGGGCCCGGTCAGGTTGGTGTTCGGCTCGTTGTACGTGCCGCCCATGATCTCCACCCGGCCCTCCGCGAGCAGGCGGCGCAGATAGGCCCGGTCTTCGGGGTGGGCGTTCCAGTAGGGCTTGAGGTAGTCGACCTCCGCGAGCACGAACGTGTAGCCGGGCTCCCTCCTGGCGGTGTCCAGGTGGAGCCGTACGAGATCGAACCCCGCGTGCTGGAACTCCTGCCGGTTCGCCTGCGCCGCGCCGCCCGCGTGGTCCCAGGTGGCGGTGTAGGCGGCCTGGGTGTTCCACCAGACCGGGTCGTAGTGGAAGTGGGGGATCATCCAGACCGTCCACCCGGGCTCGGCGACGAGCAGCTCCCCCTCGGCCGTGCACCTTTCCCGCCCCGCGCCGGCCCGTACGGTGATCGGGACACGCGCGCCCAGGACCGCTGCGGGCGCGGTGACCCGCACCGGCACCTCCACGACCGTGTCCGGGGGACGCCCGTCCGGGGCGCGTCCGTCCGGGGCGCGTCCGTCGACTGTGCGCTCGCCGCGCACCCCGGGGCCGGTGACCTCCACCACCAGGGGCACGCCGTCCGGCACCTCGCCGAGGACGACCCGGACCACCTGGCGCGGGGCGTCATCTCCGGTGGCCGGGTGGACGAACAGTTCGGTGGACTCGACGGCGGTGACGCGCATGCGCACCCCTAACTGCGGCCGACCGCGGCGGCCGCGTGAGGGGACAGGTGACGGTCGAGACATCCCCCGCCCGCGCCGCCCTCACGCCTGTGATCTTCCGTGCGGAGGGGCGGCCGTACGGCGTCAGCCGGTGAGGCGGGCCGCGGTGTCCGCGATGAGCCGGGAGGCGCCCTTGGTGACGGGCTCGCCGTGGCCGAAGCAGGCGATCTCGACGTCGAGGGCCGCCTGCCGTACGAGCGAGGCGACGGCGGCGGGCGGGTCGGCGTTGAACACACCGAGGATGACCTGGCCGTCGGGGGCGCGGGCGATGGTGTCGCCGGTGAACAGCACTCCCTGCTCCGGCAGGTGCAGCGCGAGGCTGCCCGGAGTGTGACCGGGCACGGCGAGCACGCGCGCGCCACCGCCGAAGCCGAGCGTGTCGCCGTCGTCCAGTTCGCGGTCGACGCGCACGGGCGGTGCGGGCACGTGCGGCATGTCCGCGTGCACGTGGTCCCACAACTCCTGCTCCCAGCCGGACAGGATCGGCGCGGGTCCGGCCGCCTCGCCCCGGACGAACGGCGCGTCGTCGCGGTGGGCGCACACGGTGACGTCGCCCCAGGCGGCGATGTCGGCCGCCGAGCCGGTGTGGTCCTCGTGGAAGTGCGTCAGCACCAGGCGCCGTACGTCGGACGGCGCGTGCCCGAGCGTACGGACGGCGTCCGCGATGAGCGGCGCGGAGCCGGGAACCCCGGAGTCGATCAGGGTCAGCCCGTCGGGGTCGCGCCACAGGTAGACGTGCCCCACGGGAAACCGCAGGAAGTACAGGCTGGGGAGCAGTTCGACCAGATCCATGGGACGACGCTACGGCCGCCCCGCGGACCACCGGCGCGATCTTCGCCGGCAGCGGATCCGCTGAAGGCGCAAGCCCGGCGTGGAACGTGAAACTTTCCTCGCCCGCGGCTGGTGGCGAGTGTCCGGAAGTCACGTCGATTGACCCGAATTCCCGGCGATTCCTACCGTCAGCGGGACCACAAGGAGGACGTGATGACATCCCGGCTGACACCCGTCTGGATTCCCGCGCTCGTGGCGCTGCTCGCCGTGGCGCTCGGCGCCGTCTTCGTCGGCGGTCGCGAGGCCGCGCGGGCGGCGAACGCCCCCTACCAGGATCCGAGCCTTCCGGTGGCGACGCGGGTGGACGACCTGCTGTCGCGGATGTCGCTCGACGACAAGGTCGGGCAGATGACCCAGGCCGACCGGTCGGCCCTGACGACGATCTCCGACGTGGCGGCGTACCGGCTGGGCTCGATCCTGTCCGGCGGCGGCTCGGCTCCCTCCTCGAACACCCCGTCGTCGTGGGCCGACATGTACGACAACTTCCAGCGGCAGGCGCTGTCGACCCCGCTCGGCATTCCGATGATCTACGGCATCGACGCCGTGCACGGGCACAACAACGTGGCCGGCGCGACGATCTTCCCGCACAACATCGGGCTCGGCGCGACCCGCGACCCCGGCCTGGTGGAGCGGATCGGGCGGGCGACGGCCGAGGAGGTGTCCGGCACCGGCATCGACTGGACCTTCGCGCCCTGCCTGTGCGTGGCCCGCAACGACCGCTGGGGCCGTACGTACGAGTCCTTCAGCGAGGACCCGCAGCTCGTCACGCAGATGACGACGATCGTGGACGGCTTCCAGAACGCCGGGAACGCCTCCATCCTCGCCACCGCCAAGCACTACGTGGGCGACGGCGGCACCACGGGCGGCCGGGACCAGGGCAACACCGAGCTGAGCGAGGCCGACCTGCGGGCCATCCACCTGCCGCCGTTCAAGGCCGCCGTGGAGCGCGGGGTGGGCTCGGTGATGGTGTCCTACAGCTCCTGGAACGGCGTGCGGATGCACGGCAACAGATACCTGATCACCGACGTGCTGAAGGGCGAGCTGGGCTTCACGGGCTTCGTGGTCTCCGACTGGGCGGGCATCGACCAGCTCGACGGGCAGTCCGGCTTCACCGCGAACGAGATCACCACGGCGGTCAACGCGGGCATCGACATGGTGATGGTGCCGACCGACTACAAGAGGTTCATCTCCCTGCTGAGGCAGGAGGTGCAGGCGGGCCGGATCCCGATGTCGCGGATCGACGACGCCAACCGCCGCATCCTGACCAAGAAGTTCGAGCTCGGGCTGTTCGAGAAGCCGCTGACCGACCGCTCCTACACCTCCACGATCGGCAGCTCGGCGCACCGCGCCCTGGCCCGCGAGGCCGTACGCGAGTCGCTGGTGCTGCTCAAGAACGCGGGCAACGTGCTGCCGCTGAGCAAGAGCGGCGGCAAGATCTTCGTGGCGGGCAAGAGCGCCGACGACATCGGCAACCAGAGCGGCGGCTGGACGATCAGCTGGCAGGGCTCGTCAGGCAACATCACCACCGGCACCACGATCCTGCAGGGCATCCGCGACGCCGTCGGCTCCGGCACCCAGATCACCTACAACCGCGACGGCAGCGGCATCGACTCCTCCTACCGCGCGGCGATCGCCGTCGTCGGCGAGACGCCGTACGCCGAGGGCCAGGGCGACCGCACGGGCTCGATGGGCCTGGACTCGACCGATCTGGCCACGCTGCAGCGGCTCAAGGCGTCCGGCGTGCCGCTGGTCGTGGTGCTCGTCTCCGGGCGGCCGATGGACATCGCCGGCCAGCTCGACCAGTGGAACGCCCTGGTCGCGGCCTGGCTGCCGGGCACCGAGGGACGTGGCGTGGCCGACGTGCTGTTCGGCGACTACGCCCCGACCGGGAAGCTGCCGATGACGTGGCCGCGCAGCGCCGACCAGGAGCCGATCAACGTCGGTGACGGCAAGCAGGGGCTGTTCGAGTATGGCTTCGGGCTGACCTACACGGGCGCCAGCCCGTCGCCGTCTCCCTCCCCGTCGCCTTCCCCCTCACCTTCGCCGTCTCCGTCGCCGTCCCCGTCCCCGTCCCCGTCCCAGTCCCCGTCCCCGTCCCCGTCCCCGTCCCCGTCCCCGTCCCCGTCACGGTCGCCCAGCCCGTCGCCCAGCGCCAGCCCGTCGGCATCGGCGGGCGGCTGCGTGGTGACGTACAAGCCGAACGACTGGGGCAGCGGGTTCACCGCGGACGTGACGATCACCAACAGGTCGTCGAGCCCGGTCAACGGCTGGCGGCTCCAGTGGACGTACGCCGGCAACCAGAGGATCACCAACTCCTGGAACTCGACGATCACGCAGTCGGGCCAGCAGGTCACCGCGACGAACGCCGACTGGAACGGAACCATCGGCGCGAACGGCGGCACGGCGAACTTCGGCTTCCAGGGGACCTACAGCGGCTCCAACCCCGCCCCCGCCGCCTTCACCCTGAACGGGACGGCCTGCGCGACCGGATGATCCACACGCCGCGGGGGGCGGGGACCGAGCCTGCGGGCTCGTAGCGCGCCGGTTCAGAGCGCCCGTGCTCGAAAGCGTCCGTGCTCGAAAGCGTCCGTGCTCGAAAGCGTCCGTGCTCGAAAGCGTCCGTGCTCGAAAGCGTCCGTGCTCGAAGCGCTGGCTCAGATCGTCTGGCTCAGATCGTCTGGCTCAGATCGTCTGGGTCAGCGCAACCCCCGCCCCCGCGGTGAACAACACGATGCCCCCCGCGAGGAAGATGCCGCCGAGGAGCATGCCGTTCCCCGCCGCGCTGTCGATGCGGATCCGCGTCGGCCTGGCCGGGTCGTACAGCACCGTGACCTCCTGGCCCGGCCGCGCGGGCGGCGGGTTGCTCCCGAAGGAGGTCTCGGCCTCGACCTGCTGGCCGTAGATCGTCGTGAACCGGATGGCCGGGTAGTAGACGGTGCCGTCGGTGGCCCTGCTCGCCCGCAGCCCGACGACCAGGCCGCTGGCGCGCTGCGCCCGGCGGCGGAACTCCCGCGCGTTCCTGGTGATGGCGCCGCCGATGAGGCCGAAGACGAGCCCGAGGCCCGCGAGGATCAATGTGGTGAGAGCGGTTTGTGACACGATCGGACCTTAGGGCCCGGCGCTTGCGATCCGCTTGCATCGTTCCCGAACCGCGACGATCGTACGGGACGGGTCAGGGGCGCATCCGCATGAGCGTCTCGGCCACGTCGACGACCGGCTCGCCGAGGTCGAACCGGCTGAACAGGTGGATCTGCTCGCCGGCGTCGATCTCCAGCAGCTCGAACGTCAGGCCGTAACGGCGGTGGGAGTCCACCCGGATGCGGTCCACGTCATTCCAGGAGATGCGTTCCCGCCCGGACAGCCCGGTGACGACCAGCCCGTCCTCCCCCGCCGCGAGCCGTACCGGCGCGACCAGGTCCCGGCCGGTCAGCAGGCCGAAACCCAGGGTCGCGACGCCCGCGAGGAAGAGCTGCGCGCCGTCGCCGACGAGCGCCAGCACACCGCACAGCACCATGCCGGTGCCCTTCAGCGCAACGATCCCGCGCGGCCCCCGCCATTCGTGCCGCGGCTCCTCAACTCCCGCCATCGGGGCAGCGTAACGAATGCGAGGACCTCTCGCGGCTCCTTTCCCGGCCGCCTGCGCCGTGCGGCGGCCCGGCCGCCGGCCGCACGCGCCGTGGGCCCGGTCGATCCCCGAAGGGCCCTCGATCCACCGGACTCTCGCAGACCGCCGTGATGCGGATCGACCGCGCGAACGCCGCGGCCACGATGCTGCGCGACGGCCACGATCGGCGCTTTCTTCGGGGGGCTCGGCTGTTTCGCCAGGCCCACCTCGCACGTTCGCTACGTCGCTGCATAGGGCGCACCGCGCGCGAACTGCGGGAGGGCGGCCAAGCCTCGATGTCGTTTCCGTACAAGACCCGCCCCGGGCCGGGAAGCTAGCGTCTGCGTGCCGGTCAGCCCTGGCCGGCTGTCCGCCACCCGATTTCCGGGGGAAGAATCGTGCTGCTCAGCGTCAACACCTTCATCAGCCTCGACGGCGTCATGCAAGGGCCGGGAGCCCCGGACGAGGACCGCTCCGACGGCTTCGACCGCGGCGGGTGGCTCGTTCCGCACGCCTCGGCGCACACCAACGAGGTTGTCGAGAGCTGGTTCCGTGAGGCCGACGCCTTCCTCTTCGGCCGCACGAGCTTCAATCTGCTCGGTGGGTATTGGCCGAAGGTCACCGAACCGAACAATCTGATCGCCATCAAGCTCAACACGCTGCCGAAGTATGTCGTCAGCTCGACGCTGACCGACGAGGAAGCCGACTGGAGCCCGGCGACCGTCCTGCGCGGTGAACTGGTCGACGAGGTACGCCGGCTCAAGGAGCTTCCCGGAAGGGAACTCCAGGTTCACGGAAGCTGGAAGCTGGTGCAGACGCTGCATCAGGCGGGACTCGTCGACCTCTACCGGCTGCTCCAGTACCCAGTCGTCGTCGGGGCGGGGAAGCGCCTGTTCCCGGACGGATCGACGCCCGCGACGTTCACGACCGTGGACGAGAACTCTCGCGTACTGCCCGGCGGCGTCGTCTCGCTGACGCTCACCCCTGCGAGTCTCGGCGCGATCTCCGCGGGTGCGTACACCGTGGACGAGGGCCGCTCGGCGACGGTCCTCGGCTGACACCGGCGTCCGACCGCCTTCGGGACGTTGACGGCCGGCCGGAGCGAAGGGGCTCCGCCGTACAGCGGGGCCCCGGCGGGTCAGGTGTGATCAAAGAGGGTCGTCCTAGGGGGTCTCGTCCTCCACGCGCACCGCCTGCTCCTCCGGCGAGTAGCCGCCGAGGTCCGGCCCCACATCCTCGGCGATCATGTCCTTCTCCGTGTCCACGCCCATGCCGCCGTCCGGATCGACGAGGCGGACGGGCTGGGCGGGGTCGGCGGTCGCGTAGCCGTCCGGATCGCCCGTGCCCGGCTCCGTGCCGGACGGGACGTCCACATCGGGCACCTCGCGGGACAGGCGCAAGTCCAGGGGCTCGCCCTCGCGCATCTCGCTGGGCGTGGTGCCGTACTCGTCGAGGCCCAGGGGCCTGTCGCCGGGCAGCGGCATCTCCTGCGGGTCCTCGGCCCACTGCTGCCCGGGCGTGCCCTCCTGCAGGTCCGGAATGCCTTCATCCTCGAACCGCGAACGCGGGTCGGGCTGTGGTCTGTTCTCTCTCATACCGGTCCCCTGCCCCGCCGTACGGCCCTTAGGCAGGTCAGGTGACGGGCACGATCTCGGCCCGCCGCAGCACGCCGCCATCGACGTCGAGGATTCCGATGGTGCCGTACGGCTGGCGGCGGCGGTCGGTGGGCGAGCCGGGGTTGAACACCCGCACCCCGTCGCCGGTGAGGTCCATGGGGATGTGCGAGTGGCCGAAGACGACCAGGTCGGCCTCGGGGAAGCGGCGCCGCATCCGCGCGGTCCGCCCGGCGGCCTGCCCGCTGTCGTGGATCATCGCCACCCGGAGCCCGCCGAGGTCGAGGCCGAGCGTCTCGGGGGCGCCCCAGGCCGCGACGTCCGGGCCGTCGTTGTTGCCGAGCACCGCGTGGACCGGAGCGTACGCGGACAGCTCCACCAGGACGTCCGCGGTGCAGACGTCACCGGCGTGCAGGATCAGGTCGGCTCCCCGCAGGTGCGCGGCGACCGCGGGCGGGCAGGACTTCCAGCGCCGGGGAGCGTGGGTGTCCGCGAGCACGACGACCTTCACCGTTCCATCTTGCCCGTGAAGAAGAGGTGCCAAATCGCATATTCGGGGAATAGGGATTCAGGATCAGCACGACCCCCATGCCCTGCACCCCTACACCGGTCTCCCCGGCCGGTCCCGCTCGGGAGGAACGATGAGCAGGCAGATCGCCGACGGCTACCAGGCCCCCACCCTGTTCGAGCTCGAGGCGCGCGTACGCGGGCTGGAGGCTCAGGTCGCCCACCTCACCGAGCTGGTCAAGACGCTGTCCGGGCAGGGCAGGGAGGGCCGCTGACGGCCGCCCCGGCCCGGCCGCGAGGCACCCCGGACGACGGCGTCCCCGCCGGAGAGTCCCGCGGAGAAGCCTTGGACACGACGGCGTCCCCGCCAGGGAGGACCTGACGGGGACGCGGACGCCGGCGTGGGCCTCGCTATGCGCGACGCACGGAGGCGGCGACGGTATGGACCTTCCGGCCCGTGGCCCGCCCGTTCACGTGTCCGTTGCCGGACGCGCCGACGGGCGCCTTTCCGGATCCGGCCGCAGGCGCTTGACCGGATCCGGCCACAGCTCCTTGGCCGGGCCCGGCCGCGGATGCCTGGCCGGACTCGAGCACAGGCGCTCCGCCCGACCCGGCCGCAGGCGCTCCGCCCGACCCGAGCACAGGCGCTCCGCCCGACCCGGCCGCAGGCGCTCCGCCCGACCCGAGCACAGGCGCTCTGCCGGATCCGAGCGCGGGTGCTTTGCCGGATCCGAGCGCGGGTGCTTTGCCGGATCCGTCGGCGGACGCGCCGGTCGCCCCGGCCTCGGGCCGGGGGTTCCACGCGCGCTCGCCCGGGCCCGTGCCCTCCAGGCCGGGGATCGCCCGCCCGTAGGACTCGCGCCCGGTGGTCATCGCCATCGCACCCAGCCATATGAGGGTCGCGATCGCGATCACCAGCACGGCTCCGAGCACCAGCACCGCCACCGCCGCCAGGGAGACCACGGCTCCCAGCAGCTCCACCATTGAGATTCCTCCAGAGGTCGACCCCGATTACGGCACTCCGGTGGCCGGCGGAAGATCACCCGCCACGTAGAGGAACGAAAATTGCCGGTTGTTGGTGCCTTGCCCTGTTTGGATGACCCTCATACCTTACTGATCGGCCACCGAGGGCCGACCCATGGGAAGGCCGTCGAGCCTGCGCAGGATCACACCCTCCCGCAGCGCCCACGGGCAGATCTCCAGCACCGGCAGTTCGAACAGGTCCATTGCGGCGTCCGCGACGACCGCGCCGGCGAGAAGCTGCGCGGCCCGCCCGGCGGACACCCCGGGAAGCTCCGCCCGGCGGGCGGCCGGCATCGTGGCCAGCCTGCCCGTCCACTCGACCAGGTCGTCGTGCGTCAGCGTCCGCTTGACGTACGTGCCCTCGCCGGACGACGCGGCCCCCGCGATACGCGCGAGCTGGCGGAAGGTCTTGGACGTGGCGACCGCGTGGTCGGGCCTGCCGTACTTGGCGACCGCCCCGACCGTCCGCGCGATCTCGGCGCGTACGTGCCGCCGCAGCGCGCGGAGCTCCTCCGGATCGGGCGGGTCGGCGGTGAACCAGTCGCGGGTGAGCCGCCCCGCGCCGAGCGGAAGGGAGACCGCGACGTCGGGCTCCTCGTCGATGCCGGACGCGATCTCCAGCGACCCGCCCCCGATGTCGGTCACCAGCAGCCGCCCGGAGGACCACCCGAACCAGCGGCGGACGGCCAGGAACGTGAGCCTGGCCTCGTCGTCCCCCGACAGGACCTGGATGTCCACCCGGGTGTCCGCCTTGATCTGGGCCAGCACGTCCTCGCCGTTGACCGCGTCGCGGACCGCCGAGGTGGCGAAGGCGACCAGGTCCTCCACTCCCTTGTCCTCGGCGATGCGGACCGCTTCGCGTACGAAGGCCCCGAGCCGCGCCGCGCCCTCGTCGCTGAGCCGGTCGCCGCCGACGAGATGCTCGGCGAGCCGCAGCTCGTCCTTGTGGGAGAACGCGGGCAGCGGACGGGCCCCCTGATGCGCGTCCATCACCAGCAGGTGCACCGTGTTGGAACCCACGTCCAGCACTCCTAGTCGCATGCCCCGACGCTACCGCCCGTACGGGAAGATCCATCGCCCCTCCCGGCATCCGGATTCGCCGAGCTCGCCCGGGTTTCACCACGAGGCTCACTCCGGGGCGACGTCGACCAGCACCTTGCCGACCGCGCCCGACTCGACCGCGTCGTGGGCGTCGGCCGTACGCTCCAGCGGGAAGTGGTGCAGGGGCAGCCCGGCCTCCTCGCCCACCCGCAGCGCGCCCGCCTCGACCGCCGCGCGCACGTCGGCAACGGCCGCGTCCTTGACCGCCTCGGGGACCGTGTAGACCAGCACGAACTGATAGCGGATGTTGCGGGTGAACAGGTCGCGCACCGACAACGTGACCGCGTCTCCGCCGTTGTTCGCGTACACCGCGACGACCCCACAGGGAGCGGTGACCGCCGCGTCGAGGGCGGCGTTGGGCGCGGGCGCGACCTCCACCACGATGTCGGCGCCGCCCGGGGCGACGCGGCGGATCTCCGCCGCCGGATCGCCGACGCGGTAGTCGACCACGTGATGCGCCCCCGCGGCCCGGGCCAGCGCCGCCTTCTCCGGCCCGCTGACAGTGGTCACCACGGTCGCCCCGGCCCAGCGGGCGAGCTGGATCGCGGCGTTGCCCACGGCCCCGGCCCCGCCCGCGACGAGGACGGTCCTGCCGTCGAGCGCTCCGGGGGCGAGGCGGTCCGGTCCGCCGTCCGCCACGGTCAGGCAGCGATGCGCGGTCAGCGCGGGGATGCCGAGGCTCGCACCGAGGTCGAGGGAGGCTCCGTCCGGCAGCGGCACGACCTGCCGCTCGGGCAGCACGACATACTCCTGTGCGGTGCCGTCCGGACGCCCCCAGGCGGCCTCCCACACCCACACGCGATCTCCCGGGGCCACCCCCGTCACTCCCGGCCCGGTGACGTCCACGATCCCGGCGCCGTCCTGGTTGGGCACGGCCTCCGGATGGCTCAGCGTGCCGCGCCGCGACTTCCAGTCGGTCGGGTTGACGCCCGAACGCACCACCCGTACGCGTACCTCTCCGGGCCCCGGCTCGGGCACCGGCCGTTCGGTCAGGCGCAGGACGTCGCTGTCCCCGGTCTCGGAATACACGATCGCTCTCATAACCGCTCTCAGCGGCCGGGTCCGTACGGCTATTCCGGTTCGGTCCTTTCCGCTCGGGTAGTTGCAGCCCGATCGGGCGAGGGGGTGCGGCGGCATGAGCGTCAGGCAGAGGTACGGCGGCCTGTCCGGCGGAAGGGCCGGTGACCGGCTCGGCGGCACGGCGGGCGGCTGGTCGAGGGACTGGTCGGGAAGCTGGGCCGGCGGCTGGGCGGGAGGCCGCTTCGGCCGGCGTTTCGGACGCAGGGGCAGGCGGCTGCGGGCCACCGCGAGGGACGCGTTCGGCTGGCAGCAGCTGCGCCCCGGCCAGCAGGAGGCGATGGAGCACCTGCTCGCGGGGCGCGACGTGCTGCTGGTGATGCCGACCGGCGGCGGCAAGTCGGCCGTCTATCAGGTGCCCGGCCTGCTCCTGGACGGCCCGACGGTCATCGTCTCGCCGCTCATCGCTCTGCAGCGCGACCAGGTCATGGGCCTGCTCAAGGCGGGGGCAGCGGGCGCGGTGGCGGTCAACTCGGCCGGCTCGGTCGAGGCGGGCCTCGACCAGGTCACGGCGGGCGACGCCGAATATGTGTTCCTGTCCCCGGAGCAGCTCGCCAAGCCCGAGGTGGTCGAGCGGCTGGCCGAGGCCCGGCCCTCCCTGATCGCGGTGGACGAGGCGCACTGCGTGTCCGCCTGGGGCCACGACTTCCGGCCCGAGTATCTGCGGCTCGGCAAGGTGATCGAGCGTCTGGGCCATCCCCCGGTGATCGCGATGACCGCCACGGCCGCGCCGACCGTGCGCGAGGAGATCGTCGAGTCGCTCGGCCTGACCGGCGCGCAGCAGATCGTGCGGGGGTTCGACCGGCCCAACCTCCGTCTCGACGTCCACCGGTTCACGAGCGACGACGACAAGCGCAGGGCCCTCGCCGACCACACCGCCGGGCTCGACGGCGTGGGACTGCTCTATGTGGCGACGCGGCGCCAGGCCGAGGAGTACGCCGGCCTGCTGAGGGAGCGCGGCCGCCGGGCCGAGGCGTACCACGCGGGGATGAAGGCGAAGGAACGCCGCCGCATCCACGAGCGGTTCCAGGACGACGACCTCGACACCGTCGTGGCGACCTCGGCCTTCGGGATGGGCATCGACAAGCCCGACGTGCGCTACGTGCTGCACGCCGCGCCTCCGGAGTCGCTCGACGCGTACTACCAGGAGATCGGCCGGGCGGGCCGGGACGGCAACCCGGCCGATGCCGTGCTGTTCTACCGGCCCGAGGACCTGGGGCTGCGCAGGTTCTTCGCCGGGGGCCACGCGGACGAGGCCATGATGCGGCGCGTCGCGACGCTGGTCCACGAGCACGGCGGGGGGGTCGCCGCCGCCGACCTGCGCGAGCTCCTCGGCGTCGGGGCGGCCAGGCTGGCCTCGCACGTCAACCTGCTCGAACGGGCGGGCGCGGTCGAGGTGACCCATGGTGGCGCCCTGCGCTACACCCCGGACGGCCCGCCTCCGGACGAGGCCGCCGCCCACGCGGTGGAGATCGACGATCTCCGGCACCGGATGGGGGACTCCCGGCTGGAGATGATGCGCGGCTACGCGGAGACGACCGGCTGCCGGCGCCGCTTCCTGCTGGAGTATTTCGGCGAGCCGTACGAACGGTCCTGCGGCGACTGCGACACCTGCCGCTCCGGTACGGCGACCCCGCCGGAGACCGGCGACGGGCGGTTCCCCATGCACGCGGACGTCCGGCACGCCGAGTGGGGGCACGGGATCGTGATGAGCCGCGAGCAGGACCGGATCACGGTGCTGTTCGACTCCGTGGGCTACAAGACGCTGGCCCTCGGCCTGGTCGGCGAGCTGCTCGAAGTGGTCTGACGAAGCGGAGAAGCCACGAACGGCCTGGGCAATCATTACCCATCGTGTCCATATCACCACTTGCGGTGGTTTCACCCTGTGTTGAGACTCAAAGGCGGAGGTCGTGAGATCGGGGGTGGTACCGGTGCGCGAGGCGATCAGCGCCAGGGAGACGTGGCCGTTCGAGTGCCTGCGCTGCCTGCGTGTCTGGGAGGAGGAGTACGTCGTCCACCGCACGCGCGACGAGCAGGGCGTCGACGTCGTGATATGGACCCGGGACGAGGTCGTCGTCCCGCCACCCTGGTCCGGGACGACCTGCCCCGGATGCGGCCGTGAGATCGTGACCTCGTTCCCCACGGGCTACCTGGCTCACCATCCGGAGAGCGCACCGGGCCGCGAGCCCGCGGCGCAGGCCCCGGCCGGCGGGACGCCCGCCAGGGGCGTGCCGCTGGCGTCGCAGGCGCTGCTCACCCTCGCGCTCCTGCTGCTGGCGGGTGCCGGTCTGTACGAGCGGCTCAACGCGGGCTGAGCACGCCGGTCCATACGAGCGGCTCCACGTCCGCTGAGCACGCCGGTCCGTACGAGCGGCTCAACACCGGCTGAGCACGCGCCGGTCCGTACGCGTTCACCGGGCACGCTTCGAAGCCACGGGGGGCCTCCGGCGCGAATTCCCTATGGCCGGCGCTCCGCTTCCAAATATGGCCGGATATTAGCAGATATAGCAGCACGGCTCGACCGCCGCAGGATCTCACCGTGAAAATGCGTGGGACCGGGAAATGCGTCGAGCCGCCCACCGGGTCGACGTCGCGCGGTTCCCGCCGCGTCGTGGGCCGTGATCGCCGCACGTCCACGCCGGGCGGCGTACCGAGACCTGTATGTACGACGACAAGCCCGGCGTCCTTTCTCACTGATCGGCCGAACGGAGGATTTCCCGCGCGGAAATTGATTTTGCGGGGGACGCCCGGCCGATAAACGAGCGCGGAGAAGCAGGAGACACCGGCAGAGCCGATCACCTGACATCTCGGGTCGCGTGTGCCCGGCCTGCATCGGGGTGCTCGGGTTGTCCACAGGTTGACTGAGGGGGCCCGGCGAATCCGGCAGAATGAGAGCCCCTCGGAGAGGGCGGACCCGGAAGAAGGCGGATCAGGATCGTGACGACGTCCATTCAGCAGCGGATCGCCGAAGAGCTCGGCGTGCGCGAGAGTCAGGTCACCGCGGCCGTCGACCTGCTCGACGGCGGGGCGACGGTGCCGTTCATCGCCCGCTATCGCAAGGAGGCCACGGGCGCGCTCGACGACGCCCAGTTGCGCACGCTGGAGGAGCGGCTGCGCTACCTGCGCGAGCTGGAGGAGCGGCGGGCCGCCATCCTCGACTCGATCCGGTCGCAGGGCAAGCTCGACGAGGCCCTCGAAGCGCGCATCATGGAGGCCGACTCGAAGGCCCGCCTGGAGGACATCTACCTGCCCTACAAGCCCAAGCGCCGCACCAAGGCACAGATCGCCAGGGAGCTGGGGCTGGAGCCGCTGGCGGACGCGCTGCTCGGCGACCCGTCGCTGGACCCCCAGGCGACCGCGGAGGCGTACGTGCGCGAGGGCGTGGCCGACGCCGCCGCCGCGCTGGAGGGCGCCCGGGCCATCCTGGTCGAGCGCTTCGCCGAAGACGCCGACCTCATCGGCGACCTGCGGGAGCGCATGTGGTCCCGCGGGCGTCTGATCTCCCAGGTGCGGGAGGACAAGCAGGAGTCCGGGGCCAAGTTCTCCGACTACTTCGACTTCTCCGAGCCCTTCACCCGCCTGCCCTCGCACCGCATCCTCGCGATGTTCCGGGGTGAGAAGGAAGAAGTGCTCACGCTCACCCTCGACCCGGAGGCCGAGGAGCCGAACGACTACGAGGCGCGGATCGCCCGGCACTTCGGCATCGCCGACCTCGGCCGCACGGCCGACAAGTGGCTGCTCGACACCGTGCGCTGGGCCTGGCGGACCCGCGTCCTCGTGCACCTGGGCATCGACCTGCGGACCCGGTTGTGGCAGGCGGCCGAGGAGGAGGCCGTGCGCGTGTTCGCGGCCAACCTGCGCGACCTGCTGCTCGCCGCTCCCGCGGGGGCACGGCCGACCATGGGCCTCGACCCGGGCCTGCGCACCGGCGTGAAGGTCGCGGTCGTGGACGGCACCGGCAAGGTCGTCGCCACCGAGACGATCTATCCGCACGAGCCCAAGCGGCAGTGGGACCAGTCGCTCGCGGTGCTGGCCCGGCTCGCGACAGAGCACAAGGTGGAGCTGATCGCCATCGGCAACGGCACCGCGTCGCGGGAGACCGACAAGCTCGCCGGTGAGCTGGTCAAGCACATGCCGCACCTCACCAAGATCGTGGTGTCGGAGGCCGGAGCCTCCGTCTACTCCGCGTCGGCGTACGCCTCCCAGGAGCTGCCCGGTCTCGACGTCTCGCTGCGCGGCGCGGTCTCGATCGCCAGGCGGCTGCAGGACCCCCTGGCCGAGCTGGTCAAGATCGACCCCAAGTCCATCGGCGTCGGCCAATACCAGCACGACGTGTCCGAGGTGAAGCTGTCGCGCTCGCTCGACGCGGTGGTGGAAGACTGCGTGAACGCGGTGGGCGTGGACGTCAACACCGCGTCCGCCCCGCTGCTGACCCGCGTCTCCGGCATCAGCGCCGGGCTGGCGGAGAACATCGTCGCGCACCGCGACGCCAACGGGCCGTTCCGCTCCCGGACCGGGCTGAAGGAGGTGCCGCGGCTCGGCCCGAAGGCGTTCGAGCAGTGCGCGGGCTTCCTGCGCATCCCGGGCGGCGACGACCCCCTCGACGCCTCCAGCGTGCACCCGGAGGCCTACCCGGTGGTGCGCCGCATCCTCGACTTCACCAAGAGCGACCTGCGCACGCTGATCGGCAACACCTCGGCGCTGCGCTCGCTCAAGCCGTCGCAGTTCGTCGACGACACCTTCGGCCTGCCGACCGTGACCGACATCCTCAAGGAACTGGAGAAGCCGGGCCGCGACCCCCGTCCGGCGTTCAAGACCGCCACGTTCAAGGACGGCGTCGAGAAGCCGTCCGACCTGTCGCCCGGCATGATCCTGGAGGGCGTCGTCACCAACGTCGCCGCGTTCGGGGCGTTCGTCGACATCGGCGTGCACCAGGACGGCCTGGTCCACGTGTCCGCGATGTCCAACTCCTTCGTGAAGGACCCCCGCGACGTGGTCAAGCCCGGCGACATCGTGCGGGTCAAGGTGCTCGACGTGGACCTCCAGCGCAAGCGCATCTCGCTCACGCTGCGCCTGGACGACGAGACGGCCGGCGGTGGCCGCCGGGGCGGGCCGAACGGCGAGGCCCGCGACGACCGGCAGGACGGCCGGCGCGGCCAGCCGCGGCAGAACCAGTCCCGCCAGAACCCCGCCCGCCAGGGCCAGAACGGCAGGGGCGGGTCCGGCCGCGGCAACGGCGGGGGCTCGGGCGGCGCGCCGCTCGGCGGAGCCATGGCCGAGGCGCTGCGCCGGGCCGGTCTGACCGACCCCGGCTCCAGCGACCGCCGTTCCCGCTGACGCACCCCCGGTCCGGCCACGCCCCCGATTCGACGGCTGTCGTGCCCGGCGCTCGCCTTCTGAGCGCCGGGACCACCGTTCCCGCCGACGGCACCCCGGGGGCCGGCCAAGGTCCGGCCCGACAGCCGCCCGCACCCGGCACCCCGCCTCCGGGGTGACGGGACCGCCGCCACCGCTGAAGGCACCCCGGGTTGGCCAAGGCCCCCACCAGACGACCACTCACGCCCGGCTTCGGTGCGGCGGCACCGCTGTTCACGCTGACGCATTCGCCCGACCCATCGGTCTCGCGCACCCGGCGCTCGCCTTCCGAGCGCCGGGACCGCTGTCAGCGGCCACAGGAGAATGCCCCGCGAACGGTGGACGCGGGGCACGGTGTCGATCAGGCCCGACGAGCGTGAAGTCGATCGGACCTGATGACCACAGGGTCGATCAGGTGCGATGAACGGTCATCCGGTCACTGCTGTTGCTGTTGCTGCTGCTGTTGCTGACCGCCCGCCCCCTGCTGCTGTTGTTGCTGCTGTTGCTGTTGCTGAGCGCGGCCGCGCTGCTGTTGCTGTTGCTGCTGCTGTTGCTGACCGCCCGCCCCCTGCTGTTGCTGCTGCTGTTGCTGCTGCTGCAGTCGCTCGCGATGGTGGCGGCGGGGGCGATCGCGACCGTCCCAACGGTCCCAACGGTCGTGATGGTGGCGGAAGTGGTGGCGATAGCGGTGCCTGTCACGGCATCTGCCTCCCGGGCAGTCCCCCGTGACCGACGGCCGGACGACCTGCTCGGTCGTGCCGGCGGCGTTGGCCGACTGCGTCTGAATCGCGACAGGGACCACGAGAGCCGAAGCCGTCATGACGGCAGCAGCCAGTGCTTCTTTGAACATGGGTATCCCTCCGTCGGCTCCGTGACGAGAAGGCGGATGAACATCCGAATTCACGGAGCTCGAATCGATCCATCGAACCTGGATCCGGACCCTGATTCTCACGCTAAAGGCAGCAAACGCCGCAGTCACCCATCGTGGGGCAAATAAGCATTTTTAGCAACAAAACGCATGCAGCCTGGAAATACGGGGCTATCCGGCCCTGATTCGAACAGGTCGGCGATCACTACTTTGCGAAGACCTGGAGCCGATTCCCCTTAATGTGGAATTTCACTTGCCGCTTCCTGGGTAATGGACGTCTTCACGCCCCTCCCCGGCCTCCCCGGCGGCGGGGCCGCTCACGTGCGCAGCGAGCCCCGTCGTCAAAGCCCCGCCGTCACAGCCCATCCGGGCACTGAACGGGCCGCGCCGCCGCGGCCCATCCGTGCCCTCAGAGAGCCCCGCCGGGGCTGGCGGCGGCCGGTGTGAGCAGATCCTCCAGAACGGCGGCGAGTGCGGCGACCCCGGCGAGGCAGTCGGCCTCGTCGGCGTGCTCGTACGGCGAGTGCGAGACACCCGTGGGATTGCGCACGAACAGCATGGCCGCCGGGACCTCACCGGCGAGGATGCCGGCGTCGTGCCCTGCCCCCGTGGGCAGCACCGGCGCGCCGCCGAGGACGCCCGCGACACGGTCGCGCAGCCCCACGTCGAAGTTCACGACCGGCGTGTAGGACTCCCGGGTCACCTCGGCCCCCTCGGCAGCTCGGGTCGTCTCCTCGACGAGCCTGTCGAGCAGGGCGGCGTCCGGCGCCCGGCAGTCGAGCCAGGCGCTGACCAGCGACGCGATGGCGTTGGTGCCGTTGGGCTCGACTTTGATCCTGCCGAAGGTGGCCAGGGCCCCCAGGCGTTCGGCGTTCGCCCGGGCGGCCAGCACCGCCGCCGCGTACGCCGGCATGGGATCGCGCCGGTCCTCCAAGCGGGTGGTCCCGGCGTGGTTGGCCTCCCCCCGGAAGTCGAAACGCCAGCGGCCGTGCGGCCAGATCGCAGAGGCGACGCCGACCGGATGCGGTGTGGCGGCAAGGTGGCGGCCCTGCTCGACGTGCAGCTCCACGAAGGCCCCGATGCGGGTCAGGCGCGCGTCGTCACGGCCGGCGGCCGCCGGGTCGCGTCCCGCCCGCTCCATCGCCGCTGCCAGCGTGACGCCGTCCGCGTCGCGCAGCGCCCCTGCCGTCTCGGGACGGACGGCGCCGGTCATCAGCCGCGATCCCAGGCAGGCCAGGCCGAATCTTGCGCCCTCCTCCTCGGTGAAGTTCACCACCGCCAGCGGCCGCTCCGGCCGGAACCCGCGCGCCCGCAGGGCGTCGAGCGCGGCGAACGCCCCCACGACCCCCAGCGGGCCGTCGTACGCCCCGCCATCGGGCACGGAGTCAAGGTGGGAACCGGTCACCACGGCGTCGCCCGCCGTGGGATCGCCCAGCCAGGCCCACTGGTTGCCGTTGCGGTCGGTCTCGTACGCGAGGCCTCGGCTGAGTGCCTGCTCCTCGAACCAGGCCCGGCACTCCGCGTCGGCCGCCGTCCAAGCGTGCCGCCGATATCCGCCCGTCGCGTCGCACCGGCCCACGGGGAGCAGGTCGCGCCACAGCCGGCGAAAGCCGTACTCGACCTCCTCCGGCAGGACCAGGGCCGCGCCCTCACGCATCGTGGTCCGCCCCCGCCCCCGCCCCCGCCTCGGCCATCGGGACGCGTACGCCGCGGTCCCCGGCCACCTCGACGGCCCGGTCGTATCCGGCGTCCACGTGGCGGATCACACCCATCCCGGGGTCGTTGGTCAGCACCCGGCGGATCTTCTCCCCAGCCAGCGGCGTGCCGTCGGCGACGGTGACCTGTCCCGCGTGGATGGAGCGGCCGATGCCGACCCCGCCGCCGTGGTGGATGGACACCCAGGACGCGCCGGAGGCGACGTTGACCATGGCGTTGAGCAGCGGCCAGTCGGCGATCGCGTCGGAGCCGTCCAGCATGCCCTCCGTCTCGCGGTAGGGCGAGGCCACCGAGCCGCAGTCGAGGTGGTCGCGGCCGATCACGATGGGCGCGGAGATCTCCCCCGAGGCGACGAGGTCGTTGAACCGCTCGCCGGCCCGGTCGCGCTCGCCGTACCCGAGCCAGCAGATCCGCGCGGGCAGGCCCTGGAACCGCACCCGCTCCCCCGCCATCCTGATCCACCGGGCCAGCGGCTCGTTGTCGGGGAACAGATCGAGGATCGTGCGATCGGTCGTCGCGATGTCGGCCGGGTCGCCCGACAGCGCCGCCCACCGAAACGGGCCCTTCCCCTCGCAGAACAGCGGCCGGATGTAGGCGGGCACGAACCCCGGGAAGTCGAACGCCCGCGCATAGCCGGCGAGGCTCGCCTCGCCCCTGATCGAGTTGCCGTAGTCGAACACCTCCGCACCCGCGTCCTGGAAGCCGACCATCGCCTCGACGTGCCGGGCCATCGACTCGCGGGCCCGGCGGGTGAAGCCTTCGGGGTCCTTGCGCGCCAGCTCGGCCATGTCCTCGAACGCGACGCCCAGCGGCAGGTAGGCCAGCGGGTCGTGCGCGCTCGTCTGGTCGGTCACGATGTCGATCTCCGCGCCCCCGGCCAGCAGTGCGGGCACGGCCTCGGCCGCGTTGGCCACGACGCCGATGGACAGCGGGCGGCGGGCGTCCCTGGCCTCGTACGCCAGGCGCAGCGCCTCCTCCAGGCTCTCGGCCCGGACGTCGAGGTAGCGGTGGACGATGCGGCGCTCGACGCTGCGCGGGTCGCAGTCGACGCAGATCGCCACGCCGCCGTTCATCGTGACCGCGAGCGGCTGCGCGCCGCCCATGCCGCCGAGCCCGGCGGTGAGCGTGATCGTCCCGGCGAGACTGCCGCCGAACCGCTTGGCCGCGACCGCCGCGAACGTCTCGTACGTGCCCTGCAGGATGCCCTGGGTGCCGATGTAGATCCACGAACCGGCCGTCATCTGGCCGTACATCGTGAGCCCGAGCCGCTCCAGCCGCCGGAACTCCGGCCATGTCGCCCAGTCGCCGACGAGGTTGGAGTTGGCGATGAGCACGCGGGGAGCCCACTCGTGGGTGGTCATCACGCCGACCGGGCGGCCCGACTGCACCAGCAGGGTCTCGTCGGCCCGCAGGGTGGTGAGCTCACGCACGATCGCGTCGTACGACGGCCAGTCGCGGGCCGCCTTGCCGCTGCCGCCATAGACGACGAGCCGCTCCGGATGCTCGGCGACCTCGGGGTCGAGGTTGTTCATGAGCATGCGCAGGGCGGCCTCCTGCTGCCAGCCGCGGGTGTTCAGCGTGCCGCCGCGCGGAGCCCGGATCGGAGCCCGGCCGCCGGAATCCCGCTCGCCGGAATCCCGCTCGCCGGAACCCCTGCCGCTGAAAATCCGCTCGTCGGAACCCCCGCCGCCCGAACCGTGGCCGCCGGAACCCTGGTCGCCGGAACCCTGGTCGTGCGCGGCCCTGCCGTTGAGGGCGCCACCGCCGTCGTCAGCCACGAGTTCTCCTCCCACCCGCGCCCGCGGCGCATGGTTCTATTCAGTGAGTCCCACCCATCGTGGGTGAATGAATAGATTCAGTCAATGAGGAACACCCCACGGGCGGCGGCCGACGCCTCGAACGCCTCCAGGCGGGCCTGGGCCCCGGGCAGTTCATCGCACATCGCCTCAAGCAGCACCCGGCCGAGCATCATCGGCGCGCACGCCGTGTCGAACACCAGGTGCGTGCCCACCGCGGCGGTGAGCAGAACGTCCGACAGGCCGGCGAGGGACGGCACGCGCCGGTCCGCGACCGTGACGACGGCCAGCCCGGCCGCGCGGGCGGCCCGGAGCGCGTCCAGCAGTTCGGCGGGATAGCGGGGCAGGGCGAAGCACAGCAACGCCGTGGCCCCGGCCGCCGCCGCCTGCTCGACCCGGTCGGCGAGGAGCGACCCCGCCTCGTGCAGGGGCCGTACGTCGGGGTGCACCTTCGCCGCGAAGTACGCGAATCCGGCGGCCTGGGCGGCGGCGGCCCGCAGGCCCAGCACCGGCAGCGGCCGCGAGGCGGCGAGCAGGCGGGCGGCTTCGACGACGGGCCCGGGATCGTCCAGCGAGCGGGCGAGGGCGCGCAGGTTCTCGATCTCCGCCAGCACGGCCCGCCGATAGCCGCCGCCCGCGCCCGCCGCCCGGTCCGCCCCCAGATCGGGCCACGACTCGGGCAACGGCTCGGGCAACGGCTCGGACCACGACTCGGCGTCCGCGGGCGCAAGCTGCCGATACCCGGGTTTCTGCGGCACGGAGCGGGCGGGCGCGCCGGGGTCCGGCGACGGACGATGCGAGCCCTCCGGCGGGGCGGGAGGCACCGGCGCGGGCCGCTCCCCCCGGCCTCCGGTCCGTCCATCCGCGCCGCCGTCGGAGAGCCGGGGCGTCGCCGTGGAGATGCGGGCATCCGGCCCGGCGTCCTCCCCGTTCCGGCCGGAGCCGTCCCGTTCCCGGCCCTGCCGTACGCCCAGCTCGCGGAACCTGCGCCGGAGGCCGGGATATCCGCTGTAGCCCAGCGCCGTCGCGAAGCGGGTCACCGACGGCTGGCTGACCCCGGCCAGCTCGGCGACCTCGATGCTCGACAGGAACGGCGCCTCGGCGGCGTGCTGCGCGAGGCAGTGGGCGATCCTGCGCTGCACGGGCGTCAGCCGGTGCCCCTCGAACAGCCGCAACAGACGGGACGCGGCGTCGTCGTCAAGACCGCCGAGGTCCCCGAGGTCCCCGGGAACGCGGCGATCACCGTCCCGGCCACCGCGGTCGCCCCGATCGTCACTGTGATCACGGGCGTCACCACCGTTGCCGAGGTCCCCGGGAACCTGGCGATCACCGTCCCGGGCACTGCCGTCGCCCCGATCGTCATTGTGATCGCGGACGTCGCCCTCATCGCCAAGGTCATGATCATCGCGGCCGTCACCCTGAGCGGCGGCGTCACGGGGGTCGCGGGGGGTGGACGGGCCGTCGTCCGTGTGGTGGCCGGTGTTCATCGTCCTCCGCCTCGCCTGCCCACGCCGGGCCGTTCGGTCTGCATGCTTTTATTCAACACGCAGTCTCCGGGGAGGGGTTGTCCACAGGCAAGACGCCATCAGCGCGGCCCGCGCGGAGATTGCCTAGTCTGATCGGCAGAACTCAGCAAGGAGATTGCCGTTGATGACCGGTGGTTTGAGAAGTGGTGGCCTGGGCCGGCGCCTGGGGTTCGTCGCGGGAGCGGCCGCCCTGGCGGCGGCGGTGTGGGCGGTGCGCGACGTCCCCGCCGCGCTGGGGGCGCGGCCCTCGGGTGAGCGGGCGCTCAGGGTGCGGCGCTCGAAACAGTTCCGCAACGGCGCGTTCCGCAACACGAGCCCCAGCCCCGTCCTCCCGCCGGGGACCAGGCAGCAGGTCGTCCGCGAGTTCCTCCGCCGGACGCAGCGCAAGCCCCGGCTGCCCGTTCCCCTGATGACTCCCGGCCCGTCCCGGGGCGGCGACCTCGACGCCGTCTGGTACGGCCACTCCTCGGCTCTGATCGAGATCGAGGGGCGGCGGGTGCTGCTCGATCCGGTCTGGAGCGAGCGTTGCTCCCCGGCGTCGTTCACCGGGCCGCGGCGCCTGCATCCTCCGCCGGTGCCGCTGTATCAGCTGCCCGAGCTCGACGCGATCGTCATCTCGCACGACCACTACGACCACCTCGACATGGACACGGTGCGCCTGCTGGCCCGCACGCAGTCCGCGCCGTTCCTGGTGCCGCTCGGGGTCGGCGCCCATCTCGAACGGTGGCGGGTGCCCGCGTCGCGGATCGTCGAGCTCGACTGGAACGAGGAGACCACGGTGTCCGGTCTCCGGTTCGTGGCGACCCCCGGCCGTCACTTCTCCGGCCGCGGGCTCCGCCGGGACCAGACCCTCTGGGCCTCCTGGGTGATCGCGGGCGAGCGGCGCCGGGTCTTCTACACCGGCGACTCCGGCTACTTCGACGGGTATGCCGCGATCGGCGAGACGTACGGGCCGTTCGACCTGTCGGTGATCCAGATCGGCGCCTACAGCAAGGGCTGGCCGGACATCCACATGACGCCGGAGGAGGCGATCCTCGCCCACCTCGACGTACGCGCCGGGGTGCTGCTGCCGGTGCACTGGGGCACGTTCTCGCTCGCCCCGCACGCCTGGAACGACCCGATCGACCAGCTGTGGCGGGAGGCCAAGGCACGCGACGTGCGCCTCGTGGTGCCGCGGCCGGGCGAGCGCGTCACGGTGGACGACCCGCCGCCGGTGGACGGCTGGTGGCAGACGATCCTGTGAAGAGCCGGTCCGCGCCGCGAGGTGCGGGCCCTCGGGGCCGATACGGTGTCTGGGCCATCGCCGAGACGCTGGAGCAGGGCCGCGACAGGCCGGTCGGTTGATCCGGGCCGAGTCAGGGGGCGGTGGCCGCCGGACGGCTCAACGCGTCGGCGCGGGTCGGATACACGGTGAGCCGTGAGGTCAGGCCGAGCAGCGAGAACAGGTGACGCATCTGCGGGCTCATCCCGCAGAGCGCGCCGTCGCCGTCCTTCGGCGGGGTGCGGACGCAGGCGTCGATGAGCACCCGCATGCCGGCGCTGTCGATGAACCGCAGTTTCTCCACGTCGAAGAGGATGCGCGTCGCGGGACGGGCCAGGAGGGGCTCTACACGCTCACGCAGCCGGGGGACCGTGATCACATCGAGTTCGCCGCTGAGGGTGACGAGGGTGAAAGGAGGTGACTGCGCCACCGACACCTGGAAGTCGTGCATGGCTCCCACCTCCGTTGGTGAGATGACCCCACCGGAACAGCTTCCGGACTTGGCCATACTACGCGTAATCGGGCGATTAATCGCAGATTGCCGACGAAAGTCTGTTCAGGTTTCACTTCCGCCTCTCAGGTAGTCCCGGTCCATCGGCATACGAGCAACGGCGGTCGTCTGCCTCAGGCCGGTCACCACGCCGGTCACCACGCCGGTCACCACGCCGGTCACCACGCCGGTCACGCCGCCGGTCACGCCGCCGGTCACCGGACTGGTCGCGGCGCCGGTGACGGCACTGGTGACGGCACTGGTGACGGCACTGGTGACGGAACTGCTCACCACGGGAGGCTCATCCAGTAGTGGTTCACCGGAGTCGAAGAAGACCGGCGACCCCGCACGCCGGGACGGCGTCCAGCGGCTGACGGCCCCCGCCCACGGCCCCAGCCCACTGGATGACAATCTCGGTCAAAGGCTCCGAATGTCCACGTTTGTCGCATTCCACGGTTTGGGTACGCCCAGCGCCAATCGTGGGGAGGAGCACCGAGATGACGTTCAATCCGCTGCAGGAGCGGGGAGTCCCGCTGGATCGGCAGCTGCGCAACTGGCGCGAGCTGAATGTCACGCCGATCGACCCCGACCGCGCCGATCCCTACACCCGGTGCCGGATCATCACGATGAACGGCATCGAGATGGAAGCGGTCATGTTCAGCCATCATTTCGCCCGGCGGTGCCAGGACCTGGAGGTGCGGCAGCGCCTGGCGGAGGTGCGCTACATCGAGGCCCAGCAGCAGAAGGCGGTCAACTGGCTGCTGCCGGGGCAGTCCTCGGTGCTGGAGACGACCCTCGGCTACGAGCAGGTGGCGGTGGACCTGACCGCCTGGGTGGCCCGCATGGAGCCCGACCCCTATCTCAAGCAGGCCTACCAGTTCGGCGTGCTGGAGGACTTCGACCACCTCTATCGGTACGCCAACCTGTACGAGATGATCGAGCACCGCAAGGCCGAGAAGATCGTCGACCAGCTGACCGAGGTGATGCCGGGCCGGCCGACGAAGATGCACCACCGTCACCCGGTCGACAACGTCCGCGAGCACTACGACCGCAACAAGGCGAAGCCCATCTCCAAGCTGCACGCGCTGACCATCATGTCCGCCGAGCAGCAGACGATGAACTTCTACATGAACGTCGGCCCGACGTACATGGAGCCGATCGCGCGGCAGCTCTACCAGGAGATCGGGCTCATCGAGGAGGAGCACGTCACCCACTACGAGTCGCTGCTCGATCCGGGCGAGACGTGGTGGGAGCAGTGGCTCAACCACGAGTACAACGAGTGCTACCTGTACCACTCGTTCATGGAGACCGAGTCCGACCCCAGGATCAAGGCGATCTGGGAGCTGCACCTGAACATGGAGCTGGAGCACCTGCGGATCGCCGCGGACATGTTCCGCCGGCACGACGGGCGCGAACCGGAGCAGGTGGTGGCCCGGGAGCTGCCGAAGCCGGTGACGTTCGAGCCGAACAAGGAGTATCTGCGCGAGCTGATCTCCACGCAGATCGACTACACGACCCTGGGCACCGGGTACGTCCAGGAGGCCCACGAGCGGTTCCAGCGCTGGCAGGACCAGCTCATGGGCGGGGAGGAACCGCCCAGCGAGCGCGTCATCGACGACAACCGCGCCAGGTCGGGTGACGAGTATCGCCTGGAGACCGAGGGCTCCCACCCCCTCTACAGCCTGCGCACCCACTGAGGACGCGCCCCGGCCCGGGTCCGTACGCGTCGTACGGACCCGGGCCGGGGCCGGTCGTGCCGCCCTTACTTGCGCATCGCCTGCCGGATCAGGTCGCGTGCCCGATCCATGATCGCCGCCGGCGGGCCCCGCAGCAGGGTGCGCGTCATCGACCCCACCCCCGGGCGCGGGCGGGTCGGGGCCATCGCCTCGGCGGCACGGACCCCGAGCGCCATCGCCCGCCGTTCGGCCGCCGTCGTCTCGGCCCGGAGCCTGGTGAACTCGTAACGCTCCTCGGCCCGCGCGTGCGTGAGCACGGCCATCCGGAGCCGGTCGAGCTCGGACATGAAGCCGGGATGGTCCGGGCCCATCTCGTTCAGCTTGAGGAGCATCTCCTTGGCCTCGCGCTCCTCCTTGAGCCGGTCGGCCACCACGCCCGTTCCCCCGTCCACGCGCAGCCGGGTGTAGGGGTGGACGATCTCCTCCTCCGCCGTCTCGTGGACGGCCAGCATGCGCACCAGCCGCCGGAACGGCTCGGCGCGCCGGTCGGACGGGGCGTGCTCCACCTCGTCGAACATCTCCCTGATCAGCGCGTGCTGGTGGATGAGCAGGTCGACGACGTCGCCTTCCTTCATCAGTTCCGGCACCGGGTGCTGCATCTCGGTCATGTCCCTCTCCCCTCTGATATGGCAGCCCGGCCTCCCATGGAGGCCGGGCGCCGGACGAAACGGGACCACGGTCGAGCGTGACCGCACAGGGCGGACACCCGGCTATCTACCCCTGACGAGCGCTGATCAGCAGCCGACCGGGCTCGACCCCAGCGCCACGTCGTCGTACCAGATGGTGTCGGAGTCGCTGCCGTAGCTCTCCCAGCCCAGGCGGAACGTCGTGGGCCGGGGCGCGGTGGAGCGGCGGAGCCACTGGGCGTCGATGTCGGTGGTCGGCGTGCCGTCCACCCGCAGGCCCGCGATCTCCTGGTCGTCCAGGTACGTACGCATGGACTGCTGCGTGGTGTCGATCTGGAAGCGCAGGCAGACCCAGCGGTTGACGGGCAGCGGGGAGCTCAGCGCGACGCCGGAGGGGCTCTGCTCGGGCAGCGTGGCGTCGTCGGACTCCCGGTTCCACTGGAGCGCGCCGTTCTGGCCGCCGATGCGCAGGTCCCTGCCGCCGTCCCTGGAGTCCGACATCGTGATCATCGAGACGTGGCCCGTGGGGAGCGCGGTCGTGTGGCGCACCCACATGCGGCCGTACACCACGGGCGCGATGCCGGAGACGTCCTTGGTGGTCGCGGCGAAGATGTGGTTGCAGTAGTTGCCGCCGCCGTTGATCCGCAGCGACTTGCCGCCGCTGTGCACGGTGGCGGTGTCGATCGTGGCGGTGCCGGTGCCCGAGCAGTTCGGGGTGGTCACCTGCCACTCACCCGACGGCGTGCCCGACTGGTCCTCGAAGCCGGTGCAGACGACCAGCCCGGTCCCCGAGCAGCCGGACGGCGTGGGCGTCACCGACGGGCTGGGCGAGGGAGACGGCGAAGGGGACGGCGACGGCGAGTGGTCCACCGTGGGCGACGGCGACGGCGACGGCGAGGGGGAAGGAGAGGGGGAAGGAGACGGGGACGGCGAGGGGGAAAGAGACGGAGACGGAGACGGGGACGGCGAGTGGTCCACGATCACCGACGGCGAGGGGGACGGGGAGGCGACGCCGCCGCACGGCACGCCGTTCAGCGACCAGTCGGAAGGCGTCGTGAGGCTGCTCGACCAGGTGCCCTGGAACCCGAAGTCGGCGACGCCGCCCGTCGCCAGCGAGCCGTTCCACGCGGCATTGGTCGCGGTCACGGTCGTGCCCGACTGGCTGACCTGGGCGCTCCAGGCGTTGGTGATCTGCTCGCCGGTGCCCGCCGTCCAGCGCAGCGTCCATCCGCTGACCGCCGGGCCGAGGTTGGTGAGCCGCACCGAGGCGGTGAAGCCGCCGGGCCACTGGTTGGTCGTGTAGTCCACACTGCAGACGGGAGCCGCGGTGGCGGTGCCGGGCACCAGCACGACCACCAGGCCGGCGACCAGCGCGGCCAGGGCCGCGACCACGCGCGCCACCGGAGAGCCCGGCAGGCCGCGGGCCGCGAGGCGATGCCCTCGGACGGGACGGAACTGCTTCATGCGTACCTCGATTTCTGCGCATCTGCTCGTTCGGCACGCCACCCCGCTCGCGCGCCGCGCCTCCTCACCGAGACGGGCGCCGGGCGAGCACCGGCGAACACGGGCAGGCGCGGGCACGCACGGACAGGCGAGGGTAGGCGCGCTCCCGCTCGGGGCCGCGGCCACTGGGACAGATGGGTCGCGACGCTGCGGCCCCCGGACGCAGATGTTTTCTCCGGGTCGCGGAACCGGTCAACGGACCCCGCCGCTCCCGGACCGGGCCCGCCCCGGCGGCGGCGACGCCCGCGCAGCTCAGGGGCACGACACGGGCCGCGGACGGCCGCGCCCGGGTGACGGCGCGAACTGAATCTTTCACCCTGGGCACCCGCGTGCCCGGGCCGCCCGGGTTGTTACGAGGGGACCGGTGCCCCGCGCGCCCGACTCTCGTAGTCTTCGCACTGAAACGCGCGAACGCAAAGGACAACCCCCAATGGCAGATACAGGGTCCTGGGTCGTCGTCGGGCTCGACAACGGCGGCACAAGCAACAACGCGACCGTTCTGGACGCCTCAGGGCGGTTCCTGGTGGACCGGCTGGTCGAGACCCCCAGCCTCGTGCGGGAGGGTCCCGAGGTCGCGGTCGAGCAGCTCCTGCTCGCCCTCGACAACGTGCTGGAGCTGACCGGCACGCCGCGCTCCGCCGTACGCGCTGTGGGCCTGGACACCCCGGGCCCGGCCAGCGCCGACGGGGTGATCTCCTCGAAGGGCGCGACCAACTTCGTCGATCCGGGCTGGTTCGGCTTCGACTTCCGGGGAGCCCTGGAGTCGCGGCTGGGGCTGCCGGTCGTCTACAACAACGACGGCAACGCCGCGGCGCTCTACTCCCACCACGTACGCTTCGGGCCGGACGCCTGGCAGCACTCGTCGGTGTCGGCGATCGTCGGCACCGGGCTCGGGGGCGGCGTCATCCAGTCGGGACACGTGGTGAAGGGCGCCGCCGGGATGGCCGGCGAGCTCGGCCACGTCCACATCCCGCTGCAGGGCCTGCTGGAGGACGGCCAGCCGCTCCCCGAGTGCAACTGCGGCTTCGTCGGGGACGCCGAGAGCGTCGCCTCGCTGACCGGCATCGAGAAGAACCTGCTGCCCTACTGGCTGACCCGCTTCCCCGACCACGAGCTGCACAAGGTCGAGCCCGTCGGGAAGGCCGCCAAGCTGCTGCGCGGCTACGCCGAGAACGGCGACCCGCTCGCGCTCAAGGTCTTCGAGCAGCAGGCCATGGCCATCGGCAGGCTGTTCACGATCGCGGCCAACTTCACCGACCCGGACGCGTACTTCCTGGGCGGCGGGGTGGTCGAGGCGGCCCCGCACTTCCGCGAGTGGTTCCTGGAGAAGGTCCGCGAGCACACCCTGCTGCGCGAGGAGCAGCGGCGGGTGGCCTCGGTGACGCTCGTCGAGGACCTCGACATGGCCGGCGCCCGGGGCGCGGCGCTCGCCGCCCTCGCCGAGATCGTCGGCCGCTGACACCTGTCCGCGGCCCGGCCCGGTCACGGCGGGTGATCTGGACGGATCACCCGCCAGGACGGGGTCCGGCGGACGGAACGTCCAGAGCGGGTTGCGAATCTCGTTCGGTTCGGCACGATGCGGACTCGTGAACGACACAGACCTGCTCAACGGCCGCCGCTTCGTCATGGTCAGCTCCACGGCCAGCGTGGTGGACGCCGACGCGCCGACCGAGTTCGCCTACGAGGAGTCGGGCGGCGTCATCTGGGGGCATTACACGGGCGACACCGTGGTCCACGGCCGGTTCGTCGGCACGCGGGACAGCGACCGCATCGAGCTGTCCTACGTCCACCTGCTGAAGACCGGCGAGCGCGCGAGCGGCCGCAGCGTCAGCCGCATCGAAACGGCCGAGGACGGCCGGCTGCGCCTGGTGGAGGAGTTCCAGTTCGAGGGCGACGACGCCACCCACGTCAGCGTCTGCGCCGAGGTGGCCTGACCCTACGTTTCGTCGCGCAGCGCGGCGCGGCCCTCGGCCGCGCCGACGAAGCGCATCTTGCCGAGCGGCAGCCCCTGCCCCTGCCCCTGGCCTGGCCCCGGCCCCTGCTCGGGCTCCGGGGAGGCCGAGGGCGTGGGCCGCCGCGCGGCGCCCCTGCCCCGGTCGCGCTCCCGGTCGCTCGGCAGCACGTACGGCCGCCTGAGCACCTCGTCGAGGATGAACACGGTCTCGGTGGCCTTGACGGCGGGGATGTTGGCCAGGCGTTCGGTGACCATCGCGTGCACCTCGGCCACGTCGGCCATCCGCACCTGGATCATGGCGTCGTGCTGGCCGGTGGTGATGGCGCAGTACTCCACCTCCGGCATCTGCGCGAGCTGGGCGCGGAACTGCCGCCACATCTGCTGGCGCACGGTCACGAAGATCAGCGCGACGATGCCGAGACCGGCCCGCTGGTGGTCGATCTCGGCCGTGAAGCGCTTGATCACACCGTCGGCGCGCAGCGCCTCGAAGCGTGTGTAGGCGTTGGCCCGGGAGATCCCCACGCGCTCGGCGAGCGCGGAGACCGAGACCCGCCCGTTCTCCCTGAGCACCTCGAGGATCTTCAGATGGGTGGCGTCCAGCTCCAGGCCGATGCCGATCCGTCCAGTGGCGCCGCCCCCGGACCCCGAGTTGCTTGACATTTCGGTCACCGCTTCATCCTCCGTGGGAGATTCGTCTCGGCTTGGCCGCACGAGCTGGACTTTCTGCCGGACAATCCTGGACGATCGGCGACCAAACGTCCATACGGCCAAGAGTTGGCCTGTTTTCGGAGGACACATAATGACGACCCGTTCGTGGCAGGTGAGGGCCGGCCTGCTCCCGGTTGTGCTCACCGGCGCCCTCGCCCTCGCGGCCTGCTCCGGCGGCGGCTCGTCCAGCAGCACCCCCAGCGGCGCCGCGGGCAAGACGCTCGTGATAGACACCTCGTTCGACCTCAAGACGGCGGACCCGGGACGGACCTACGAGCCGACCGGCCTGATCGTCGACAAGGCGACCTACGACACGCTTCTCACGTTCGACGGCTCCGACGTCACCAAGCCGGTGCCGTCGCTCGCCGAGTCGTACGAACTGTCGCCCGACGGCAAGACGCTCACGCTCAAGCTGCGGCAGGGCGCGAAGTTCGCCGACGGCTCCCCGGTGACCGCCGACGACGTGGTGTTCTCGCTCACCCGCGTGCGCGACATGAAGGGCACGCCGTCGTTCCTGCTCGACGGCGTGGAGATCGCCAAGACCGACGACTCGACCATCACGCTGACGTCGAAGACCTCCAACCCGGCGCTGCCGTACATCCTGCCCAACCCCGCCCTCGGCATCCTCAACTCGAAGGCGGCCAAGGAGCACGGGGCGACCGACGACCCGGGCGACAAGGCAGAGCAGTACCTCAACTCCACCTCGGCGGGCTCGGGGCCGTACACGATCGAGTCGTTCAACGTGAGCAGCCAGGTCGTGCTGAAGGCGAACGCGAACTACTGGGGCACGAAGAAGCCCTATTACGACAAGGTGGTCATCCGCAACGTCGAGTCGGCCACGCAGAAGCTCAACGTGCAGCGCGGCGACAGCCAGGTGGCGCTGAACCTGTCCGGCGACCAGGTGGCCGGCATCTCCGGCGGCCTGCAGGTCGACCGGACCACCTCGGCGTACGTGTTCTTCCTGCTCGCCAACCAGGACTCGGGCGTCAGCAAGGTCACCTCCAACCCCAAGTTCGTCGAGGCGGTGCGCAAGGGCATCGACTATCAGGGGCTGCTCGAGCTGGCCGGCGAGGGCTCGACGCAGGCATCGGGCATCATCCCGTCGATGTTCCTCGGCGCGCTGCCCGCCGACCAGGCGGCCACGCGCGACGTCGAGGGCGCCAAGGCGGCGCTCGCCGCGAGCGGCGTGACCGACCCCACGGTCAAGCTGGAGTATCCCAGCGAGCTGACCGTGAACGGCCTGTCCTTCCAGCCGCTGGCCGAGCGTATCCAGGCCAACCTCAAGGAGGTCGGCATCAACGTCGAGCTGACCCCCGCCCCGGTCACCACCGCCCTGGACAACTACCGCAACGGCAAGGAGGAGCTGGGCCTGTGGTACTGGGGCCCCGACTTCCCCGACCCCAGCAACTACCTGTCGTTCGCCCCGGGCAAGCTGGTCGGCCTGCGGGCCGGATGGAAGGCGGGCGCGGACAAGGACGTCGAGGCCGCCGCCGACAAGGCCGCCGCCGCGGTGAGCGACGACGACCGCAAGCAGGCGTACACCGACTTCCAGCAGAAGCTCAACGCGACCGGCCCGTTCATGCCGCTGATCCAGCCCGGCCAGAACATCGTGACGGCGGCGTCCGTCACCGGTGTGGCGTACCACCCCGTGTGGACGATCAATGTCGCCGACCTCGGCGCCAAGTAGACGCCGTACGGGGAACCGGGCGGTGCGCAGTCCGCTCGCCCGGTTCCTGGTGCGGCGCGTCCTCACGGCGGTGCTGCTGGCGCTGGGCATCACGCTGGTCACCTTCGTGCTGACCAACCTGGTGCCCGGCGACCCGGTCGCGGCCAACCTCGGCCAGCGGGCGCTCGGCGACCCGGCGATCGTGGCCCAGTGGCGCGCCGATCACGGCCTCGACCGGCCGCTGCCGCAGCAATACCTGCTGCACCTCGAAGGGCTGCTGCACGGCGACCTCGGGACGAGCCAGCAGAGCCACCGCCCGGTGCTCGACGACCTCTCCGAGGCGGTGCCGGCCACGCTGGAGCTGGCCGGGGCCGCGATCCTCGTCTCGCTGATCCTCGGCGTGGGATTCGGCGTGATCGCGGCGCTGCGCCGCGACCGGATCTCCGACCACGTGCTGCGGGTGCTCAGCCTCATCGGCATCTCGGTGCCGACGTTCTGGCTGGCGCTCGTGGCGTTCTACGTGTTCTTCTTCCGGCTCCAGATCACCCCGGGCAGCGGCCGCATCGATCCCGGGATGACCCCGCCGCCGCAGGTCACCGGCCTCTACACGGTCGACGCCCTACTGTCCGGCCAGTGGGACGTGTTCTCCTCGGCGGTCGGCCACCTGGCCGCGCCGGCGCTCGTGCTGGCCCTCTACACGATCGGCCTGCTCACGCGGTTCACCCGCTCGGCCGTGCTGGAGGTGCTCGGGCAGGACTACGTGCGCGCCGCCCGCGCCAAGGGCCTGCCCGGCCGGGTGGTGCTGTTCCGCTATGTGCTGCGCCCCGCGCTGGTGCCGGTCATCACCGTGGCCGGCCTGGCGTTCGGCAGCCTGCTGTCCGGCACCGTGCTGGTGGAGGCCGTCTTCGCCTGGCCGGGCGTCGGCCAGTACGCCTACAAGAGCGCGACCACCCTCGACCTGCCCGCCGTCATGGGCGTCGGCCTCGTGGTGGGCGTGGTCTACCTTGTCATCAACCTGGTCGTCGACGTGCTGTACGGCGTCATCGACCCGAGAGTGAGGGTCTCGTGAAGCGCGCCGGCCTGTTCGCGCGCACCCGCGCGAGCCGGCTCCCGCAGGCGTGGCGGCGTCCGCTGGCGGTCGTCGGCACCGTCGTCGCGGTGGTCTGGATCGTGGTCGCGCTGGCCGCGCCGGTGCTCGCGCCGCACGACCCGCTGGCGCAGGAGCTGCCCCGGCTCGCACCGCCCGGCCCCGGCCACTGGCTCGGCACCGACCAGCTCGGCCGTGACATCCTCAGCCGGATCATGTACGGAGCACGGGTGTCCATCCCGCTGACGCTGCTGCTGGTGGCGCTGTCGGTGGTGATCGGGGGCCTGCTCGGCGCCTGCGCGGGCTATTTCGGCCGGTGGGTGGACGAGACGATCATGCGCCTGGCCGACCTCGTGTTCGCCTTCCCCACCGTCATCCTCGCGATGGTCGTCGCCGCCGCCCTGGGCGCGAGCCTCGGCAACGCGGTGCTCGCCGTGCTCGTCGTCGCCTGGCCGGCGTACGCACGGGTCACCCGCGGCCTCGTGCTCGGCGTACGGGAGCGGGAGTTCGTGCTGAGCGGCAGGCTGCTGGGCTTTTCCGCCTGGCGGTCGCTGCGGGTGGACGTGCTGCCCAACGTCACCGGGCCCGTGCTGGTGCTCGCCACCCTCGACATCGGCACCGCGCTGCTGCTGCTGTCGGGCCTGTCGTTCCTCGGGCTCGGCGCCAAGCCGCCGTCGCCCGAGTGGGGCGCGATGGTCGCCGGAGGGGTGGAGGTCTTCGACAGCTGGTGGGTCGCGACGTTCCCCGGGCTCGCGATCCTCACGGTCGTCCTCGCGTTCAACTTCCTCGGCGACACGCTGCGCGACGCGCTCGACCCGCGTACCGCCCGGGCGATCAAGGAGCGTGCACTGTGACTGCCGCATCGAAGACGGCGGCACCGAAGAAGGCGGCGCTGACGATCGAAGGGCTGCGGGTCTCGATCGGCGGCCACGACGTCCTGCACGGCGTCGACCTGACCCTGGAGGCAGGCCGCGTGCACGGCCTCGCCGGCGAGAGCGGCTCGGGCAAGACCATGACCGGGCTCGCCGTGCTCGGCCTGCTCCCCCACGGCTCCCGCGCGTCGGGACGGATCGCCTTCGGCGGCCGTGACCTGCTGGAGATGCCCGCCCGCGAGCTCAACGAGGTGCGCGGCGCGAAGATCGCCATGGTCTTCCAGGACCCGGCGACCAGCCTGCACCCGATGCTGACGGTGGAGCGGCAGCTCACCGAGCACATGCGCCATCACCTGGGCGTCGGCAGGAAGGATGCGCGGGAGCGGGCCGCCGGTCTGCTCGCCAAGGTGCGCATCCCGGGCCCCGAGGAGGCGCTGAAGCGCTACCCGCACCAGTTCTCCGGCGGCATGCGGCAGCGCATCGCCATCGCCGTCGCGCTGGCCTGCGAGCCCGAGGTGCTCATCGCCGACGAGCCGACGACCGCGCTCGACGTCACCGTGCAGGCCGGAATCCTGCGCCTGCTGCGTGGCCTGTGCGACGACCTCGGCCTCGCCGTCCTGCTCGTCACCCATGACCTCGGCGTGATGTCGGCGGTCGCCGACGAGGTGAGCGTGATGAAGGACGGGCTGGTCGTGGAGACCGGCCCGCGCGGCCGGGTGCTCCGCGAGCCGAGCCACCCCTACACCCGTTCGCTGCTCGACGCCCTGCCCGTGCCGCCCGCGGAGGAGTCACGATGACCACCCCCCTGTTGTCCGTGGAGGACCTGGTCGTGGAGCACCGCACGCCGGGCCGCCCGGTCGTGCGAGCGGTGGCCGGGGCCAGCCTGCACGTCGCCGCCGGCGAGGTCGTCGGCCTGGTCGGCGAGTCCGGATGCGGCAAGTCCACCCTGGCCAGGGCGGTGTGCGGGCTGCACGGCGCGGCCTCCGGACGGATCCGCGTCGGCGGGCGGCCGGTGACGCCCCTCGGGCTGCGCCGCAGGGACCCCGCGCTCACCGGCGTGCAGATGGTGTTCCAGGATCCGTACTCCTCGCTGAACCCGCGCCGCCGCGTCGGCGCGCAGATCGCCGACGGGCTGCGGACCGCGGGCGACACCGCGGCCAGCCCCGCCGACCTGCTCGAACGGGTCGGGCTGCCGCGCGACTTCGCCGGCCGATATCCGCACGAGTTCTCCGGCGGGCAGCGGCAGCGCGTCGCGATCGCGCGGGCGCTCGCCGCCCGGCCGTCGCTGCTGATCGGGGCCGAGCCGATCTCGGCACTGGACGCCTCCGCCCAGGCGCAGGTGGCCCGGCTGATGCGCGACCTCGCCGTGGAGTCCGGCGCGGGCCTGCTGTTCATCAGCCACGACCTGTCCGTCGTACGGCTGATCGCCGACCGGATCGCGGTCATGTACCTCGGCAAGGTGGTGGAGACCGGGCCGACCGCCGAGGTGTGGGCCGACCCCCGGCACCCGTACACGCGGGCGCTGCTCGCCGCGATCCCCTCCCCCGACGGCGCGGGCGTGCTGCCCGCCGAGCTGCCGGGGGACGTGCCCGACCCCGCCGATCCCCCGGCGGGCTGCCGGTTCCATCCCCGCTGCCCGCTGGCCATGGACGTGTGCCGGGAGAAGGAACCGGACTTCGGGCCGGTGGCCTGCTGGCTGCACGCGCCGGAGCCGTCCCCCGCGTCATGATCGACCCGCTCATGCTGGAGGACGTACGCGCGGGGATGACCGGGGCGGGGGTCGACGCCCTCGTGCTGCGGCCCTCCCCGGACTTCCGCTACCTGCGGGCGGGCCCGCCGGCGGGCGCGGACGGCGAGAGTTACCTCGTGGTGGCGCTCGACGGGCCGCCCGCCCAGGCCGGCGACCCCGCGCAGGCGGCGGCCCTCGTGCCGCCGTCGGCCCGCCGTGTGGCGGTGGACCCGCAGATGCCCGCCGCCGAGCTGTTCGCGCTGCGCCTCGACGCGGAGCTCGTGCTGGCCTCTGCCGTGCTCGCGCCGCTCCGCCTGCGCAAGCGGGCCGACGAGGTGGCCGCGATGCGGCACGCCGCCGCGGCGGCCGACGCCGTGCTGCTCGCCGCCTGCGAGCCGGCCTGGTTCGGCGCCACCGAGCTGGGGATGGCACGCAGGCTGCGGGCGATGCTCGCCGAGACCGGCTGCGAGGGAACGCCCTCCGTGCTCGTCGCGGCGGGCGAGCACTCCGCCGAGCCGCGCCACCGGCCGTGCGAACGGGTGATCAACCCCGGCGACGCGCTGCTCGTCTCGATCGGCGGACGCTGGAACGGCTACTGCGCCGAGGTCGCCCGGGTCTTCGCGGTCGCCGAGCCGCCGGAGGACTTCGACGCCATGTATTCGGTCGTCCTCGCCGCGCAGCGGGCCGCCGTCGACCTCGTACGCCCCGGGGTGGCGTGCGCCGAGGCCGCGGCCGTCGCCCGCGAGGTCATCGACGGCAGCGGCTACGGCGACTACGCCGCCGCCCGCGCCGGCCGGGGCATCGGGCTGAGCCCGGCCGAGGGGCCCTGGCTGGCGGCCGGGGAGAGGTTCGAGCCCGGGATGACCGTCTGCCTGGAGCCCGCCATCTATCTGCCCGAGCTCTTCGGCGCCCGCGTGGCCGACGTGGTCGTGTGCGGCGAGGACGGCCCGGAGCTGCTCAGCACCGGCTCCCGCGCGCTCCACGTCCTCGACCGGTAGACCGGCTCACCCGGGGGATCGCCGGGCGGGCCGTCAGACGGGGGGCTCGGGGTCGTACTGCATGTGCCGGCGCACCTCGCGGGCCCGGTCGGCCCCCGCGAGCCGTGCCACCAGGTGGAGCGCCATGTCGATGCCCGCCGACACCCCGGACGAGGTGACGACGTCGCCGTCGTCGACGAAGCGGTCCTCGCGACGGATGTCGATGGTCGGGTCGAGCTCGGCGAGCAGGTCGAGGGCGCCCCAGTGCGTGGTCGCCGGGCGGCCCGCCAGCAGCCCGGCCGCGGCGAAGACGAGCGACCCCGTGCAGACGCTGGTCATCAGCGGCACGCGTCCGCGCAGGTCCCGCACCCAGGCGAGGTGGTCGGGGTCCTTCAGCTGGGGACGGGTCCCCGCGCCGCCCGGGTGCAGGAAGACGTCCAGGTGACCGACGTCGGCCGCCGACCTGTCGGCGTGCAGCGTCAGCCCCTTCGACGCCCGTACGGCTCCCGCCTCGGGCGCGAAGGCGACGACCTCCGCCTCGTCGGGGCGCAGTTTCGCCCAAACGCCGAAGACCTCCCAGGGGCCCACCGCGTCGAGTTCCTCCACCTGGTCGAACAGCAAGATCCCAATCCGTGTCATGCCGCCATCCTCGCGCAGGGGGCGTACGGAGACGAAAGCACCGGCAAGACTGGGCAAATAGTCGCTATCAGCACCAGCAACCCCAGGAGGCTCGATAGAGGATAGAAAGGTCATTTTCCCGAAGCTCTCGCGGGTCGGGCAGCGATCCGCGTCGGGACACGTCATCGGGGAGGATCCATGACCACGACCGAGGCGACGCCGGGCACGAGCAGGGCGGGCACGACCACGACCGGCACGACCACGACCGGCACGACGACCGCCCGGGGCCGGACGACCCGCGCCCGGACGACGACCACGCGGCCCACGACCACGCGAACCACGCCCACTCCGGCTCCGCGCGCCGGCAAGAGCATGGAGATGAAAGAGGAGCACCGGCCCCAGCTGAACCTGAACCTGCCGTTCATGCGCGTTCAGTTCCGGGCGCCCGAGATGCACCTGCCGCACGTGGGCATGCCGCACATCAGCGGCCGCGACGTCGGGCACGCCATGGACGTCGCCCGCACGTTCCTGCCGCCGCCGGAGCGGATCATGTACTACGGCGGGCTCGGCGCGCTGGCCGCGCTCGGCATCCTGGAGTGGCCGGTGGCGGCGGCGATCGGCGCGGGCACGATGATCGCCCAGCGCGCCAGGGGACGGGAGCAGCGCTGGTCACCGTTCGGCACCGCACAGAAGGAGACCCGCGGGCGGACCACGCCGAGAACGGCTGCAACCGGGGCCGGAGCCATGCCGGAGCCGGCGACGCCGGCAGCCCGGACGGCCGGGCGGAGAAGCACCACGGCCAAGGGCGAGGCGAAGACTCCCGCCACCACCACCGCCCGGCGCACCAGGGCCGGCGCCAAGTAACGCGGGGCGCCTCGCGCGGTCCGCGCCCGCGGCACCGCGCGATCGGCGTGTGCTCGGCGCGCGCGATCATCGGCACGTTGTCACCGCACGATCGGACGCTGCGGCGCGCGCCCGAGGGACATGAGGCGGCATTCGGCGACATCCGTAGATATGCGGCGGCATCCGGCCGGACGGCCGGCGGGCGAGCAACAGGCGAGCGGTGCCGGCCGCTGCGCGGCGACCGGCACGGCCGACACGGGTCGGCCGGTGAACGATCCACGCGCGTGCCTTACCCGCGAACGCGAGGGACCCACGCGCCCGGCTGATCCGCATGCGCGATTGATCGGCGCATGGCCGACCACGGGTGACCGACCCGCGCCTGACCGACCCGCGCCTGACTGATCCTCGCGTGAGTCATGCCGCGCATGAGCGGTCCGCACCGCGACGGACCCGCGCTCAGAGGCACCGGCGCCTGAGCGATGCACGCGATGAGCGACCCGAGCGCGTGCATGATGGGGCACGCTCCGGGCCCTGTCGCGGCCCGCGCGGGGGCCGTATCACGCCCGGGACTTCATGGTCGGCTTCATGATCGGGGACAACGGCGGATGCGCGTGATCGGGACGTGTATCCGCAACGGTCATCGACCGTTCACCGAACGGTAACCTGAACTACGCCGTTTTGGGAGGTTGGTGCGTCACTCTTCCCTAGAAGCCGATTTGTCCTACCGAGGTGTGAAGTGTCTGAGTTCCTCGCCGCCGTACTCTCCCGGGCGGCCATCATGGTCCTGGAGGCGCTGCTCGTGCGTCTCTTCCAGGCTCTTCTGACATCGACCTTCCGCATGCCGATGCCGCAGGCGGCCTGACCGGAGGCGTCCGCCATCGTCGCGGGCCGGCGCCGACCGGCCCGAAAACACGGGCCTTCCCCGGGACGACGCCCGTCGAGCCAGGCGAACAGCCCGGTGACCAACCCGGGGCGGACAGCCGGCGACCAGCCGGCGACCAGCCGACGATCAGACGACGATCAGACCGGCGAACAGCCGCTTGACTCGCCCCGCGAAGCCATCGCATCCCGCCGCCCGCCATCCCTGCGCTCGCGGATCGCTACGCTCCGCCACCTGCCGCTGCGTCCTGCCATCGGCCGAGCCCTGCCGACTGCTTCGCCCCGGTCGTCTGTTGCCGGGCTGCGATCGTCGCGCCAGGTGAACACCCGGTGAACGCGGAAGCCGGCCCCCCTTGGGGAGCCGGCCGTTCTCCACACCATCACGCACACCATCCGGCGGGGACGGGAGCGCCGGGAGATCATCCCCGGCTCGGCGGCCCCTCGCCCCCGGCGACGGTTGCCCACCCCTTCGTACGGGCCCCGTGGCGGCCTGTCGCCTCCAGCGGGATCGTCGCCCCGGCGCGGGTCAGTCCTTGATGGAGTCCTTCACCTTGCCGGCGGCGTCCTTGATCTTCTCGCCGGCCTGCTTCATGTGGCTCTCGGACTGGTCGGCCCGGCCCTCGGCCTCAAGGCTCTCGTTGTCGGTGACCTTGCCGAGCCCCTCCTTGGCCTTGCCGACGACCTCTTCCGACTTGTTGCGGAACTTGTCCTCCGTGCTCATCCGGACACTCCTCTCGGTTCCAGAAGCTGACCAACCCCCCCTTTCCCCAGGTGAAGGGGCTAAACGCCGCACGGCGCGCCGCCGCCCACCCCGCAAACACAATCCCACCCAAACGGGAAAAAGTGACGAATCGGGCGTACGCTAGAAATAAGGACTACAGCACACACCTCTGAAGGGTGGTGTGACGTATGACACACGGTGCCGACATCGGGACGCATCCCGACATCATGCAGATGCGCGCTCGTTACGAGGCCGCCGCGGCGAATCCCGCCGCGCAGCTCGCCGATGGTCTCACGCTTCTGAGCGGTATGTATCTAGCGCTCTCACCGTGGATCGTCGGATTCAGCGGCACGCGGACTCCGCTTGCCGTGAACAACCTGATCACCGGCCTGGCCGTGGCGCTCCTGGCGATGGGGTACAGCTCGGCGTTCGGGCGCACCTACGGAATCTCCTGGGTCGCCCCGCTGCTCGGTATCTGGACCATCATCGCCCCCTGGGTGATCCGCGGAGGCATGGCGACCACGTCGACGATCGTCAGCAACGTGATCGTCGGCGCGCTCATCCTGCTCTTCGGCCTGGTGACCATGCGGTTCGGCATGATGGATCGCGGGCGGCCCGGCGGCTTCCGTACGGGATCGGCACATATGGGACCGGCCCACTGACCGGATCCCGAACCCCGGCGGCCTGCCCGCACCGGGCACCCGGCGCACAGGCGCGGCACCGCCGTCCCCGGGACGGCGGGGCCGCCGCGGCCGGCACGATGGCCGTCCTGTCACCGGCTCCCGTTACTCTCGTCTCGTCGGAGACGGAGAGGACGGTGACGGCGTGACGACAACGGCCCCCGTCGCGAGTCCGGTGGACTTCGCGACCTACGGCGACTACGGGATCAAGGCGGCGACGCGGCCGGACGGGTCGTTCGAGCGGCCCGTCTATCGGTTCCGCGACCGCGTGACGGCCGACGGAAGCAGCGGATATCCCGCCGAGCCCGGGCGATATCACCTGTACGTGTCGCTGGCCTGCCCGTGGGCCCACCGCTCGGTCATCGTCCGGGCGCTCCTCGGCCTAGAGGACGTCGTGTCGATGTCCGTGGTCGATCCCGTCCGCGACGGACGCGGGTGGGCGTTCCGCGAGGGCCCGGGCCACGGCCCCGACGAGCTCAACGGCTTCACGCTGCTGCGTGAGGCGTACGAGGCGACCGAGCCCGGCTACGACGGCCACGTGTCGGTGCCCGTGCTGTGGGACCGGCGCACCGGCCGGATCGTCAGCAACAACTTCCCCGACATCAGCCTCGACCTCGGCCAGGCGTTCGCGCGGTGGGCCAGGCCGGGCATCGACCTCTACCCGGAGAACCTCCGGGGTGACATCGACGCGCTCAACGAGCGCGTGTACGCCGACGTCAACAACGGCGTGTACAAGTGCGGCTTCGCCGAGAGCCAGGAGGCGTACGACACGGCCGTGACGACGTTGTTCGCGACGCTCGACGAGCTCGACGAGCGCCTCGCCGGCGGCCGTTACCTGTTCGGCGACCGGCTCACCGAGGCCGACGTCCGCCTGTGGGTCACGCTGGCCCGGTTCGACACGGTCTACGTGACCCACTTCAAGGCGAACATCCGCCGCCTGGCCGACTATCCCAACCTCTGGCGCTACGCCCGGGACCTCTACGCGAACCCGGCCTTCGGCGGCACGACGAACTTCGACCACATCAAGCGGCACTACTACGACACCCACCCGAAGATCAATCCATTTCGGATCGTGCCCGCGGGTCCGGTCATCGACTGGAGCCTGTAGCTCACGCGGAGGGCAGCGCCTCGCACAGCCGGTCGAGCTCGTCCTCGGTGTCGTAGTAGTGCACCGAGGACCGCACGAGCGGGGGCAGATGACGTCGAGCCCGAGGCTCAGCGCGTATTCGGCCGCCACGCCGAGGCCGATCTTGCCGGCCCGCCGGACGGTCCGCAGGAAGGCGATCGCGTTGCCGGCGTACTCGGCCTGCGAGGTGAGGATGCGGTCGCCCGGCTTCCACGGCAGGGAGTAGAAGGCCATGTCCCAGGCGCGGGTGGCGTTCTCGACGAGGGCGATCTCGTCGCGGTCCGCGCCGACGAGCCCGGCCACCGCATCGTAGGTCCGCTCCGACCGGTCGAGGGCGGCGGCGGCCGCCTCGTAGCAGCCGATGCGCTCCTCCAGGCGCAGGTGATCCACCACGGCGTCGGTCACCTGCGCGGCGGCAGGGACGATCCGGCGCTGTTGAGGTGGACGACATGCTCGCATCCCGGCGTGTCCGCCCGCACCTGTCCGACGTCGATGGCCATGTGCAGCCCCCAAAAGACAGCGGAAGCCCTATTCTGTCGGAGATGTTAGCCACTCCACAGGGAGTGATGATCTTCGGCCGACGGCCCGTGGCGCTGCGCGACCCGGGCGGGTGCGGACGTCGGGACGGGACCCGACCTCGGTTTCGTGAATCGTCCATCGCATAATGAGGTATGAGCACCTCCTCCCCTGCGGGCGGCTGGACGTTCCTCACCAACCACGCGCACGTCCTGCTCGCGGTGTCCCGCGATCCCGACGCGCGGTTGCGGGACGTCGCCGAGTCGGTCGGCATCACCGAACGGGCGGCGCAGGCGATCGTCTCGGACCTGGAGGCGGCGGGCTACCTGCGCCGGGAGCGCGTGGGACGGCGCAACCATTACACGATCAACCCTGAGGCCCCGTTCCGTCACCCGGTCGAGCGGCACCGCCACATCGGCGAGTTCCTCGAGCTGTTCGGGTCCACGGTTGACATACGAAGCTGATTTCCTGAATACTTCAACATAGTTCGAGGGGGAGTACCCGGCTTCCTCAGCGTCGTCATCACGGCCGCCGCACAGGGCGTCCCGGCGCGGAGGGTCACCGCTGGCGGTGGCACGGGGAGACCGTCGACCTGCCTAGCCCGCCCACGCGGCGGTGAGGAGGTTGACGATGTCCGTACCCCTGTGGGTCTGGGCCGCGGTCCTGGCGGTCATCCTCGCCATGCTCGCCGTGGACCTGTTCGCCCATCGCCGGGCCCACGTGGTGGGCGTCCGTGAGGCGCTGGGCTGGTCGGGCGTGTGGATCACGCTGGGACTCGGCTTCGGGGCCGTGGTCTGGCTCGTCTGGGGGCCCGAGGCGGGCGGGGAATACCTGGCCGGTTATCTCATCGAGAAATCCCTGGCCGTCGACAACGTCTTCGTGATCGCGCTGCTGTTCTCGTACTTCGCGGTCCCCCGCGAGCTGCAGCATCGCGTGCTGTTCTTCGGCGTGCTCGGCGCGCTGGTCTTCCGCGCGGGGTTCATCGGCGCGGGCGCCGTCCTGCTCGAACACTTCCACTGGATCCTGTACGCCTTCGGGGCGTTCCTGCTCTACACCGGCGTGAAGATGGCCAGGCACTCGGCGATCGAGGTGCACCCCGACCGCAACCTGGTGCTGCGCGCGATGCGCCGGATCGTCCCCGTCACCGGCTCCTACCAGGGCCAGCGGTTCCTCGTACGGCAGGACGCGGACGGGCGGACGGGCGGACGGTGGGCCGCGACGCCGCTGCTGGCCGTCCTGGTCGCGGTGGAGACCAGCGACATCGTCTTCGCCGTCGATTCGATTCCGGCGATCTTCGCCGTGACGTCGGAGCCGTTCCTCGTCTTCACCTCCAACGCGTTCGCGATCCTGGGGCTGCGGGCGATGTACTTCCTGCTGGCCGGGGCCATGCACCGGTTCGGCTATCTGCGGTTCGGCCTCGCGGCGATCCTCGTGTTCGTCGGCGCGAAGATGCTCCTGGCGGACGTGTACAAGATCCCCGTGTGGCTGTCGCTCGTGGTCATCTGCGCCTGCCTCGTGGCCGCCGTGGGCGCGAGCGCGTACCGGAACCGCCGCGAGGAGCGCGCGGGGACGGATCCGGCCGTCCCGGATCGCCGTTAGCGGACGTCCCCCTTCCGTCACCGGCCTCATACTGCCCGGACGGCAGGCCGTACGGCGCCTGAATCGATCTTCCGCTGCGGCGCGGGGATCTGTACTCTCCACACATGGCCGCGGCGGTGGAGGAGATGTCGACGGCGCCGGGGACGGCCGCATGATCGACGAGATCCTGCCCTCGTGGGTGGCGTCGGCCGAGAAGTTCGGCGACGTGCCGGAGGACACGCTGTTCCCGGAGGAGAGACCGCTCATCGCACGTGCCGTCGACCGGCGGCGGCGGGAGTTCGTCACCGGACGCCACTGCGCCCGGCTCGCGCTCGCCCGAATCGGCTTTGCGCCGGTGCCGATCCCGCGCGGCGAGCGAGGCGCCCCGATCTGGCCCGCAGGCACGGTCGGCAGCATCACGCACTGCTCGGGCTATCGCGCGGCGGCCGTCGCCTCCGCCGACGTCGCGCGCGCCGTCGGCATCGACGCGGAACCGCACGAACCCCTCCCGGACGGGGTCCTTCCCACGATCGCCTCCCCCGGGGAGATCGCCGCCCTCCGGGTGATGAGCGACGCGGACGGCGAGGTCTGCTGGGACCGGATCCTGTTCAGCGCCAAGGAGTCGGTCTACAAGGTGTGGTTCCCGCTGACCCGCCGCTGGCTCGACTTCTCCGAGGCGGTCGTGGACATCGAGCCCTCGGGCACGTTCCGCGCCCGGCTCCTGGCCGCGGACCCGGCCGTCGGGACGGACGTCCTGCCGGGCCGGTGGACGGTGCGCGGCGGGCACATCGCGACCTCCATCACCCTCCCCCGGCCCTGACGATCCCGCTATGAAGATACGGCTGTGACGACCTCGCTCTGACGACCCTGTTTTGACCACCCCGCTCTGACGACCCCGCTCTGACGACCCCGCTCTGACGACCCCGCTTTGTGGATCCGCACCTGGCGCGCCCGCGTGGTCTCCTGCCACCGCTCATCGCTCGGCGGTCGCTTCACGGGGTCACTTCACGATGGTCACTTCGCGCGGAAGTAGTGGCCCTTGTCGAGGTCGTCGATCAGCCCCGGCTGCACCGGCTGCCACCCCAGCAGTTCACGGGTCAGTGCGCTCGTCGCCGGGGAGTCGAGCCCGATCATGCCGCCCAGCCAGGAGAAGTGCTCGCCCGCCTCCAGCAATGTCAGTGACTGCCATCAACGTAGCACCGATGTCAGTCACTGTCATCAGCCTAGGAGCCGAGGCATGGGTCGATGGGCCCGTGAACCATGAGCCGGAACGGCGGGCAGACGGCGCGCGCCGGCACGACCCGGTCGCTATGGGGGACGGCAGACCAGGGCCGAGGGCGTCAGGCGACGGCCTCCGGCAGGCAGAGGCCGAGCTGGCTGAAGAGCTCCAACTGGTCGTAATAGTCGCGGTCGCTGACGATCAGCCCGTTCTCGATGGTGCACAACCCCGCGCCGCGGACCGCGATGCGCTGGCCGGTCGCCTCCAGCATCGATCCACCGGGTAGCAGGAGCGGCCCGAGATGCGTACCGGTCATGACGTACTCGGAGACGGCCGAGACGGCCGGATCACACGCGGGGACCTTGCACCACGGTGTGATCTGCAGATCCGGGAAGGCCTGCAGCAGGTGCTCGAAGTACCAGGCGATCTGTTCGCGTCCCTCGGCCGGGCCCACCGGCCCGACATAGACGGCGTCTCGGGCGAAATACTGCATTACCACTTCAATATCGTGATCGTTCAGAGCCGCGATCACCCGATCTTTGACCTCTCGAGCGGTGGCGATCATCTTCGCTCCCCTTGAATGCGACCATCACCGGCTCCTACGACACCACGGTAACGTGGCGCCTTCTGGCGGGCCCATACCGCCGTCGCCTGCAAGACGAACGGCAGGCTCGCGAGCCCGCGTGAGGCCGACCCGCCGTTTCTTCCGCCCGAAAGATCCCGGAGGACCTTTTCTCCCGCCCGAAATCGGCTCTAGTATCCGGAACATGACCTTGCTTCCGCTCGCTCCGCCGCGGGCGGTTCCCGGCGGCCCGCCGTCCGTCCACGCGATCCCCGCCGACCGGGAGGCCTTATGACCAGGCAGTTCGCCGCCACCCGGGCCTCCGGCGAGGTGTACGCCCTCGGGGAGGGCCCCGTGTGGGACCCCGTCAGGCAGCGCCTGCTGTGGGTGGACATCAACGCGGGAGCCGTACACGAGGGACGGCTCGACCCCGAGACCGGCACGATCACCGCCACCGCCGCGCACACCTTCGGCGCGGCGGGCACCGCGGCGGGCAACACGGTGGGCAACACGGTGGGCGCGGTCGCCGTATCCGCCGACGGGCAGCTCGTCGTCGCCGAGCGCGAGGTCCTCACCCGGGTCGACGCCGCGGGCCGCCGCACCGAGCTGGCCCGGGTGCTGCCGCCCGGCGCGCCGAGCCGGCTCAACGACGGCGCCGTGGACCCGGCCGGGCGCTTCCTGATCGGCAGCATGGCGCTGGACGACCGGGAGGGCCAGGAGGTGCTGGCCCGCCTCGACGGCACGGACTGCGTCCTCCTCGATGAGGACCTGACCCTGTCGAACGGCCTGGCCTGGAGCCCCGAGGGCGACCGCCTCTACAGCATCGACAGCACGCCGCACGTGGTGTGGGAGCGTGACTACGACCCGGCCACCGGGCGGACCGGGCCGCGGCGGGAACTGTTCCGGCTCACCGGTGGCATGCCCGACGGAATGTGCGCCGACGCCGAGGGCAACCTGTGGATCGCGTTCTTCGGCGGCGGCCGGGTGGAGTGCCGCGATCCGGGCGGCCGCCTGCTCGCCGTGGTCGAGGTCGGCGCGCCCAACGTCACCTGCCCCGCCTTCGCCGGGCCGGACCTCGACGTCCTCGTCATCACCACGTCCACCAACGACGTCGATGTGGCCGAACACCCCGGGTCCGGGCACCTGTTCACCGCCCGGGTGGGCGTACGCGGCCTGGCGACGCCCTACTGGGCTCCGCCGCGATGACGAATCCTCATCCTTCCCGAGGAGACACGACCTTGCCTCACCCCGGCATCGGCGCCGTCGCGCCCGTCCCCGGCGTCCGGTAGTGCGGGCACTGGTCATCACCGGCCCCGGCAGGGCCGAGGTCGTGGACGTCGAACCACCGGTCGCCGCGCCCGGGCAGGTGGTCGTCGACGTCGAGCGGGTCGGCGTCTGCGGCACCGACGTGGAGCTGTTCACCGGCGAGATGAGCTATCTGCACTCCGGCCACGCCTGGTATCCGCTGCGTCCGGGCCACGAGTGGTGCGGCGTCGTCACGGCACTCGGGGACGGCGTCGACCCCGGCTGGCTGGGCCGCCGGGTCACGGGCGACACCATGCTGGGCTGCGGGCGCTGCCGCTTCTGCGGTGACGGGCTGCAGCACGTCTGTCCCGACCGGGCGGAGATCGGCATCCGCCGGGGCTTCCCGGGGGCGCTGGCCGAGCGGCTCGCCGTACCGGCGGGGGCGCTGCACGCGCTGCCCGAGACGATCGACGCGACGCTGGGCGCGCTGGTCGAACCCGGCGGCAGCGCCCTGCGCGCCGTACGTGGGGCCGCCGTGCACCCCGGCGACCGGCTGCTGGTGCTGGGCACGGGCACGATCGGCCTGCTGGTCGCGCTGCTCGCGCGGGCCAGGGGCGCCGACGTGCACCTGATGGGCCGCGACGAGCCCACGCTCCGGCCGGCCCGCGACCTCGGCTTCGCGGGCGCGTGGACCCGCGCGTCACTGCCGTCACTACGGTGGGACGCCGTGGTCGACGCGTCCAACGCGGCGGACCTGCCGGCGCTCGCGCTCGACCTGGTCAGGCCCGCGGGCCGGGTAGTCTATGTCGGTCTCGCGGGGTCTCCCAGCCGCATCGACACCCGCGACCTCGCGCTCAGGGACGTCACCGCCGTCGGCGTGCTCAGCGGATCGGCCGGTCTGGCCGGGACCATCGAGGCGTACGCGGACGGGTCGGTCGACGCCCGCCCGCTCGTGGCCGCCACCGTCGGCCTGGACGACGCCGCCGGTGTGCTGGCGGGGCGCCGCCCGGCCGGCGCGGGCCCGGGCCCGAAGATCCACATCGACCCTCGGCGATAGAGGGGGCGCAGCGCCGCCCCGGACGGAAGCGTTCACATCATGAGCCTCATCCACGTGGATCCCCCCCACCGCATCGCCCCGGCGGACCCCGCCGTGCTGGCGGCGGTGGAGGCCGCCGTGCCGGCGATCACCCGGTCCCGGGTGAGCGACCGGCTGGGCATGGCCCACGACGCCTCGCACTACCTGCTGACGCCGCAGGCGGTCGTGGTGCCGGAAAGCGCCGCGCAGGTGGCGGCGCTGATGCGGGCCGGGTTGCCGCTGACCTTCCGCTCCGGCGGCACCAGCCTGTCCGGGCAGGGCATCACGAGTCATCTGCTCGTCGACACCCGCCGCCACTTCAGGGGTGTCGAGGTGCTCGACGGCGGTGAGCGGGTGCGGGTGCAGCCCGGCGCCGTGCTGCGGCAGGTCAACGCCCGTCTGGCCGCGTACGGCCGCAGGCTGGGCCCCGACCCGGCCAGCGAGTCGGCGTGCACGATCGGCGGGGTCGTCGCCAACAACTCCAGCGGCATGACCTGCGGCACCCACGCCAACACCTATCGGACGCTGGAGTCGATGACGCTGGTGCTGCCCAGCGGCACCGTGATCGACACCGGCGCGCCCGACGCCGACGCGCGCCTGCACGCCCTCGAACCCGACCTGGCCCAGGGGCTGGAACGGCTGCGCGACCGGATCCGCGGCAATCCGGACTCCGTACGCCGGGTCAAGGCGCAGTTCTCCATCAAGAACACCATGGGCTACGGCCTGAACAGCTTCCTCGATCACGACAGCCCGGCGCAGATCCTCGCCCACCTGGTCATCGGCAGTGAGGGCACGCTGGCGTTCGTCGCGGAGGCCGTGCTGCGGACGGTGCCGCTGCACCGCCTCGCCACGACCGGCCTGATCGTCTTCCCGACGCTGCGGGAGGCGATGGCCGCCGTGCCGGAGATCGTCACGGCCGGGCCCGCCGCCATCGAACTGCTCGACGCCGAATCGCTGCGGGTGGCCGCGACCGACCCGGGCGCCGACGACGTCCTGCGCACGCTGGAGGTGCGCGATCACGCGGCGCTGCTGGTGGAGTGGCAGGAGTCCGACCCCGAGCTGCTCGCCCGGCGCGAGCGGGAGGCCGGGCAGGTCTTCGCCGGGATGGATCTCGCCGCTCCGGCCCGGCTCAGCGGCGACAGCGCCGGCCGCGCGGCCCTGTGGCGCATCCGCAAGAACCTGTACGCCTCGGTCGCCGGGGCCCGGCCGTCCGGCACCACCGCGCTGCTGGAGGACGTCGCCGTCCCGGTGCCCACGCTGGCCGATCTCTGCGACGAGCTGTCCGAGCTGTTCGACCGCTACCGCTACGAGCGCAGCGTGATCTTCGGACACGCCAAGGACGGCAACCTGCACTTCATGCTCAACGAGCGCTTCGGCACCGATCTGGGGCGCTACGCCGACTTCACCGAAGACCTGGTGGACGCCGTGCTGTCGCGTGGCGGCACGCTCAAGGCCGAGCACGGCACCGGCCGGGTCATGGCCCCCTTCGTACGCCGCCAGTACGGCGAGGAGCTGTTCGAGGTGATGCGGGAGGTCAAACGGCTGTGCGACCCCGGCGGCACGCTCAACCCCGGCGTCGTGCTCACCGACGACCCCGAGGCGCACCTGCGTGACCTAAAGCCCGTCGCCACCGTCGAGCCCGAGGTCGACCGGTGCGTGGAGTGCGGCTACTGCGAACCGGTCTGCCCCAGCCGCGACCTGACCACCACACCGCGCCAGCGCATCGTGCTGCGCCGCGAGCTGGCCGCGGCCGAAGCGGCCGGCGACCACGCCCTCGCCCGGCAGCTTGAGGAGGAGTACGGCTACGACGCCATCGACACCTGCGCCGTGGACGGCATGTGCGCCACCGCCTGCCCCGTCCTGATCAACACCGGCGACCTCACCAAACGCCTGCGCGCCGAGCGGCACGGCCGCACCGCGCGGGCGGGCTGGAAGTCCGCAGCGAAGCACTGGGACGCGGTGACCCGGGCCATGGACCTCGCGATGGACATCGCCGCCGCGTCCCCGGCCCGGCTCGCCGAGGGCGCCGGCCGGGCCGCCCGCGCCGTCGTGAGCCCGGACGCCGTTCCCCAGTGGAGCCGCGCCCTGCCGCGCGGCGGCACGCCCCGGCGCGCGGCGCCGCATCGCGAGGCCGACGCCGTCTACGTGCCGTCGTGCCTGAACACCATGTTCGCCCCCGCCGACGGCGGGCCCGGCGTCATGGCCGCGCTGCTGCGGCTGGCCGAGCGGGCCGGCCTGCGGCTGCACGTGCCGGAGGGCGTCGGCAGCCTGTGCTGCGGCACCCCGTGGTCCTCGAAGGGCTTCGGCGACGGCTATGAGGTCATGCGCCGCCGGGTGCGCGATGCGCTCCTGACCGCGACCGACGGCGGCAGGCTTCCGGTCGTCAGCGACGCCGCCTCGTGCACGGAGGGGTTCGAACGGCTGACCGCCGCGGGGTCCGGACCGGCCACCGGCGCGGCCTCGCCCGCCGTCCGGGTGCTCGACGCGGTGACCTTCGTGGCCGACCACGTGCTGCCGCGGCTGCCGCAGCCGCCGGAGGACCGCCGGCTGGCCTCGCTGGCCCTCCACCCGACCTGCTCGTCCACCCGGCTCGGTCTCGACGCGGCCATCGCCAAGATCGCCGGCGTGGTCGCGAAGCGGGTCGTCGTCCCGGACGGCTGGCAGTGCTGCGCCTTCGCCGGCGACCGTGGGCTGCTGCATCCCGAGCTGACCGCCTCCGCCACCCGCGCCGAGGCCGCCTCGGTGGCCGAGGGCGGCTTCGCCGCGCACGCGTCGGTCAACCGTACGTGCGAGATCGGCATGACCCGCGCCACCGGGAAGACGTATCACCACCTGCTCGAACTGCTCGACACGATCACCGCTTGAGGGCGCTGAGGCCGTCTCCTGCCGAGGGCCCCGGACACCGGGGTCGCCCGCCGGGCGAGTATCGTCGCGGCCGGACATAACACACCAGATCGGACGGGAGTGTCGATGAAGTTCATGAAGGCCCGGGAGGTGCCGGGGCGGGTGGCCACGGGTGCGTACATCCTGCACTCCGGCCTGGAGAAGTGGAAGGGCGGCGACGAACAGGCCGCCGGGCTCCACGGCACGGCCGCCAACGCCTTTCCGTTCCTGAAGAACATCCCGCCGCGCCGGTTCCTCAAACTGCTGTCCGCGGCCGAGATCGCGACGGGCGTGGCTCTCCTGACGCCGTTCGTGCCCGCCGCGCTCGCCGGAGCCGCGCTCACCGGATTCTCCGGCAGCCTGGTCGCGCTCTACCTGCGTACGCCCGCGCTGCACAAGCCCGGCAGCATCTGGCCGACCCCGGCGGGCATCGGCATCAGCAAGGACGTGTGGATGCTGGGCGTCGGGCTCGGGCTGCTCGCCGACGCCGCGACCCGGCGGCGCGACGGCTGACCCGCCGCCCTCGGGGAAGCGCGTCAGAGCGCTCGCAGCGCGCGCCGCAGACGACTCACCAGCGTGAGGGGCTCGTCCTCCTCCGGCGCGGCGTCGTCGTCCGGCAGGTCGTACCAGTGCGTGTCGCCCGGGAACGGGTCCGGCTCCGCACCGGGCTCGTCCCCGGCGGCGGCGTCGTCCGGTGCCTCGAACGGCGGGAACTGCTCGGAAACGGCCACTGGTACGGTCCTCACGATGAAGCGGGCACGTCCCGGGGGACGCCTGCGAGAACTGTACGCGTAGCTTCTGGACAACTGCCCCGGTTCGTCCCCTCCGATGTTCGTCCCTGGCTACAGAAGATCCGCCGGGCGGGTATGGAGGATGCGGGCCAGCAGGGCGGTCATCTGCTCGCGCTCCGCGGGGCCGAGGCAGGCGAACCACTCCCGCTCCCTGCGGGTCTGCTCGGCGAATGCCTCACGCACGGCCGCCTCGCCCGCCTCGGTCAGCGCGACGACCACCGCGCGGCCGTCGTCGGGCACCGGTCGCCGTTCGACCAGGCCGCCGCGTTCGAGGGTGTTGACGGCGTTGGTCACCGCGGACCTCGACATGGCGGAGATCTCGGCGAGCCGTACGGGCTGGGTGGGGCCGAGCAGCCAGAGCTTGAACATCAGCCGGAAACCGGGCAGCGTCAGACCGCGCGGCCGGTGGATAAGGGTCTCCAGGTCGGTGACCAGCACGTAGGCGAGCTGGAGCAGGTGATAGGCCAGCGCGAACGCCTCCGCGTCGGCCGGAGGCGTCATCTCCGCCAGGCGCTCGCGCGCGTAGGCGGCGTACCGCAGGTCGGGTGGCGTGGCCGCGCCGGAATCCGGCCGGATGCCGGGCTCGCTGTCCATCGGTCAAGTCTTGCGCAGCCGCAGGAGTGCCGTGAATATTGTTTCGGCCATAACGACTTCTCCTCATTTCTCCCCGGAGGCCCTCGTGCGCATCGTCATCGCCGGAGCAGGCATCGGCGGGCTGACCGCCGCGCTCAGCCTGCACGCGGCCGGGTTCGAAGACGTGACCGTGCACGAGGCCGCCCCCGAGATCCGGCCGCTGGGCGTCGGGATCAACCTCCTCCCCCACGCCGTACGGGAGCTGACCGAGCTGGGGCTGGCCGACCGGCTGGCGGAGATCGGCGTGGCCACGGCCGAACTGGCCTACTTCAACCGCTACGGCACGCCGATCTGGTCCGAGCCCCGGGGACTGGCCGCGGGCTACGCCTGGCCGCAATACTCCGTCCATCGCGGGACGCTCCAGATGCTCCTGCTGGAGGCGGTCGTCGAGCGGCTCGGCCCGGACTCCGTGCGGAGTGGCAGCAGGATCACCGGTCCCGGCGACGAGGACCTGCTGATCGGCGCGGACGGAATCCACTCGGCCGTGCGCGCCCATCTCTACCCCGATGAGGGTCCGCCGCCGTGGAACGGCCTGGTCCTGTGGCGGGGCGTCACCTACGGCGAGCCGTTCCTCACCGGCCGGTCCATGATCATGGCCGGTGACGGCACGCAGAAGTTCGTCGCCTACCCCATCGAGACCGGCGAACGCACACTGATCAACTGGATCGCGGAGCGGCCGCTGGACGGCGAGGCCCCCGACCGGGGGAACTGGAACCGCCCGGCCGACCTGACCGAGATCGGCAGGCACTTCGCCGACTGGCGCTTCGACTGGCTCGACGTGCCCGGGATCATCGCCGGGGCCGAGACCGCGTACGAGTACCCGATGGTCGACCGCGACCCCCTGCCCCGCTGGACCTTCGACGGCATCACGCTCCTCGGCGACGCGGCGCACGCCATGTATCCGATCGGCTCCAACGGCGCCTCCCAGGCGATCATCGACGCCCGCGTGCTGGCGTACGCCCTCGCCCAGGGCGACCTGGCGGCGTACGAGGAGCTGCGCCGGCCGGCCACCACGGCGCTTCAGCTGTCCAACCGCGAGATGGGCCCGGAGGTCGTCATGAAGCTCGCCCACGAGCGGGCGCCCGAAGGGTTCGACGACATCGAGCAGGTCATCCCCCACGAGGAGCGGGCGGAGATCGCCGCCTCCTACAAGCGGACCGCCGGATTCGACCCCGCCTCGCTCAGCGAACGCCCCTCGTGGAGCGTAGATCGGAGTGCCACCTCGTGAACCTCGAACCGCTCGCCACCTTCCACGTGGATCTCGATCCCGTGCTCGACCTCGGCGACTCGCACTGGGGCCACCGCCGTGTGGTCAACATCGTGGGCGGCACGTTCGACGGTCCCCGCCTGTCGGGAACCGTGCTGCCCGGCGGGGCCGACTGGCAGGTCGTCCACGCCGACGGCATGATCAGCATCGACACGCGCTACACGCTGCGCACCCACGACGGCGCGCACATCTACATCACCACCAGCGGAGTCAGGCACGGCTCCCCCGAGGTGCTCGACCGCCTCGGGCGCGGCGAAGACGTGGACCCGTCGGAGTACTACTTCCGGCTGTTCTGCCGCTTCGAGACGGGCGACGATCGATATCTGTGGCTCAACCGCACCCTCGCCGTGGCCTCGGCCGCCCGCGTGGCCACCGCCGTACGCTACGACGCCTACGCCCTGACCTGACCTGACCTCGTCCTGAGGAGCCCCATGCCGAAGCTCGACCGCTCCCCGTTTCCGGTCACCGTCGAGCACGACGTCCCGATGCCGATGCGGGACGGCACCGTCCTGCGCGGCTCCGTCCACCGGCCGGCCCACGGCGGCCCGTTCCCGGCGCTGCTCATGCGCACGCCGTACGGCGAGGACTCGCTGCGGACGGCGCCGGTGACGCCCGCGCTGCGGGCCGGGTTCGCGGTGGTGCTGCAGCACTGCCGGGGGCGCGGGAGCAGCGACGGCGAGTTCCGGCCGTGGGCGGACGAGGGCGCCGACGGCCACGACACGATCACCTGGATCACCGCGCAGCCCTGGTCGAACGGCGAGGTCGTCATGAGCGGCATGTCCTACCTCGCCGGGTGTGCCCTCCAGGCGGCGGCGACCCGCCCGCCGGGGCTGAAGGCCGTGGTCGCCTCCATGACGCCACACGACTTCCACGACGGCCTCAAGTATCACGGCGGGGCCTTCGCCCTGGGCTCGGCACTCAACTGGGGTGCGCTGCAGGCGATGCTCAGCCTGCTGCACGCCGCCGAGGCGGGCGAGGACGCCGGCCCGGGTCTGGCCGTGGTCCTTCCCGTGCTGCACGACCAGGACGCCGCGGCACGCACCCTGCCGGTCGGCGACATCCCCGGCATCCCCTGGTGGCGCGACTGGACCTCGCACGTGGAACGCGACGCCTACTGGGAGGACCTGGCCGATACCCTGCGCCACGACCGCATCGAGGTGCCGGTCATGCACGTGGCGGGCTGGTTCGACCTGTTCCTCGGCGGGACGCTGGAAAACCACCGCCGTCTCGGTGGTCCTCTGGTCATCGGCCCCTGGTCCCACCTCGCGCCGGGCGCCGCGGGCACCGGGCGGCTGTTCTTCGGGGCCGCCGCCTCGGGGCAGGCGATCGGGCTGGAGCAGCGGGAGCTCGCGTTCCTGAAGGGCGAGGACACCGGCCCCGCCGTGAAGATCTTCGTGATGGGCGACGACGTCTGGCGGGACGAGGAGACCTGGCCGCTGGAGCGCGCCGTCGAGACCCCCTACTACCTGCACACCGGCGGGCTCCTCTCCCCCGAGCCTCCCTCGGCGTACGAGCCGGCGACCTTCACCTTCGACCCGCGCGACCCGGTCCCGACCGTCGGCGGCCCGACCCTGCTGGCCGATCCCACCAACGTCGGCCCGCAGGACCAGCGCGACGTGGAGCGGCGGCCCGACGTGCTCTGCTACTCGACCGAGGTGCTCGCCTCCGACGTCGAGGTGACGGGCCCGGTGTCGGTGACCCTGCACGCGGAGACCTCCGCCGCCTCGACCGACTGGACGGCCAAGCTCGTGGACGTCCATCCCGACGGCCGGGCGATGAGCGTGATCGACGGCATCGTCCGCGTCGCCGAGCCGTCCGGGACGTTCGTCATCGATCTGGTGGCCACCAGCCAGGTCTTCAAGGCCGGTCACCGGATCCGGGTGGAGATCTCCAGCTCCAACTTCCCCCGTTTCGACCGCAACCCCGGCACCGGCCGGAGCGCGGCGACCGAGGCGGACATGGTCGTCCAGCACCAGAAGGTCTTCCCCGACTCGTACATCACGCTGCCGATCGTCCCCCGCTGACCCCACTTCCCTGGGCCGGCCTCCCTGCCGTCGATCCGGTGGCGATCCCTTCGAGGAGATCCACGCCTCCGCCCCATCCGGCCGCCCGGAAGCCGTGGCAACCCGGATCAGCCTTCGGCCTTCGCCTTCACGGCCTGCGCCGTTCTCCCGGCCAGCCCGGCACTCTACAAGCATCATTCCGGCACGAGCGAGAACTTACGATCACCATCTGGCCTCCTCCTATGCCCACCACCTCATCGAGCCCGGCTTCTGCTCGCGGCTGATTCCGCTACGTTGCGACGCCCTGGCACAGTTGATCACGAACGTGCACAATGACCTCCGTGAAGGTGTACGTCGGGGTGACCGACGACAGGTGGTACCGCTTTCTGGCGGGACGTCCCGACCTGAGCGAGGTCAATTTCTGGCGGCCCTCCAGCGGACGGGAGTTCCGCGCGATCGACCACGGCGAGCCGTTCTTCTTCAAAACGCACCATCCGCACAACCGCGTGGTCGGCGGTGGGTTCTTCAGCGGCTTCGCGCCTCTCCGAGTGTCCGAGGCCTGGGAGTTCTTCGGGCAGGGAAACGGCGCCGTGAGCCTGGGAGAACTGCGTCAGCAGGTGGGCAAATACCGCAGCCGACCGATGATGCTCGGCGAGGACCCGGTCATCGGCTGCGTCATCATCCGCGACGTCTTCTTCTATCCCGAGGATCGTGTCGCCGGACCACCGCCCGGCTTCGCTTCGAACATCGTGCAGGGCAAGAGCTACGACCTTGCCGTTCACCCTGCCGCTGGTTACTTCTACGATTTGCTGAACCGGGCCGGGATCGGCGGGGACGTCGACCTGTCCGAGCCGTGGCATCGCGACGGGCCCGTCTTCGGCGACCCCAGGATGGCTCCACGAAGGCTCGGTCAGCAGGCGTTCCAGGCCGTCGTCCTCCATGCATACGAACGGCGTTGCGCGATCACCGGTGACCGGATCAGGCCGGTCCTGCAGGCCGCACACATCCGTCCGGTCACGAAGGGCGGCGAGCACCGGTTGGACAACGGGCTCCTGCTCCGCTCGGACGTGCACACGCTCTTCGACCGCGGTTATCTGGCGGTCGACCCCGAGCATCGGTTACTGGTCAGCCCGCGCCTGCGCGAGGAGTTCGGCAACGGCGAGGAGTTCTACCGGCGGGCCGGGCAGGAAATCGCGGTCCCCGACCGGCCCCGCGACCGGCCGAACCGGGAATCCATCGAGTGGCATCTCGACGAAGTCTTCCTCCGTACGTAGGCCCGCCCGACACCCGGCTCGGCGGGGTCACGACAACCCAGCCGGGCCGGGTCAGGAGATGTCGCCGAGCAGCTCGTCGGAGGAGTCAACCGTGGCAGCTGCCCGGAGCCGGGAATTCAGACGATCGAAATCGTGGCATTTCCGGATCCGCTCGGAAAAGTCGTCGAACACCTCGATACCCCGGGCCGACAGGACCGTCAGGATCGCCTCCGCCTTACCTTCAGCTATGCCTTCGGCCTTGCCCTTGGCGATGTTCTCGCGGGCCCAGTCGCTGAGGTATTCGTAAGTCTCGCTCTTCAAGTGCTCCTCCAAGTGATCCCAGACCTCTCGAGGCAGCGCCGCACGAACCATGTCAGCGTACATACCCCCAGGTCCCGGTCGAGATTGTGCAGCGCGGCGAACAGGGCGTTGAGGATCTCGGGGCCCTCCGGCGTGGCGGCGTGGTGGATCGCCGAGAGCACCGCGAGCTCGATGTCCTCGGCCGCCTGACCGGGATCGGTGATGACCGGCACCTCGTTGGTGCCCGCGACCAGCGGCTTGAGGACCAGACCGGGGTGGCCGAGTTCGATCGGGCGGGCGCACCAGCGGGCGACCGACGCCTCGGGGCACACCGCCAGCAGGATGACCGGGCATTCGAGGCGGCTGCTACCGCAGCAGCAGAGGATCGTTGGCCGCCCGGGCGGGCGAGAAGGGCTCGGACGCTGAATATGACGGCATGCCCGCCTTCATCGGTTGCTCGTTCACCAGCGGATGAAGTCCGGCGGGACGTGGTCCACCAGCCAGACGCCGTTGGCACTCACCCGGAAGTGATGCCCCGCCGCGTACATAGCGCCCGCGTCGACCACGAGCACGACCGGCTTCCCCCTGCGTGCGCCGACCCGGGTGGCGGTCTCCCGGTCCGGCGACAGGTGGACGTGATGGCGGGCCATCGGCCGCAGCCCCTCCGCGCGGATCGGCTCGACGTTCCGGGCGACCGTGCCGTGGTAGAGGACCGGAGGCGGCTCGGCCACCGGCAGGTCGAGGTCGACGGGCACCGAGTGCCCCTGGCTGGCGCGGATGCGATCACCCCCGATCACGTATCGCCGTTTGTCGTTGCCGGCGACCACCTGCTCCAGCTCGGCACGCGAGATCGGGAACCCGTTCGAGGCCGCCGCCGTCAGCAGCACGTCGATGTCCACCCAGCCGTGCGCGTCGAGTTCGATGCCGATGCGCTCGGGCTGGTGGCGCAGGTGCTTGGCGAGGTACTTCGAGACCCGCACCAGCCGCTGTTCGTCCACACCTTCCTCCAGTCCCCGGCGTCTAGATCACCCTATGGTGTCGGTCATGGACTGGGTCGAGCGTTTCGCGAACCTCCGCCGCTGCACGCTGCTGGGCGAACGGGCAGGCCTGCACGGGTTCCCCACGCCGGTCTCGACTCTGTCGACACGAGCCACATCGAGTGGCACGGCCGCCAGGTCTTCCGGACCCCGGCACGGCAGGGATAGCCGATAGGCTTCAGGCCCTATGGACAGCTCGATCCTGGAGAAGGTCCGCGAACTGCGCGGACAGGGCAACTCCCCCAAGCAGATCGCCCGGGCCCTGGGCATGGCGCCTGCGGCGGTCGCGCCGTACATCAGGGCGGTGGCCGAGCAGACGGGCGGGCAGGCCGCCGAACCCGAAGTCGCGGGGTGCTGGATCAACGCGGGCTGGAGCGAGGGGCTGACCATCCCGGACACGACCGGCTGGGCGGACGACGCCCCGGACGGCCAGGAGACGGCGGGCACGGTGAGCGTCATCGTGGCGCGCAAGCACGGCTGGGACAAGCTGTCGGCCTGCGCCTACCTCGTCGACGTCTACTGCCTCGGCGTCAAGCACGCCCTGGGCCCCGACGTGATGAACGAAGTGGAGCTGCACCGCTTCCTCACCAGGTATTTCCGGATCTACCCGCGGGGCCGGCGGGAGGCGCCGCTCGATTTGGTGCGGCACCTCGTCTTCGGCGCGGTCGACTACGCCCGCGATCTCGGCTTCGAGCCGACGGCGGACTTCGCCGCGACGGCCGGCCACCTCGGCACCTGGGACGAGAAGTCGGCCATCACGTTCGGCAAGGACGGCAAGCCCCTCTATCTCGCGGGCCCGGACGACGACGTCAGGCACGTGGTGAAGACGCTGGAGCGGCGGGTCGGCCCGCCGCCCAACTTCGACTTCTTCGCCCCGATGCCCGAGTCGCAGATCTCCCTGGGCGGTCACCGGCTCGCCTGACGCCGGAGGACACGAGGAGCCGCCCGCGCTCCCGGGCCGCCGGTCGCCCTGGCGGCCCGGGGAGGTGGCACTCGCTCATCTGTGCGCGAACAGGCGGTCCGCCGTACGTCCCGGCGTGCCAGACTGCGAGGCATGGCAGCATCGGGCCGACCAGTGGTCATCGACATCCGGACGCGCCGGGCCGCCGAGGAGCGCGGCAAAGCGACTCCCGACGGCTCTGACCCGTTGCTGCGCACGGTGTACGGGGAGATCCTCCGCGACGAGCGGCTGGACCAGGACCGCACACTCGACGACGTGGCGCGTGCGGTGGGCATGTCGAAGCAGTATCTGTCGGAGGTCGAGCGCGGCCGCAAGGAGCCGTCGTCGGAGATGCTGCACTCGGTGTGCGACGCGCTCGGGTTGCCGATCGAGCACCTGCTCACCCGTGCCGTCCGGCGGATCACGGCGTCGCGGCGGATCGCGACCGGCAGGCCGTCCGGCACGCCACGGGTGGAGCTGTTGGCGGCGTGAGCGCTACGACGGCTCGCGAGCGCTGATCACCTCGTCGGCCAGGCCGTACTCGACGGCCTCTCGGGCGGTGAAGATGCGGTCGCGGTCGGTGTCCTCGCGCAGCCGCGCGACCTCCACCCCGGTGTGGCGGCTGAGGATCTCCTCGGTCTGCGCGCGCACGCGCAGCACCTCGGCCGCCTGCAGGGTCAGGTCGGAGATGGTGCCCTGCCCCTGCGTGGACGGCTGGTGGAGCAGCACGCGGGAGTGGCCGAGCATGAAACGCCGCCCGGGGGCGCCGGCGGCGAACAGCACCGCGGCGGCGGAGGCCGCCTGGCCCATGCAGTACGTCGCGACCTTCGCGCGGATGAACTGCATGGTGTCGTAGATCGCGAGCATCGCGGTCGACGAGCCGCCCGGGGAGTTGATGTACAGGTTGATCTCCTGGTCCGGGCTCTCCGCCTCCAGGTGCAGCAACTGTGCCATCACGACGTTGGCGACGCCGTCGTCGATCTCCGTGCCGAGGAAGATGATCCGCTCGTTGAGCAGCCGGCTGAAGATGTCGAACGACCGCTCCCCCACCGGGGTCTTCTCGACCACGTACGGAATCGTGTACTGGCTCATGACGTGAACCCCATCCGGTTGGAAACGGCGTACGGCGCGATGGCCTGGAAGGAGTCGACGATCGAGTCGATGATCCCGTAGTCGCGGGCCTGCTCGGGGGTGAACCAGCGGTCCCGGTCGCTGTCGGCGGCGATCTCCTCGATCGTGCGGCCCGTCTCCGCGGCGAGGATCTCCTCGGACTGCCGTTTCATGTACTTGAGGTTCTCTGCCTGGATGGAGATGTCGATCGCCGTGCCGCCGATGCCGGCCGACGGCTGGTGCATCATGATCCGGCTGTGCGCGAGGCTGATCCGCTTGCCGTGCGTGCCGGACGCCAGCAGCACCTGGCCCATGCTCGCCGCCATCCCCAGCGCGACGGTGACGACGTCGTTCGGCACCAGCTTCATCGTGTCGTAGATCGCCAGCCCGGCCAGCACCGACCCTCCCGGCGAATTGATGTAGAGGATGATGTCGCTTTCGGGGTCCGCCGAGGCGAGCAGCACCATCTCGGCGCACGCCCGCTCGGCCATCTCGTCGTCGACCTCTCCGGTCAGCAGCAGGGTCCGTTGCTGGAACAGCCTTTCGTTCAGCCGATCCCGGTAACTCGTGCTCGGTGAAACACTCATGGCGCAGTTGTATCCGCCGCGACCCCGCTACCTGTCGATATGTCTGCTGAGGGCAGACCGGATGGTGCGCGAGCGGGCGGCGGGCTGGTGACCTGAACGCCTTCGGCGCATCCCGGCGTACGGCGGGCGGGCGGCCTGACGACCAGGCCGCCGACCGCGGCCACCGCCGATCACCCCCGCGCCCGGCCGCGTACGGGAGGAGGCGGGCACGTGCGCCCCGCCTCTGTCCCGATGGATCCCCCCCACCGGGCTCCCGGTCATGGCCCGGGAAACCCCGGCGGCCGGTCAGCGGGCCTGGCCCGGCGCTCCGGGCCGGGTCATCGGCCGGACGCGGTCGCCTTGGGCGAGGCGCCGGCGGACGGCGACGCGGGCGCCTCGGGGGACGCGGACCCCGATGGCGTGGCCGAACTCGTGGCCTCCGGCTTGGCCGGTCCTATGACCGAAGAGGACGGTTGCGGCGAGGCGTTCGCGACCGGCGTCACCGTGTCCGGCGTTCCGGAGGAGACGAAGACCAGCACTCCCGTCGCGACGGCCACCACCGCCACCACTCCGGCGGCCGCATACATGATCTTGCGCCTGAGCCGCCTGCGCTGCTCGCGCCGCCTGGCTTCCTCGCGCCGCATCGCGGCGCGCATGCGCTTCACCTTTCGCTGTGACATGGGCACTCCCGAGACCGCTCCCCGAGACGTCGTCGCGGGTCACCATAGCCGCGGGCGCGTAACGCGGATCTAAAACCCGCTCGCGCCGTTCGGCCCCCTGTCGCGGCACCCGCCGTACGGCGGGTAGTCTCCGCCGCGTGGCGCTGGATCGTCGCACCCGTGTTTTCCACGATGGTGAGCACGGACCAGTTGGTCGCAGGCAACCTCCACGACACGGGAGCCCCATTGAGCAACACCCTGCCCTCGGCCGCCACCCCACCGCCCTTCGACCCGGAGCTGGCCGCGGCCCTCGCCGTGCTGGGCGAGTCCATACCGTCGTCGCTGACCCCGGACATGATCCCGCTCATGCGGGCGGCGATGGCGGACGGCCCCAGCCTCCCCGACGAGGCGCTCACCCGTGACGGCGCCTTCGAGGTGGAGGAGCGGGCGGTGCCGGGCCCGCCCGGCGCCCCCGACGTTTCGCTGCTCGTCTGCCGTCCGGCGGGCGCCACCATCCCGCTCGCCGCGATCTACCACACGCACGGCGGCGGGATGATCATCGGCGACAACCGCGTGGGCGTCGACGGCGTGCTCGACTGGGCTCAGGAGCTCCAGCTCGTCGTCGTGTCGGTGGAATACCGGCTGGCGCCGGAGCACCCCCATCCCGCGCCGATCGAGGACTGCTACGCGGGCCTGGCGTGGACCGCCGCCCACGCCGCCGAGCTGGGCATCGACCCGGAGCGGATCATCGTCGCCGGGGCGAGCGCCGGTGGCGGGCTGGCCGCGGCGCTGGCGCTCATGGCCCGTGATCGCGGCGGTCCCGCCCTGGCGGGCCAGATGCTCATGTGCCCCATGCTCGACGACCGCAACGACACCCCGTCGTCGCACCAGATGGCCGGGCTCGGCGTCTGGGACCGCACCGCGAACGAGACCGGCTGGACCGCCCTGCTCGGCGCGGCCCGTGGCGGCCCCGGCGTCTCGCCGTACGCGGCCCCGGCCCGCGCCACCGACCTGTCCGGGCTGCCGCCCGCCTTCATCGACGTCGGCTCGGCCGAGACCTTCCGCGACGAGGACGTCGCGTACGCCGGCGCCATCTGGCGGGCGGGCGGCAGCGCCGAGCTGCACGTGTGGCCGGGCGGGTTCCACGGCTTCGACATGATGGCGCCGCAGGCGGCCGTCTCGCAGGACGCCCGGGCCGCCCGCCTGCGCTGGCTGCGCCGCGTGCTCGGCAGCTGAGCTGTCCGGGGGCACGGGATGCGCGACCTCGTCGGACGGCTGTCGGCGCTCGACCCGGACGCCGGGGCGGCGGTGCAGGTCATCGCCTACTTCGACCGGCTGGTGGAGACACGGGCGGGGCTGGAGGCGATCGTCCGCGGCGCCGCCGTCCTGGCGGGCTGCCCGGCCTGCCTGACCGACTCCGAGCGCGGCGTCCACGTGCGTGTGCTCCCCGACGGAGCCCGCACGGACGCCGGTCCGCCGCCGGATCCCGCCTGGCCCCGCATCGCCGTGCCCGGCGGGGCGGCCGTCCTGTGGCTGGAGCGCCCGGCGCCGCCGGGGCCGGTCGGGGCGATGGTGCTCGAACGGGCCGCGGCGGCGGCGCGGGGCGTGCTCGACCGGACCCGGGGCCGTGCCCCGGCCCACCAGGACAGGGACGACCCGGCCCTCGTCGAGGTGCTGCTCGACCCCGCCGCTCCCCCGGCCGCGCGATCGCTCGCCGCCCGCGCGCTGGGCCTGCCCGGTGACGTCCCCGTACGAGCGGTCGCCCTGGAGGGCGGCGTGGCCCGCGTCGGGCCGGCCCATCACCCGCTGCCCGAGGGGGTCAGGGCGGGTGTCGGCCCGGCGGTGACCCTGCCCGACCTGCCGCGCTCGTGGGCGCTCGCCCGTACGGCGCTGCGGCTGGCGGCCGAGGGGACCCCGCAGGATCCTGGGCCGCGAGTGGTCCACTCCGACGACCTGGGCGGGCTGGCGGTCCTCGCGGCGGCCGTCCCGCCCGGCGCCGCGCCCCACCCCGACGTCCGCGCGCTCGAACGCGCCGGGTCCGAGGCGCCGTGGATGCTCGCGACCCTGTACGCCGCCGCCTACGCACCCAGCCTGCGCGCCGCCGCGGCGGAGCTGACGGTGCATCACTCGACGCTGCAGGACCGGCTCGCGCACGCCGAGCCGCTCCTCGGGTGGACGGTGCGCGATCCCCAGGGGCGGCTGCGTCTTCAGCTCGCCTTCGCGCTGCGCCGTCTGCACCGCGACGCGGGCTCGCCATGAGAGGCCGATCTTCCGGTGCGACCGGGCGTGGCCGGGAGCGGCGTCGCGGCCGGCGTCGGTGCTCCGTCACCCTTCCGGGCTTCGCGGCGGCCGGGCGGCGTGGCCGTCGTCAGCCGCCGAGGGCGGCGGACTCCTCTTCCTCGATGCTGCGGTTCCACTCCCGCTTGGAGGACTGCCAGCCGTCCTCGTCACGGCCCCGCCGCCAGTAGCCGGAGATCGACAACCGCTCCAGCGGCAGGCCGCGCTCCACGCGCAGATATCGGCGCAGTTCCTTGACGAAGTTCGCCTCGCCGTGGACGAAGGCGTGCACGACGCCCTCGGGGAACTCCAGCTCCCGCACCGCCCGCACCAGCGCCTCGCCCACCTGCGCGCCGTGGCGGTGCAGCCACACGATCTCCGCGTCGCCCTCCGTGTGCAGCTTCTGCTCCTCTTCCGGGCCCTCGACCTCCACGAACACCCGGGCCGGCGCCCCCGCCGGGAGGCGCTCCAGTGCGGCGCCGATCGCCGGGAGCGCGCTCTCGTCCCCGGCCAGCAGGTGCCAGTCGGCCTGCGCGCTCGGCGCGTACGCCCCGCCGGGGCCCAGGAAGCGGATCTCGTCGCCCGGCCGGGCCCGCAATGCCCAGGGCCCGGCCAGTCCCTCGTCCCCGTGGTAGACGAAGTCGATGGTCAGCTCCCGCGCCTGCGGGTCCCAGGCCCGCACCGTGTACGTCCGGGTCTTCGGCCACTGGTCGCGCGGCAGCTCGGCGCGGATCACCGCCATGTCGAACGGCTCCGGGTAGGCCACTCCCGGCAGCGGGAACAGCAGTTTCACGTAGTGGTCGGCGAACTCGCCCGCCTCGAAACCGGCGAGCCCCTCACCGCCGAGCACCACCCGGATCATGTGCGGGGTCAGCCGCTCGGTGCGCTCCACCACGCCGGTGGTCGCCCGGGGTGCGCGCCGCGCCGGTTCGGTCGTCGCCATGGACGTTCCCTTCGTCAGATTATTAGGTAAGCCTAACCTCATCTCGTGACATCGTCACCGTGCCGGGCCCGCGACGCCGGCGGCGACCTCGTCAGGGCCCTGACCACGGCCGCGGACCGGTACGGCCCCGGCGCCGATGCACACGAAACCGGCCGCCGCCGCGGCGGTCCGCGGGTCGCCGCCCCGTACGGCCTGCTGGGCCTCGGCGAGGGCGGCGGCGGGCGGGCGCCCGGCGGCCAGCCGTTCGTGGAAGGCCACCATGACGGGCATCGTCGCCGCGTCGGGGATCGGCAGCACCGAGGCGACGAGCTGCGACGCGCCACGGGCGAGGAACGCCACGGCGAGGCCCATCAGTTCGTCGCCGGTGCGCACCACGGAACGGCCGCTGTCGCAGGCGGCGAGCACGAGCGTGTGCGGCACCCGCGGCAGCCGTTCCACGTCGTAGGCCATCAGCGGCCCGTCCGCGAGGGCGATGCCGGAGAACAGCGGGTTGTCCGCCGACAGGTGGCCGTGCGCCGCGAGATGCGCGAGCCCGGCCCGCGCCAGGGCGGCCGAGACCGCCTCGACCGACGCCGCGGCTCCGGCGAGCACGGTGCCGCCGTGGATCGCGCCGACCGCCGCCGCCTCGGGCCCCGCGGCCGGCAGCCGCGGGCCCGCCACCGCGACCACTCCTCCCCCGGCCACGGCGCCATCACCATGGCCGTCGCCGTCCGCTCCGGTCGCCGCCGCGAGGCGGGTCCGCGCGAGGTGCCACAGCGTCGCGGACGGCGCTACGGTCACGGGCCGTCCCGCGCACGACGGCAGGAGGGACCACGGCAGGCTGTGCAGCGGTCCGGTGGGCACCACGACGAGCGGGCGGTCGCCGATCTCGGTCAGCGGCCCGAGCAGCAGGGCGTCGAGCCGGGCGGCCGCGGCGTCCGACAGCGCGGCGGACGCGGCCAGCGCCTCGGGCCGGGCGTCCGGGCGCGCGTCGCGCCGCACCGCGAATGTCAGCCGCTCGATCAGGTCGGCCGCCCCGGCCGTCGTCCCGAGGCGGCGGACGCTCACGCGGCCGTCGACCACGGTGAGCACGTGCAGGTCGGCGCCCCGGCGGACGTACTCGACCAGCGCCCACGCGCCGAGCGAGGCGGCGAGGTCCCGGGGCGTGACCGGCGTCGCGGGCGTGTTGCCGGGAGTGCCGCCGAGCCGGCGGCTGTGGTCGCGGATGCGCCGTTCCAGGTCGGCCTGCCGGGCCAGCAGCGGAGCGGGCGCCGCCGCCTGACCGGCCAGGTCCCTCGTGACCGAGCGCAGCCGGGCCAGCAGCGCGGTCAGCACCGGGTCGTCCGGCGGACGGACCGGCGCGGACGGCAGGCGGCTGGCCCGGGCGCGCTCCGACCACTCCAGGAGGCCGTCGGGGCGACCGGCCTCGAAGGCCACCTCCAGTCCCAGCGCCACCAGGTCGGCCCGGTGCGCCGCCGCGTGCACCCGCAGGTCGGTGGCCCCCATCGCCGAGGCGTGCTCGTCCAGGACCCGCAGGCCCGTCCGTACGGCGGCGAGCACGCCGCGCGCGTCCCCCTCGGCCCGTCGTTGCAGCGCCCGTGCGTACCAGCCGCGCGCCCGGACGAGCGCCGGTCCCCGGGATCGGGACGCCGCCGCGGCCCGGCTCAGGTAATCGGCGGCCACGTCCGCCGTCCGGGAGCGCCGCTCGGCGGCAGGCTCCGCTCCCGCCCGCGCGTCTCCGGAGCGCTCGGGCGCTCCGTCGTCCCTGTCCCTCCGTACGTCGTGCCGGACGCGGCGCCCGGCGGTCACCTGGGCGGCCACGATCGCGGCGTCCAGCGCCGCCGCGGGCCATCCCGCCGCGTCCAGGGTCGCGACCATGACGTCGATGACCGCCGTCGGGACGCGCGGCCGGAGACCGGCGGCACGCTGCGCGGACAGAACGGATAACCGGGCCAGTTCCGTCCATTCCCGCCGTCCTTGGGCGCGGAAGCGGCGCAACGCGGCGCGGGCGTGGCCCAGCGCGGCGGCCGGATCGCCGGACAGGATCTCGGCCTGCGCGAGCAGCACCTGCACCTCGGGCACCTTGAGCGAACGGCGCTCGCGGCGGTAGGCGTCCACCGCGCGGGCGGCGGCCGCCTTCGCCTCTGCCGTGAGTCCCACCGACAGCAGCAGCTCGGCCCGGTCCTGGTGCAGCGTGCCCAGCTGGGCGCCGTGCGCGCCGATGATGCGCTCGGCCCGGTCGAGGTGGCGCAGCGCGGCCGGCACGTCGCCCCGCAGCGTCTCCATGAGACCGAGGTTGTTGGCGATCAGGCCGATCGTCAGCGGGCGGCCGAGCGTGCGTGCCAGCGTCTCCGCCTCCAGCAGGTCGCGCTCGGCCGCGGCGAAGGCGTGCCGGTCGGAGTGGACGAGGGCCCGGTTGATCAGCATCCGCTGCACGCCGAGCAGGTCGGCGTGGTGGCGCAGCACCTGCAGCGCCACCTCGAACTCGGCGAACGACTCGTCGAGGCGGCCCATCACGTGCAGCACGATCGCGCGCTGCGCGCGGGCACGTGCGGCCGCAATGCCGGTCAGATCGGGCAGGGCGGCGTCGATCTCGCGGAGCGCGGCCTGCGGCCTGCCCCGTTGCAGGATCGCGAAGGCGAGCTTGTATCGCGCCTCGGCGGTCAGGTCGGCTCGACCGGCCCGTGCGCCCCATGCGGCGGCGCGGCTCAGGTGCCTGATGGCGTTGTCGAGCTCTCCCACGTGCAGGAGCGCGTGCCCCCAGGCGCGTTCTGCCGTGGACGCCGCCACGGCGTGACCCGCGCGGGCCGCGCGCCGGGCGGCCCTCTCGGCCGCCGGAAGGCCCGAGACGGGGTCGCGGTCGACGGCGGCCAGCGCCGCCTCCGCCTCTGCCGCCTCCGCCTCTGCCGGCACCGCGTCGGCCGACACCACGTCAGTCGGCACCACGTCAGTCGGCACCACGTCAGTCGGCATCGCGTCGGCCGGCATCGTGTCGGCCGGCACCGCGTCGGCCGGCACCGCGTCGGCCGGCACCGCGTCGGCCGGCACCGCGTCGGCCGGCACCGCGTCGGCCGGCACCGCGTCGATCGGCACTGCGTCGGCCGGCTCCAGCGAGCCCGGTGACTCCGGCGACGCGTCCACGCGCGTGCCCACGGCCTCCGTCCCCGCCTCTGCTCCAACCCGCTCCCCGGCCTGTGCCTCGGCCTGTGCCTCGGCTCTGGCCGCTGATCCGGCTGCCGATCTATCCGGTAAGCCGCCGCTGTCGCCGTCGCCGGGGCCGGCGGAGGCGCGACCTGGAGCGTTCCCGAGAACCCTTGCGCCCGGCGGCGTTTCCTGCGTTGGATGTATCACGGCCAGGCCCTCGTGGTTCCGTCTGAGGCAGTTCGCGTTCCGGAAAAGTCATGACCCCGGGAAGGACACTATCCAGATGCCAGTCGACGCGGGCACCACATCGCACCAACCGGACCAACTCATCGTCGACCTCCTGCATCTGGAGGCCGTCGAGCGCATGCTGGACGACTTCGGCATCGTCCACGCCGCCCTCGCGCCCGACGACCGGGACGAGCTCCTCGGGCTGGCCCGGCTGCGCGATCTCAGGGACGCCGACGACGATCCCGTCGAGGTCGGCGAGCTCCTCGCACTGCTGCGGGAGAAGGCGGCCGCCGACCGTGGCGGATGGGTGCCGACGATCGGCAAGAACCGGGTCGTGGACGCGGTGATCGGAGACGGCCACAAACCCATGTCGCTGCCGGACGGCGCGATCCAGGAGAGCGGCCACAAGCCCATGCACCTGGTGAGCGGCGGGTTCTCCACTCTCGGGCACAAGCCCATGTCCCCCGGCGCGCTCGGCGTGCTGGGGCACAAGCCGATGGACGGCGGGCAGCCGGAACCCGCCGGCCCCGCCGACCTGCCGCAGCCGGTCGCCGGGCACGAGGACGCCGGGCGCGGCGTGCGGGTCGGCGTGGTCGACACGCCGCTCGCGCCCGCGCGGCCGGGTACGGCGGAGCACCCGCTGCCGTACCGCTCGGGGCACTCGGCGTTCGTGCGCAGCCTCATCCAGCGGGAGGCGCCGGCCGCGGAGCTGTCCGTCGAGGGGGTCCTCGACGCCCGCACGGGACGGGCCGACTCCTGGGACACTGCCCGGGCCATGCTGCGGCTGACGGACGCCTTCCAGCCCGACATCCTCAACCTCTCCCTCGGCTGCTTCACGCTGTCCGGGGGGCCGCCGCTGGTCATCGCCCGCGCGATCGAGCGGCTCGCCCCGCGGGTGCTGGTCGTGGCCGCCGCGGGCAACCACGGCGCGCTCCCCCATCTCAGCTCCGGGCGCAGCCGGCGCTCGGCCTGCTGGCCTGCCGCCGTCCCACCCGTCGTCGCGGTCGGCGCGTACGGCACGGCGGACGGGCGCCCGGTCATGCCCGGCTGGAGCCCGGACCTCCCGTGGGTGACGTGCCTGGCGCCCGGGGTGGGGGTCGTGGGCGCGTACCTCACCGGGGAGGTCGACATCGACGGCGTCCACCAGACCTTTCAGGGCCACGCCCGGTGGAGCGGCACCTCCTTCTCGGCCGCCCTCGTCAGCGGCGCGGTCGCCGCTCGCACGATCCCGGGCTCGGTGACGCCCCGGCAGGCGCTGGACAAGCTCCTGGCCGAGGCCGGCGAGGTCCGGCCCTATCCGCTGGAGGACTGACCGGGCATGCGTGACGATCCGGTCGTCGTCGCCCTCGTGCTCCGGGCGCGCGAGGGCGACGCCGCGGCGTGGGACGCCATCGTCGAGCGGTACGCGCCGCTGCTCTGGGGCGTGTGCGCTCGTTATGGCGTGACCGGCAGCGACGCGGACGACGTCGCGGGCGGCGTCTGGCTGCGGCTGGTGGAGCGCCTCGACACCCTGCACGAGCCGGCCGCTCTGCCCGGCTGGCTCGTCCGCACCACCCAGCGGCAGTGCCTGCAACTGCTGCGCGCCCGGAAGCGGCAGGTTCCGGTGGACGCCCCCGAGCCTGGCGCCCACCGGAAGGAGGACGACGGCGTGGACGGCGAGATACTGGTGGCCGAGCGGCGGCACGCCCTGCGCATGGCCTTCGCCGAGCTGCCGGACCGGTGCCGGGAGCTGCTGAGCATGCTGTTCGCCGAACCGCCGGCCTCGTACGCCGAGATCAGCGCCACGCTCGGCGTGCCGGTGGGGGCGATCGGCCCCAACCGCGGGCGTTGCCTCGACAGGCTGCGCAGGAGCCGTGCGCTGGCCGCCCTCGAACTGGCCTGAGGAGTGTCCGACAAATGCTGCTTGTCGCGAGCGGGGATCCAGGTGGATGCATCGCAACGCGGAGGAGGAGCCGATAACAGCGTTATCGGCGACGACGGCAACGCAGCGAGGCGCCGCCTGGGCCACGCGCGGTAGGGCCATGATCTGTCAGACACGACCAAGATGCATCGACGTGGACGGGGACGACGGCGTGACGGACACACCGAGCTGGTGGGACGACGACGACCGGCTGATCGAGGAGCTGGGGCACGCGATGCGCGAGGCCCGGGTGCCCGAGTCCTTCGTACGCGCCGGGAAGGCGGCCTTCGCATGGCGGACCGCCGACGCCGAACTGGCCGAGCTGTGGTTCGACTCCCTGCTTTCGGCGCGGGAACCTGCGGGCCTGCGCGACGAGACGCGGCCGGACGGCTCGGGGCCGCGCGTGCTGACGTTCGCCGCCGGGGAGTTGTCCATCGAGGCCGAGATCCACCCCGACGCGGTGCGCGGGCAGCTCGTCCCCGCGCAGCCCGGCGCGGTCCTCGTGCGGGACGACGACGGCCCCGTACGGGAGGTCCCGGTCGACGAGGTCGGCTGGTTCGTGATCGAGCCGGTCCCGGCGCGGCGCTTCCGGCTGCACGTGCGAACGTCCGCCGGAGCGGCCGTCATCACCGGCTGGATCGACCCCCGGCCATAGCCGGCCCCGCAGGCCCCGGCCGGACGACCCGCCCACCGGCCGCGGCCCACCCCGGCCCGGCCGCGCCGCTCGCGGCGCCACCGCGATCCCAGTGCAATCCCACCGCGATCCCACCGCGTCCCCACAGAGGCCCCACCGCGGCCCCACCGCGGCCCCACCGCGGACTGCCGGAGAACGCCGGGAAATTCGCGGGGATTCGCTGTATCACCGGGCTCCTGACTCCATCCGTCGTGCGACAGACCACCGCGTCAGCGGTGACGTACGCACCGGAAGGACCAGGATCGTGAGCGATCCCGCACGCGCGATGAGCAAGGAAGACGCCTACGCCGAGCTGCTCGACCTGCAGTCGGGCGACGTGATCAGGCTGGAGGGGGCGGGCGGCCCCGAGAGGGTGAGCCTGGACGGCTGGGACGGCGAGCAGCCCCAGGACGGCAACGTCGCCGGAGTCGTCGTCCGCTACCTGTCGTCGGGCACGGTGACGTTCGGGCAGCCCAGCCACCCGGCGGCGCCCGACCGGCTCGACCCCCGCAACGCGCTCGCCCTGGTGCGGCTGTGCCAGTGGCTGAAGGACACCTACAACGTCGTCGAGTTCTACCACCTCGGCATCTCCGGGGGCGGCGTCGACAGCCAGGGCCGCCCGCGCACCGACTGCCACGGCCAGGGCCGCGCGGTCGACTTCGTCGGCGTCAAGGCCGTCGCCGAGGACGGCGAGGAGTGGACGCTCACCGTCAACGACGACTGGGGGACCGTCTCGACCGCCGCGACCCCCGGCGGGAACTGGCCGCCGGGCACCGGGTCCGGCACGTTCTACCGGCTCGACGACGAGGACGCCGACCCGTTCACGCGCGACTTCTGGCGCGCCGTGTACGAGTTCATCGCCTCGGAGTGGCAGGACCGCACCGACGGCCCCGACGGGCTGGACACGCCCACGTCGATCGGCGAGCGCAGCTTCGTCATGCACCCCGACCACCCGGCCACCGCCCCGGGGACGGCGCACGGCCGGGAGGCCCACAAGAACCACATCCACATGCAGATCGGCGTCACAGGAACGGCGGTCTGAGCATGCGCAACCTCACCTTCTGCGACATCCGGCTGCACCCCTCGACGGTGGAGTCCGCCTTCGAGGAGGCCATGACCGGCGACGTCATGCCGGGCGCGGGCGTCCTGCCGCACCCACCCGGCACGCTGTTCGTACGCAGCCTCTATCGCGAGGCCGGCTACGGGTTCCCGCCGGCGTACCGGTGCGTCGTGCACACGGCCCTGGTGAGCGACACCGGGTTCTTCGGCATGCGCCCCCGGATCGCCCGGCTCGGCGCCGACACCAAGGAGCCGCGCCTGCGGCCCGTCGCGGGCGCGGTGCCGGACGACGAGACGGCGCTGGGCGTGCTGCGGGCCCGCGACGGCCACTCGCTGGTGATGGCCGCCGTCCATCTCCCCCTGCGGATGATCCAGGAGGCGTTCGAGAAGGAGCTGGTGGCCGCGCTCGAAGAGGAGGTCACCGAGCCGTCCCGGGTCAGCGCGGTGTCCGGGGCGATCTGGACGCGCGACGACGAAGCCGTCCACGGCCGGGTCGAGTATCTCGTCGCCGCGACGGGCGACTTCGCCGAGCTGCGGCTGCGGCCCCGCACGGTCGAGCGGATCGAGGCGGCAGGCGGCAGGCTGGTCGAGTCGCGCGGGTTCCGTCACGTCGGCACGGTGTTCGCCGACGCGGTCGTCGGCGGGGTGGCGGGCGACCCCGCGCCTCCGGCCGGGGGGTGACGGCCATGGAGAAGCTCTGCGGGTTCGTCGCCCCGTCCGGGATGAAGGCGTACTTCTTCACCGGCGATCGCTACATCCGCTACGACGTCGAGGCCGACGGCGCCGACGAGGGCTACCCGCTGGCGATCGCCGACCAATGGCCCGGCCTGTTCGAGGCGGACATCGACGCCGCCCTGCCGTGGAGCGACGGCTCGGTCTTCTTCTTCCGCGGCGACCAGTGCCTGGCGTACGACATCGAGAACGGGGTCGTGCTGGACGGGCCGCGGCCGATCGCCGAGATGTGGCCGGGACTGTTCGATCTCGGCATCGACGCCGCGATCCTGTGGGGCAGCGGCAACGCCTACTTCTTCTCCGGGGAGGAATACCAGGTCTTCGACGGCGCGAGCGGCGAGATCGACCCGGAGGCCAGGCCGATCGCCGGCGACTGGCCTGGAGCGTTCCCACGGATCGACACGGCGCTGTGGTGGCCCAGCGGCAACCCGTACGTCTTCGCGGGGAGCGAGTACGCGAGGCTCGACCCCGAGGACGGCTCGGTGGCCGAGGGCTTCCCCCGGCCCGTCGAGGAGGACTGGCGGGGGCTGCCCATCGGGCCGGTGGCGGGGGACGTTCCCGAGCCGGCCTGGCTGGCCGGCTCGGCGCGCTCGGTCAGGGACTTCTTCCCCGAGTTCAGCGCCCCGCTGGAGGGCCGGGTGCCCTACCTCTACCAGGACGTCAAGGGCCTGGTCACCACGGGCGTCGGCAACCTCGTCGACTCTCCGGAGGAGGCGGCCGCCCTGCCGTTCGTGCACGCGGCCACCGGGCGGCCCGCCACCCGCGCGGAGATCGAGGCCGAGTGGCACCGGATCAAGAACGAGCCCGGCCTCGCGAAGAAGGGCCACCTGGCGGCCAAGGCCATCCACACCCTGGAGCTGCCCGACGCGGCGATCGACGAGCTCGTCCGCAAGCGGTTCGACGTCAACGAGGCCCGGCTGTCGGCCTTCTTCCCCGGGTGGGCGGACTGGCCCGCCGACGCCCGGCTCGGGGCGCACAGCATCGCCTGGACCGGCTCGTTCTTCCCCACCCGCTGGCCGGGCTTCACCGCCGCCGCGAACGCGGGCCGGTGGGAGGAGGCTGCGGCCCAGTCCCACCTGCGGGAGGACGGCAACCCCGGCATCGCCCCGCGAAACCGGGCGAATCTCCGGTTGTTCCGCAACGCGGCCGCCGTGGTCGCCCGCGGGCTCGACCGATCCCGCATCTACTACCCCGCCGCTCTGTGAGCGGCGTCCCCACACTGTTCAGGAGCCAGCGATGGTGAACCCAGCAGGACCGATCATGGCCGGCGGATTCGAGACCGTCACCCTCAACGAGGCCGGCGTCGAATACTCCCTCGTCTTCCTCCCCGACAAGCACAACGACGAGCTCCAGGCCCAGGGGTCCAACCCCGTCTTCTACTGGCTGCCGGAGCGGATGCGCCTGGCGCGCAAGTCGAACGGCGACCTCAGACTCAGTTTCCTGCATTTCGTCGGCGTGCAGGACGGCCAGACCAACATCGGCGTGGCCCCCGGGCAGACCCGGGAGACCTCGGGCGGGGTGCTCAGCTTCGCGATGACCGGCGCGCCGCCCGAGGGCGTCCTGCGGGACGCGCACAAGCAGATCCTGGAACGGATGCAGCAGGGCAGCCGGGACCGGTTCTGGCAGGTCAAACCGGGCGTGGCCGACCGGTCCACGATCGCCGACATCCGGCCGATCCCGATCAGGAGCTCCACGCTGCGACTGATGATCACCGACCAGGACGGTACGCAGGGCGGCAACGCGGGCGACCCGTTCTTCGTCACCGCCCAGGGCGCCGGGCCCGGCAGCCTGATCCCCACCGCCGAGCACCCGTTCGTCGTCAACCTCGGCACGTTCGCGGCGGCGCAGGTGGAGCAGGGGCTGCTGGGCACCGAGGTGCCCATCGCGGTGACGGCCGACCTCACCCTGCCGCTGTGGGCGCCGATCACGCGGCTGCACATGACCGCCAACTGGGAGCGGGTGTTCAGCCACTTCACGGCCCAGGCCGGCGCGAGCTGGTGGTGGAGCTCGGCCGACCTCAAGGCCACCTGGAACACGCTGCGGATGAACGGCGACATCAAGGTCGAGCTGGAGATGGACCGGACCATCCCCGGCGCGGACAACAAGGAGGCGATGGTCACCAAGTACATCGACATGCTCGTGGCGATGTGGCTGGACCAGGCGAAACAGGTCATCTTCCAGCCGATGCCGGAGGTCCAGGACCCGGGCCCGCCCAAGCCCGGCGGGCTGCTCAACCTCTTCGGCTGGGGCTTCGGCGCGGGGTTCAGCCTCAACTTCCGCCGTGACCGGGTGGAGATCGCCAACTCCTTCACGTTCGAGGTCGACGAGATGTACGCGCAGCCGAGCACGATGGGCGGCAACGTGGACGGCGTGGCCGACCTGCTGGCCGCCCACCCGGAGCTCAAGAGCCGCTACCTGCGCACGCTCTACCTGGACAACTGGGACCGCAAGATCACCACGGTCTGCCGGCCCGTGATCAAGTGGCCCGACCCGGACCACGGCGTGAGCGGCGACCCGGTGAAGTTCGCGAGCGTCCAGATCGGCTACCCCAGTGTGAACGGCGAGATCGCGTGGTCGGCCCACGACTTCCTGCCGCCGCGGCGCCCGCAGGAGGTCGACGCGACGACCAGCGTGCAGGGCGAGGGCGCCCCCGTCGGGGAGACCACCCCGCTCGCCCCCGCCTCCTCGCCGACCCTCGTCTATGCGAGCGGCTCGACCAGCGAGCTCTTCTTCGCCCGGCAGACCCAGAAGAAGGCGGAGGAGGTCACCGGCGCGCCGGAGGGGTGGCGCCCTGACAAGGTGTTCGTCCGGCGCACCATCCAGTTCGACGAGGCGCCGTCCGCCCTCGACGACCGGTTCACCCGGATCATGGTCGAGGCCAACGAGGTGAATCTCGACCCGGGCCCGTTCGGCACCCTCACCGACAGCCTGAACGTGGCCGTGCGAGCCGACAACGCCGGCGTGCTCGTGCTCACCCCGATCACGATCAACATCGATCTGACGGCGAGCAACCAGATCGTCGAGGTGCAGGTGCAGGCCAAGGGCGAGAGCCCCGACGGCGGCGAACGCCCGATCGTGACGTTCACCTTCACCATGGCCGACACCGGGGAGCACTACAAGGAGCGCCGGTTCGCGCTCTACACGGGGCAGCCGGGACGGCCGCCGGGATACCGCTACCGGGCGCGCGTGATCATCAAGGGCACACTGTTCGAGGACGGGGAGGAGTGGATCGGGCCCTGGACAGACGGCGAGGGCAGCGGCGACCTGCCCGTACGGGTGCCGAAGAAGACCGCTCCGGGCGTCACCGTCGTGAGCCAGGTCTGACCGCGATGAACACACCAGGATTCCCGGCCGACGAGCCGGGTCCCCGCATCGGGGCGGCCGACGGGGGTGAGCCCCTGCTGCCCGACTCGCAACTGGGCCCGCCCTGGTGGGCGCCCGCTCCGGAGCTCGTGCCCGCCTCCGCGGGCACGTTCCGGTTCCTGTTCCGCGTCACCGGTCACGACGACGAGGGATCGCCCGTCCTCAGCGCGACGGTCACCACCGTGCTGCGCTTCCCCCCGCCGCCCGCCGGTGCCCGGACCGTCCCGTGGACGGACGTGAGCGTACGGCTGCGCATCCCGTTCGTTGACGCCGACACCGGCCGGCCTGCCTCCACCGAGCTCCCGATCGACGTTGACGTGCGCGACGACGTCGTCCACTGCCGGGCCGAGATCAGCGGAGCCGTGGCCAGGGCCGCGTACGGCGCGCTGAGCACGCCGGGCTTCCAGCCGGGCGACGGGGCGGGGCTGATCGTCAGCACGAGCTTCGTCGGCGTGCAGGAGACGCTCGCGGCGTGGGCCGTCTCCACGATGGTCCACGCCGAGCCGGAGCGTCTGGAGATCGTGCCGGTCCAGGGATGGCCGATCGAGGATCCGCCCCGCGAGGAGCACCCGATCCCCGAGGAGCATCCGAACTGGTCGGACGTGGTGATCACCGAGGTTCGCGTCCCCGGCGAGGTCATGATCGCCGGGCGGGGCGCCATCCGGCCGGCCGAGGTGTCGCCGCTGCTCACGGAGTCGGTGCTCAGGGAGTCGGTGCTCAGGGATTCGGCGATCACTGATTCCGCGCTCGCGGACACGGCGGTGGCGGGGCGGGCCTTCCTGGCGGCCTCGCCGGCCGAGGAGGCGTCGCTGGAGCCCTTGGCGGAGATCCCCGTGGAGTCCCTGGCGGAGGCCCCGGTCGAGGCGACGGCGGAGGCCCCGGCGGAGGCGACGGCGGAGGATCTGCCGGCCCTGTCGGCCCTCGCCCGGATGCCGCTCCCCCTGCCGCCCACCGGCCGGCGCCTGGTGCTCCGCGACGACCTCAAGGGACGACTCGACGGACGCCTCCTCCGCGGGTGGCCGGGCGGACGGCTCCTCGGCGGAATCTCCACCGGCCCCGTGGGAACGGGCGTGATCCCAACGTACCCCCCGTCGTTCACCATGGACATGGGCGTGACCGTGACCCGCTCGCACCGCCTGCCGCTGCTGGTGCCGTGCCGGGACGACCCCGGCCTCTACCGGCAGGACGTCGGAAGCGGCGAGCCCGTGATCGTCGGCTGCCAGGACGCCTTCCAGCTCGGCCGCGCCCCGGCCCGGCGGTTCGCGCCGGCTCCGCGCCTGGACCGCGACCACCGATACTCGGTGTGGGAGTCGCTCCAGCAGCCGGCCACCTACCTCGTCGTGCCCTCCCACTATCGGGTGGCCCGCGACGTGGTCGGCCGTCCCCAGCTGGAATGGCTGCAGGTGTTCGACGCCACCGTGGACGCGGGCCTGCCGTGCCGGCTGCAGGCCCGGTGCGTGCCCGATCTGTCGGCGGCCGAGCTCGCCGAGCTGGAGTCGCTGCTGCGTGCGGACGCCGGCGGGCGCGACGTCCGCATGCTGCTTCCGACGTCCCCCTCGGTGGGGTCCACCGGGGTGTCGGTGCGGTCGAGCACGCTGGAGGGCGGCCTGCGCGCCGTCCTGGACGACGACGCGATCCGGCTGGCGCTGCAGGTGGACTACGACGACGCGGTCGTGGCGGTCACCCAGTTGCGCGGCGGCGAAGCGGTCTCGCAGATCGTCTTCGACACCGGCGACTCCTCCACCTCGATCGCGACCACCGTGCACCTGGACGTGGACGAGCTGGCCGGCCCATACCCGGCCGGGCCCGTACGGGTCACCGCGACCGGACTGCGCAACGACGCCGACACGGCGGCCACGGTCACGGCCCTCTGGGTGCGGCGGGTAGTCGGGGGCTGGGAGCGGGTCCCGCTCGACCCACCGGTGCGGGTCCCCGCGCACGGGGACGTCGTGCTGCCCGCCGCCGTCGGGGACGGGGCGGTCGCGCCGCAGGCGCTGCTCGACCCCGCGGACCCCGCCCAGCTGGTCGTCCGCAACGTCTACCTGGAGAACCTGCACACGGCCGTGCTGATCCGCCGGGACGTGGACCTGCGGGCCGCGGGCATCTCCGCCGTGGGGCTGGTCTTCGCGGTGTCCGGCATCGAGGTGGCGCGGGCCGTCCTGCCCGCGGACGCGCCCACGCTCGAGGTCACCCTGGTGCAGCCGCTGGTCGCCGACCGTGCGACGTTCGACCGGAAGGTCGCCGTGTCCGTCACGCTCACGCGGGACGACGGCACCGTACGGCCGTCGCCGAACGGCCCGGTGATCATCGACCTCGCGGCCGGCGCGATCGTCCGGCTGTCCCGGCTCATGGAGGGGTGACGGCGGGCCGGAGGCGCGCGAGGATGCCGAGCGCGTCCTCCGACGCGCTTCCCGGTTCGGCCTGGCAGACGACGAGCTGCTGGCCCGGGGCGCTGTTGGCCGTGAACATCTCGTAGGAGAACGTCAACTCGCCGACCAGCGGGTGATAGTAGTGCTTACGGTCCACGTCCCGGGGCAGGACGTCGTGGCGAGCCCACATCCGTACGAAATCCCTGCTCTGGTCGGACAGCTCGTCCACCAGCAGGGGCAGGAACGGGTCCTCGGGGTCGGCGCCGGCGATGGCGCGCAGTTGCGCCACCTTCGTCGCCGCCGCCGCCTCCCATTCCACGAAGAAGGCGCGTGCCTGCGGGCTGAGGAGACACATGCGCAGGAAGTTGTCGTTGTGGTCGAGACCCTGGCAGAGGGTGTCGGCCAGCCGGTTGGTCGCGAGCACGTCCATCCAGCGGCCGAGGATGAACGCCGGGGCGGCGTCGCACATCCGGAGCAGGTGCAGCAGGCGGCGGCTGACCTGCTCCTCCCGGCAGGGCGGCCGGGGCCGGGGCCTCGGGTAGGCGAGCTCGTAGAGGTGCTCGGTGGCGGCGTCGTCGAGGCGCAGCGCCCGGGCGAGCGCGTTGAGGACCTGCTCGGACGGACGGCGTTCCCTGCCCTGCTCCAGCCGCGCGTAGTAGTCGTTGCTGACGCCGGCGAGCATGGCCACCTCTTCCCTGCGCAGTCCGGGGGTACGGCGGCGGCCCATTCGCACCAGCCCGGCGTCCTCCAGGCTGACGGCCTCGCGGCGAGCCCGGAGGAAGTCTCCCAGAAGTCGCTTACGGTCCACTTTTTCACCGTACGTCACTTATGATGAGTTTTTAGGAAATTTGTCCCCAATTGGGGTAGTGTTGAGCCTGTCACCGATCGTCCGACAGATCACGTTCGGATAAACGGAGCGCTCGCCCCGGCCCACCAGGGCGATCGACTTTGGGTGGTTGTGCCACACCCAGGATGAACACATTTAGGAAGACCACAGCCTTATCCATGTGATGTGGACCACCCTGGCAGACGATGGCCACGTGCATGGAACTACGGCTCCCCGCTGCAACATGGGATCTCCTCCGACCTCCGAAGGATCAATCAGGGTGCGTTCCGAGAGCGGGGAGCCGGGCTGCCTCCCGGAAAGAGCCCTCTCGTGCGAAACACCCTGAATCCTGTCTGCGTCCCCTTGGCGCTGGCCGAATTCACCGAAGCGCACCGCCGGCGGATCGTCGACGCGCTGCTGGCCATATCGATCCTCTGTTTCACCATCCCGCCGACGCTCCTGGGTCTGTCCTTCTCCCTGTGGGGCCCGGTCCCGCAATGGATCGAGATCGTCATCGAGGTCATCACCGCGGGCGCCTTGCTGATACGCCGGCGCACCGGACTGCCCATGATCGTCACTTCGGCTCTCTGCGCAGTGACCACCGGGCAGATCGTGCCCATGGCCTTCGCCGCATACTCGATGACGGCCGACAGCAAGATCCGCAAGTGGCAGCTGGTGACCCTGCCTCTGATCATGACCGCCGCAGCCGTCGACTACGTGGACCCCAAGACGGACGACGTCCTCTACCTCTGCGTGGTGCGCGCGCTGGTGTTCATCTTCATGCCCGCACTGGTCGGCACGTGGGTGCGCGGCTACCGCGGCATGATCTCGGAGTTGCGGGCCGAGGTGCGGGACCGCGAAGAGCAGGCGGCAGTCCGGGAGCGCCGCAAGATCGCACGAGAACTGCACGACACCGTGACGCACGCGGTCACCGTGATGGTCCTCAACGCGGGGATCATCCGCGACGACGCGGACCCCGAGACCGGCAGGATCGCCACGACCATCGAGGACAAGGGCGTGCAGGCCCTCGCCGAGCTGCGCGAGCTGCTCGCGGTGCTCCGGCGCGAGGACGGGTCCCGGATGACGGCGGGGGCCAAGGCGATCCCTTCCCTCGTGGAAGAGGCGGCCGCCACGGGCACGCGGGTCAGTCTCGACTACCACCTGCCGGATATCGGCCTGCCCGCCCAGATCGGGCTCGCCTGCTACCGGGTCGTGCAGGAAGGGCTGAGCAATGTCAGGAAGCACGCTCCCGGGTCCCTGGTGCGCGTCACCTGCGAGGCCCGCGACGGCGTCGTGACCGTCTCGGTCGTGAACGGCAGGGATGAAGGCCGGGCGAGGATGTCCCTCCAGCGCCTGCTTCCCCCATCGGGGTTCGGCCTGGCCGGGCTCGAAGAGCGCATCGCCATTCTGGACGGCCGGTTGGAGAGAAAGGGGACGCCTGACGGCGGCTTCATGCTGGTGGCGCGCATCCCCTTCCACCCCGCCGGCGCTCAGGCGGCCGACGACCTTGCCTACGACCCTGCCGACGCCGACGAGGCTGCGGACGGCGAGAGCGCGTGAGCCGTGCGCGGCCCACGCGGCGGCGCCTCACCGCGTTCTCGCCCGCCCACGATGGATCCCGCACGGGCCACCGCCGGCAGCGATCGCCGGACGCCGCCTGAGCCGCTCGTCTCGTCCGTCGCACGTGGGCTCGCGCGAGCGGACAAGGTCGCCTACAACAGGTGCGCGACCATCTCGGCGAACTCCTCGGGGGCGACGATCCGCACGCCCAGGGACTCGGCCTTGGCCCGCTTGGATCCCGCGTTGTCTCCCGCGACGACCAACGAGGTCTTCGCGGAAACGCTGGACGAGGCCCGGCCTCCGGCCCGTTCGACGAGCTCGTTCATCTCGTTGCGGGACAACGCCGCCAGGCGCCCGCTCATCGCGCCGGTGACCACGACCGTCATCCCGGTCAGCGGCAGCGCACCCTGCTCCTGATCATCCGGAGCCGGGATGGTCGTGCCGCCCACGTCACCGGCCACCGCCGCCACACCGGGCTCGACCATGTTCACCCCGGCACGGACGAGCTTGTCGATGAGGTCGCCCAGCTCGGCCAGCTCGGCGACGATCACGGGCGCCTTCTCCGGGCCGATGCCGTCCACCTGCTGGAGCGCCTCGGCGTCGGCCGCGCGGATGGCCTCCATCGTGCCGAAGTGCCGGGCGATGCGGCGGCTCATCGAGCGCCCCGTCCCCCTGACCCCGAGCGCGCAGAACACCCGGCTCAGCGGCCTCGTCCTGGCCCTGTCGATGGCGGCCAGGAGGTTGTCGGTGGACACCTCCCCCATCCGCTCCAGGTCAAGCAGCTGCTCGCGGGTGAGGAAGAACAGGTCGCCGAAGTCGGCGATCAAGGCGGCGTCCAGCATCTGCTGGATGCGGTTGTCGGCCAGCCCCTCCACGTCGAGCTGGTCGCGGCCGACCGCGTATCGGATCGAGGCGATCGCACGGCAGTCGCGGCCTCGCACGCATCTCCACCGCTCCTGGGAGGTGTCGATCTCGCCTTCGCAGGCCGGGCACACCTCGGGGAACACGATGGGCTGCTCGTCGCCGGTGCGCAGGTGCACCACCGGGGACTCCACTCTCGGGATCACGTCGCCCGCCTTGTAGACGACCACGCTGTCCCCCAGCATCAGCCCACGCCGCCCGATGTCCGCGGGGTTGTGCAGCGTCGCGTACGTCACGACGGAGCCGTCCAGCTCCACCGGCTCCAGAACCGCGCGCGGGGCGATCACACCGGTGCGCCCGGTGTTCCACTCCACGCCGAGCAGCTTCGTGATCTTCTGCACGGCGGGCAGCTTGTAGGCGATCGCCCACCGCGGCGCCCGCGAGCCGGACCCGGCCTGCGCCTGGTCGGCCGCGTCATCCGCCTTGATCACGATGCCGTCGATCCCGAACGGCAGCTCCGGCCGCGCGGCCGCGATCTCCTCGACCCGCCGCTGCACCTGCTCCACACTCGTCGCGACGATCCCGGCGACCGCGGTCTCGGCCGTGGTCTGCACCCCCTGACCGGCGACCCAGTCCATCACCTGGCTGTGCGGCGACTCCCGCAGCCGCGTCGCGAGGCCGGAGGTGTCGTCGGGCAGCGGCAGCGCCCCATACCCGAAGAACGTCAGCTCGCATACGTACGGCCGGTCCTGCGCCCGCAGCGTGCCCGCGGCGGCGCTGCGCGGGTTCGCGAACGTCGTCCCGTCGTGCGCCTGCCGTTTCGCGCACGCCTCCTCGAACTGCCGCGCGGTCATCATCACCTCGCCGCGCAGCTCCACCGTGACCGGGTCGGCCAGCCGCCCGGGCAGGCCGACGATCGTGCCGATCGCGTGGGAGACGTCCTCGCCCGCGCTCCCGTCGCCGCGGGTGACCAGCTGGACGAGGCGGCCGTCACGATAACGGGCGGCGATCGCCAGCCCGTCCAGCTTCGGCTCCACCGACCACGCGGTCACCGGACGGCCCAGCCGGCGCTCCAGCGAGGCCGCCCAGCTCGCGAGCTCCTCCGGCCCGAACACGTTGTCGAGGCTGAGCATGGGCACGATGTGCGGGACATCGCCCACGACTCCGGCGACCTTGCCCGTCGGCGACTCCTCCAGCACCTGATCGGGGTGGGCCCTCTCGTAGGCGGCGATGCCGCGGACGAGCCTGTCGTAGGCGTCGTCGTCCAACGAGGAGGTTCCGTCGCCGTAGTAGGCCGCTGCCGCGTCGGCCGCCAGCCGTACCGCCTCGGCGTAGGCGACCTCGTCGGGGATCGCGTCGATCGGGGGCGCTTCAGTCATGCGGTCATCGTGCCAAGCGGCTCCGACAAAAACGCCCGCCTCCGCCGCGCGTCCGATGTCATCTGTCCTGCTCGTTCGCGGCCCGCGCCGCGATCAGCGAATCGAGCGACGCGCGGACCCCGTCGATCAGTGTCCGGCTGCGGTCGAGTGCGGCCTGCAGGCCGGTCGCGGGAGGCGAGCCGGCGCTCTGGTGCAGGACGACGCCGAGGACCAGCCACGTACGGCCGGCGGCCTCGGCCTCGGCCGCCCACATCAGCGCACCCCCGGCCGGCGTGGTGGAACCGGTCTTGAGGCCGATCACGCCCGACCTGCCCAGCAGCGTGTTGGTGTTGACGATCATGCCGGGCACCCCGGGGATCGTGACCTCGCGCTTGGCGACGATCGAGCGGAGCACCGGGTTCTTCATCACCTGCCGGGCCAGCCTGAGCTGGTCCGCGGCGGTGCTCACGGTCGTCGGCTCGATGCCGCTGGCGCCGGTGTAGGTGGTGTGGGTCATGCCGAGCCGGGCGGCGGCCCGGTTCATCTTCACCACGAACGCCTCCTGACTCCCGGCGTCCCATCGGGCGAGCAGGCGGGCGATGTTGTTGCCCGAAGGGATCAGCATCAGTTCGAGCATCTGACGTTCGCTGAACCTCTGGCCTTCCCTGACCGGCGCGCTCGACTCCTCCCGGGACGACGACTCGTCCGCGGCCTGCCTGTCGACCTCGATGACCGGCCCGGTGGCGGCGCCCTTCAGCGGATGCTCCTTGAGGATCACGTACGCCGTCATCACCTTGGTGACGCTCGCGATCGGCACCGGCTCCCGCTCCCCCTTGCCGCCGAGATCACCGAGGCCCTCGACCATGACGCTCGTCTGGCCGTCCTCGGGCCACGGCAGGTCGATCCCGGCCGCGAGGCCCCCGTCCGTCGTGTTCGCTTCGCCCATGGGAGATCCGAAGCAACCACCGACGGCAGACGCGATGAGGACGACGGCCCACATCATGGCCGCGAGGCGGAGGGAGCGACGGCGGCGGACCGGCAGGACCGGGTGGTCGCCCGGCCGCTCCCCGCCGCGAACGGCCCGAGCGGCGGGTACGGCAGGAGCGGCGGGAACCACGGCGGGAGCGGTGGGAATCGTGGACACGGCGGGCGGGCGGGTTGGGAGCATGAAGGGCACCTCCGGGCGGTCGGTACGCGTTTGCGCACGTCACCCACCTTGTGCCGGGCGAATTTCCACGCCGCCGCAGCGAGAAGTCAGCGACCGCTCGAATCTCCCGCGGCTGTGTATCCGCCGTGTATCGGCTGCTCCTCGTCCCCGCACCGGCACCTGCTGGTGGCCTTCCGGCTCCCGCCGGATGCGCGCCACCGAATACCTCAGCCGCACATGCGCCAGCCGCCCGCGTCTCAGCCGCGCATGCCGACGTCGAGACGGACAGCGGCCTTCCTGCCCACGAGCTGCACGCCCCCGAAGACCTCAACCGCACATGCGCCAGCCGCGCACGTCCCAGCTACGGATGCATGCGTCGAGGTGGTTGGTGACCTTCCGGCTCCGATGGGCTGTGCGTCCCCGGAACGCCTCAGCGGCCCGCGTGTCAGTCGTGGGTGCCGGCGTCGAGGCGAATGGTGGCGACCGCGCCGCCGTCCGGGGCGTTGGCGAAGTCGAGGGCCGCGCCGATCACCTGGGCCTGGCCGAGGGCGATGGTCAGACCGAGGCCGTGGCCCCTGCCGCGTTCCGCCGCGCCCGTACGGAAGCGCCGCGGCCCTTCCGCCAGCAGCGTGCCGGGGAACCCCGGCCCGTGGTCGCGTACGACGATCGTCGTGCCGCGCACGGTGACCTCGACCGGAGCCCGCCCGTGGCGGTGCGCGTTGACGACCAGGTTGGCGATGATCCTGTCGAGACGGCGCGGGTCGGTGTCGGCCACGGGATCGCCGATCACCTCCACCTGGGCCGGGAGCCCGGTCCGGCGTACGGACTCCTCGACGACCCCGCCCAGCGGCACCGGCACGTGGTCGGCCCGCTCCGCGCCCGCGTCCAGGCGCGAGATCTCCAGCAGGTCCTCGACGAGCCCGCGCAGCACCCCGACCCGGTCGCGTACCAGCTCGGTGATCTCCCCCTCCGGGAGCAGCTCCGCCGAGGTGATCAGACCCATCAGCGGGGTGCGCAGCTCGTGGGCCACATCCGCGGTGAAGCGCTGCTCGGCGAGCAACCGCTCCTGCAGCGCGCTCGCCATCGAGTCGACCGCCGCCGAGATCTCGCCGATCTCGTCGCGGGTCCGGCCCTCCGCCCCGATCCTGGCGTCGAGGTCTCCGCCCGCGATGCGCCGGGCCGTTCCCGCCACGCGCCGCAGACGCCGGTTCGGCAGCTCGGCGATCAGCGCCGTGAGGGGCACCACGATCGCGAGCACTGCCAGCGTGGCCATGACGATGTGCCGGTCGAGGGCCTGGAGGCTGCGCCGCTCGGCGCCCATGTCCACCTTGACGGCCAGCACGCGGCCGCCTTTGCGGACGGCCGCCCACATCCATGGCTCGTCGGGTTTCGTGTCGTCATACCAGGTGGCGACTTCCGAGTCGTCATGCCAGGTGGCGGGTTTCCGGGGTGTCACCTGCCGCAGCAGTTCCGGCGGAAGCTCGGCCGGGTCCTCGATCGCGCTGTCCGGCGGGTCCTCGCCAGGGGTGCCGCTCGCCGTGCGGATGACAGCCTGGAACGCCTCGGACCTGCCCGTGTTCAGCGACCATTCGTACGTCGTGGTGTGCACCAGAACCCCGACCGCCACGGCGACCGCGCAGGAGGCCACGGCCGCCAGCGCGGCGATCTTCCAGCGGAGCGACCGGGGGTCCAGGAGCGACAGGAGGTGCAGTGACGCCCGGATGCGCGGCGTGCGTCTGGGCTCCGACGGGGTGTGCTGGGTGTCCGGCGACATCCGCCGCCCCTTCCGCGCCGTACGGCGTGCTCCCGCGAGCACGGCGGAATCGGCCGGCCCTCCGAACCGGGTGGACCTGGCGGGCGCAGGGATGTCGGCGGGCTCCGCGGAGCGAGTGGGCTCGGCGGGCGCGACGGACTCGGTGGGCTCGGCCGGCGCGGCGGGCTCCGCGGAGCGAGTGGCCTCGGCGTGCGTGACAGGGGCGGCGGGCGCGGAGGGCTCCGCGGACTCGGCGGATTCGGCGGCGGCCTCGGTGCGCCCGGCGGACCCGGTCGGTCGGGAGATCTTGGTGGGTTTGATGGGATCGGTGCTCACATCAGCGCCGCAGCTTGTAGCCGAAACCGCGAACGGTCTCGATCCTGTCGGCGCCGATCTTCTTGCGCAGCCGCTGCACGCACAGGTCCACGACGCGGCTGTCGCCGTCCCAGCCGTAGTCCCAGACGTTGCGCAGCAGCGTCTGGCGGTCCAGCACGATCCCCGGATGCGCCGCGAACTCCAGCAGCAGCCGCAGCTCGGTGGGGGCGAGCGCGACCGGCTCGCCGGCCAGGCGCACTTCGAGGCCGTCGGTATCGATGGTCAGGTCGCCGAAGACGAGGCCGCCTGCCCCGCCGGACGCGGACCGCGGGGGATCATCCGGCCCATGCCCGGCAGAAGGCTCGGCAGAAGGCTCAACGGAGGGCCCGGCAGAAGGCTCGGCAGAAGGCTCGGCGGAGGGCCCGCGCTCGGGCTCGCCGCCAAAGCCGCGACCGAGACCGTGACCGGCCCCTCGATCACCAGCACGATCGGGAGCGCGACCAGGCCCATGATCGAACGCTCGACCGGGCCCGTGATCGAGGGCACGATCGGGGGCGAACGTGGCCCGGCGCAGCAACGAGCGGATCCGGGCCACCAGCACGCCGGTGTCGACCGGCTTGACGACATAGTCGTCCGCCCCCGCCTCCAGGCCCGACACCACGTCGAGCGAGTCACCGCGCGCGGACATCATCAGGATCGGGACCAGGCTGGTCTCCCTGACCGCGCGGCACAGGCCGATGCCGTCCAGGCCCGGCAGCATCACGTCCAGCAACAGCAGGTCGTGCCGCCCCTCCCGGGCGAGCTCCAGGCCGGTGAGGCCGTCGCCGGCCGTGGACACCGCGTAGCCGTAGCGTTCCAGAGCCATCCCGACCGTCTTGCGGATCACCTCGTCGTCCTCGACGAGCAGCACGGTGACAGGGGCCTGCGGCCCGCCCTTGATGTCCAAACCCGAAATATCTCCCCGATGGCGGCTGATTGCGCGCTTGCGAGCTTATAAGGACGCATCCGGTGCTCCCCTCTCAGTGGCGTACGGCGGGAAGCGTCAGGAGGCCGGGGCCGCCGGCGGCTTCCAGTCCGGGTGGCCCGGCATCGGGGGGACCTTGGCCCCGTAGAGCCAGCCTTCGATGTAGGAGGTGAGGTCGCGCCCGCTGACGCGGTTGGCCACGTCGATGTAGTCCTTCGTGGTCGCGGACCTGCCCAGGTATCGGTCGTAGAACGTCTGCTCGATCTTCTTGAAGACGGAGTCGCCGACCTGCCGGCGCAGGCCCGCGAGCATCAGCAGTCCGCCGTTGTTCCCGCCGGTCAGCACGTCCTGCGCCGTCTTGAGCCGCGCGGGAGGCCCGGATTCGACCCGCTTGTCGAACTCGAACTCGTAGCGCTGCTTCAGGACGTCGTCGAGCTTCCGATACCCCTTCGCCACGGAATAGAGCAGCTGGTAGTACTCGGCGTGGCCCTCGCTGATCCACATGTCGTTCCAGGTGCGTACGGAGACGGCGTCGCCGAAATACTGGTGGACCAACTCGTGGATCATGGTGGGCGCGATCTCCGCGGCCGGGAGCGCCAGCCCGTCGGCGCTGAACGTGGAGAGCGTCGCCGACTCCAGGGCGACGCCGTCGTAGCCGCCCTGCACGCCCAGCACCCCGTAGGTCTCGAAGGGATATTTACGGCCCAGCTCCTTCTCCACCCAGGCGACCTGCTCGGGGATGTCGTCCACCCGGGGCTTCACCGCCTTGTAGCGGCCGGTCGCGACGTAGCTGCGGATCGGCAGGCCGTGCGGCCCGCGCGCCGTCACCTTCGTGAAGCGGCCGACTGCCACCTGGGCGACGTCGGTCGGGATGGCGTCGCGGGTGGTGTAGGTGTACGTGGTGCGGCCCCCGGTCGTCCTGCGCGACCGCAGCGTCCCGCTCGCCACCGCCTGGAGGTTCTTCGGCGTGGTGACGCGGAAGGTGAAGCGGGCCCTGTCGCTGGGGTGGTCGTTGCCGGGGAAGAACATGTGGGCGCGGTCCGGCTGGCCCATGAGAGCGAAGCCGTCGTCCTTCTCGACCCAGGCCATCAGGTGATGCGCTCCAGCCGGGTAGGAGGGCGACGGCGTGTCGTCCGCGCGGTCGACACGATAGGAGACGTCGACGCGGAACGACTCGCCTTCGCGCAGGGGACGCCGCGGCGTGATCACGAGCTTCTCGCCGGACGCCGTGAACGCGGCCGGCTCGCCCTGCACGGAGACCGAGGTGATGCGGTCCACCTTCGAGTCCAGGCTGAAGCTGGACAGAGCCTGCTTCGCCGTGGCCGTGATGCGCACGGAGGAGTTCATCTTCGTCGTGCCGGGACGGTAGTCGTACCGGATGTCGTAGGAGGCGACGTCGTACCCGCCGTTGCCGAGGTAGGTGAAGAGCGGGTCACCGGCGCTGTGAGCGCCGGGCCGGGGCGTCCGTACGTCCGGCGAGGACGCGCCGGCGCGGACGTCACCCTTGACGGCCGTGGCGGCGTCCCCGGCCTGGGCCGCCGCGCCGCACGCGGAGACCGCCAGCGTCAGCGCGCCCGTCGTCGCCAGCGCGGCGAGCGATCCCCGCGTACGGCGCCGGGGCGGCTGGGGCGCGGGCGACTGGGTGCTGCCTGTGGTGCTGGGCCGCGGTCGCGGGCCGGACATGCGGGCAGAGGACATCGATGACCACCTTCGGGAAGAAGACGCGCTGGGTGCGCGCACTCCGCCCATCGTGGGTGGGGCATGTGTCGGCACCGCCTGGACCGTGTATCAGCGACCGCTCAGGCATGTATCACCGTGCACGGCCGCCCGCCGGGAACGGCCCCGCCCACGACGCGACGTCGTGGGCGGGGCCGGACGGGAGGGAGGGAGGATCAGGCGAGCGCAGGCTCGGGACCCGACGCGGGACGAACCGCGGCGGGGGCCTCGTCCAGAGGCTGCGGCGGGGCGCTGAACACCTCCTCGTCGAGACGGCCCTCGGAACGTGCGACCAGGACGGGCACCACCATCTGTCCCGTGACGTTGGTCGCGGTGCGGATCATGTCGAGGATCGGGTCGATCGCCAGGAGCAGCCCGACGCCCTCCAGGGGCAGGCCCAGCGTGCTCAGGGTCAGGGTGAGCATCACGATCGCGCCGGTCAGACCGGCGGTCGCGGCCGAGCCGACCACGGAGACGAACGCGATCAGCAGGTAGTGGCCCACGTGCAGGTGGACGCCGAAGACCTGGGCCACGAAGATCGCCGCGAGCGCGGGATAGATGGCGGCGCAGCCGTCCATCTTGGTAGTGGCCCCGAACGGCACCGCGAAGGAGGCGTAGTCGCGGTCCACGCCCAGGCGCTCGGTGGTGACCCGCTGGGTGAGCGGCATGGTCCCGACCGAGGAACGGGAGACGAAGGCCAGCTCGATCGCGGGCCAGGCGTTGCGATAGAAGGTGAGCGGGCTGACCTTGCCCACGAAGGCGAGCAGCAGCGGGTAGCTCACCAGGAGCACCAGCAGGCAGCCGATGTAGACGCCCGCGCTGAGCTTCGCGAGCGGGGCGAGCAGGTCCCAGCCGTAGCTGGCCACCGACTTGCCGATCAGACCGGCGGTGCCGATCGGGGCCAGCCTGATGACCCACCACAGAGCCTTCTGGACCAGGTCGAGGACCGACCGGCTGAAGCCGAGGAACGGCTCCGCCTTCTCGCCGACCGCCAGGGCGGCGGCGCCGAGGACGACACCCAGGAAGACGATCTGGAGGACGTTGAGCTCGGTGAACGCGGTGACGATGTTCGTCGGGATGATGCCGGTCAGGAAGTCCAGCCAGGTGCCTGCGCCGTCCAGGTCGACGGCCTTCGCCCCGGAAGTGGAGATGGTGACGCCCAGGCCGGGGTTGAGGATCAGACCGAGGCCGATGCCGAAGACCACCGCGATCAGCGAGGTGATCAGGAACCACAGCAGCGTCTTGCCCGCGAGCCTGGCGGCGCCGCTGACGTTGCGCAGGTTGGCCACGCTGACGACGACCGCGGTGAACACCAGCGGCGCGACCGCGAGCTTGAGGAGCTGGACGAAGATCTTGCCGACTTCGGTGAGGGTTGCGGTGAGCCAGGCGACGTCACCGGCGCGGGCGACGAACCCGAGGGCCGCGCCGATCACCAGGCCGAGCAGCAACTGCAGGGAAAAAGAGAGTTTCTTCACGAACGAGACTCCGGCAGGAAGGCATGCTCACGCCGAGGCGGCATGCGAGTGGAGAGGGGGGAAGGAGTGGTGACTGCGTTCAGTGACAGAGACGACTGCTCAACCGGCACAGGTCGACGTGCAGCCGCTTGACGAGCAGCACGGACACCGGGATTGATCTCATAGCGCGAGAAAACCTCCTCAACCGGCAGTAAATTCCGGTGTTTCAATGTGATCCGTATCACGTTCTCCTGAGCCAGTGAAGCCTCAATCGCCCCAGAAGTCCCATATGAGCTTCCTGACCGTGATGTCCGATCACGGGATGCGCCCATAGATACAACTTGTATCTATGCCTGCTACGCTCCTTCGCATGGCCGATCCCGCGAAGCGCCCGTCCGCCGCCCACACCGCGTACGCCGTGACCAAGGAGCTGATCCTCTCCGGCGAGCTGCCGGGAGGAAGCCTCATCAGCGAGGGTGAGATCGCCGAACGCGTACGCGTGAGCAGGACGCCCGTCCGGGAGGCGTTCCTGCGGCTGGAGTCGGAGGAACTGCTGGCGCTGCACCCCAAGCGCGGCGCGGTGGTGGTGCCGGTGCCGCCGGGAGAGGCCGCGGACGTCCTGGAGCTGCGGCTGGCCCTCGAACGGTCCGCGGCCGAGCGCATCGCCAGGACCGGACTGCGCGACGATCATCATGAGAGGATGCGCGACCTGCTGCGCCAGCAGCGCGCCCTCGCCGAGGCCGCGGACGTCGGCCGGTTCGCCGAGGCGGACGAGGCGTTCCATCGGTGCATCGTCGAAGCGTCGGGCAACCGGCTGGCCGGCCGGTTTTACGCCACGCTCGGCGACCGGCAGCGGCGGATGAGCATCACCGCCCTGCGCCCGCGGCCGGAGCGGCTGTCCGTGCTGGCCGGCGAGCACGAGGCCCTCCTCGGCCACCTCCTCGCCGGGGACAGCGCGGCCTTCGCCTCGGCCCTGCTCGATCACCTCACCGCGACGCACGGCTCGCCCTACCCCGCCGACCGCTGATCCGCCTCCACTTGTCTCGAAGGTTCGACGTCCCCATGCCGGAAACCCAGCGGATGCCGGAACCCCGGCAGGCCGCCCCCAAACCTGCCGTCACCCTCAGCCCTGCCGCACACAGCCCCGGCGCGCTCAGTCCCGTCACGCTCAGTCCCGTCACGCTCAGTCCCGTCACGCTCAGCCCCGGCGCCTGGCGGGCCGTCGCCGCGGCGATGTTCGCCGCCGGCTGGGGCGGCAACCAGTTCACCCCGTTGCTGCTGATGTATCGCCGGCTGGGCGGCTACTCCGCGCTCAGCGTCGACGCCTTCCTCGGCGCGTACGTCGTCGGGCTCGTGCCGGGGCTGCTGCTCGCCGGACCCGTGTCCGACCGGCGCGGGCGGCGTCCCGTGCTGGTGGCCGGCACCGTCGCCTCGGCCGTCGCGAGCCTGGTGCTCTGCTTCGGCGGCCACAGCGCCTGGCCCATCTACGCGGGACGGCTGATCACCGGCTTCGCCGTCGGCATCGCCATGTCGGTGGGCAGCAGCTGGGTGAAGGAGCTGTCGAGCGGGACGGACGGCGGGCTCGCCGCACGCCGGGCAGCGCTGTGCCAGACGGCGGGATTCGGCCTCGGCGCCGGGATCGCGGGCGTGCTCGCCCAGTGGGGGCCATGGCCCATGGTGAGCCCGTACGCCGTCCACATCCTCCTCACCGCGGCGATACCCGTGCTGCTCCTGCGGGTGCCCGAGACGCGGCCCGCTCGGGCGGGAGGCTCGGTGCGCGAGCTCCTCGGGGCGCTGGCGGACGATCTGCGCGTCCCCGCGCCGGCCCGCAGGCGGTTCCGGCTCGTGGTGCTGCCGATGGCGCCGTGGGGGTTCGGCGCGGCCGGGCTGGCGTACGCGGTCACGCCCCAGCTTGTCGGCTTCCGCGTCGGCGACTGGGGGCTGGCGTACGCGACCGGGCTGACCGTGCTGACCCTGGGCACGGGCGTGGCGGTGCAGCCCGTGGCCAGGTGGCTGCACAGCGGGAAGAGAAACGGCGCGGCGGGCGACCGCGCTGCGGGAAGCCGGACCGGACGGGCTCCGATTGCGGCCATGGCGGTGATGCTCCTCGGCGCGGCGCTGTGCGCGGCGAACGCGGTGCTGCTCTCGCCGTGGCTCGCGGCCGTCACCGCGGCCGCCCTGGGCGCCGGTTATGGCATCGCGGTGGTCTCCGGGCTGCTGGAGATCCAGCGCATGGCCGGCCCTGACGATCTGGCCGGACTGACCGGCGTCTACTACATGCTCGCCTACGCGGGCTTCCTCCTCCCGACCGTGCTGGCCGGTTTGTCGTCGTGGCTCTCCTACCCCGTCATGCTGGCGGCGGTGGCGGCAGCGGCCCTGGTCTGCCTGGGCCTCGTCGTGACCGGCGCCCGCGTCACGGAGCCGACCACCCCGGCGCGCTGAAGGCGGGCTTCCGGGACGTCCCGCCAGAAGCCTCCGCATCGCCATCCTCCGCGCCGCTGGGGTCCAGGCCGCCGCGCCCTCCGCCCTCCGCCTCCGCTCTGCTGCCGTCCGGGTCGGCTGCCCTCCTGCGCCGCCGCCCTCCGCTCTGCTGCCGTCCGCTCTGCTGCCGTCCGCTCTGCTGCCGTCCGGGCCGGCTGAAGCTTTCAGGCCATCCGGCGCGCGGCGGCACCGGGCGACCTCGCGCGACGCGGCGTTCGCCGAGCTGAGGGCGGGTGATCTCCCCCGGACCCCACGCGCGTACGGCGGCGGGTGCGATCGAGCCCTGTACGCGCCCGACCAGCCGATGAATCGTGCATGGTGACGACGGTCTCGCGCGATGAGGAGGCACGGCATGGCGGTGCGGCTGGGAGCGCGTCTCATGGCGGCGATCGCGGCGACGATCCTCCTCCCCGTGGCGACGGTCCTCATGGGCACCCCCGCCGCCGCGGACACCCGTGTCGACAACCCGTACATCGCCTCGGAGCGCTACGTCGATCCCTGGTGGTACGCGTCGGCCGTGTCCGAGCCCGGCGGCGCGGCGGTGGCCATCGAGCCGACCGGCATCTGGCTCGACAGCGTCGCCCACATCGAGGGCACCTCCTCCTTCCCCGGGCTGCGCGCGCATCTGGACGAGGCCGTCGTGCAGGACTCCTACGGCTCGGCCCCGCTCACGATCCAGATCGTGCTGAACGACCTGCCCGATCGCAACTGCACCCACGCGGTCTCCAACGGGGACTTCAGCGTGACCGCCGACGGCCTGAACCGCTATCGGACCGAGTATGTCGATCCGATCGCCGAGATCCTGGCCGACCCGGCCTACCAGCGGTTGCGCATCGTGGCGATCGTCGAGCCCGACTTCCTGCCCGGGCTGCTCCTGCCCGCCGCCACCTCCCGCTGCGCCGCCGTACAGGCGAGCGGGGCCTATCCCACGGCGCTGCGGTACGCGATCACCCGGCTGCACGCCATCCCCAACGTGTACGTCTACCTCGACGCCTCCCATCACGGCGTCGTCGGTCATCCGGACAACTTCGGCCGGGCCGCCGATCTGCTCGCGAGCATCGCGGGCGCGACCGGTGGGCAGCCTTCGCCCGTGCACGGCTTCACGGTGAACGTCGCGGGCTACGGCGCCCTGGTCGAGCCCTACTTCAACACCCACATGGGCCTGCCGGTGAAGAACTCGCGGTGGGTGGCCGGGAACGACTACGTGGACGAGCTGTCGTTCGCCCAGGCGTTCCGTCAGCGGCTCATCGCGGCCGGCTTCGGGCCCGGCATCGGCATGGTGATCGACACCTCGCGCAGCGGCTGGGGCGGCCCCTATCGCCCGGTCCGCACCAGCACCTCCACTGACGTGAACCGGTTCGTCGACGAGTCGCGGACGGATCGCCGCCACAGCGTCGGCAACTGGTGCAACCAGGCCGGGGCCGGGCTCGGCGCGCGGCCCACGGCCACCCCCGCCTCCGGCATCGACGCGTACGCGTGGATCAAGCCGCCGGGCGTCTCCGACGGAACGAGCATGAACGTCCCGGGCCCCGACGGCCTCCAGCCCGACCCGATGTGCGATCCGACCTACGTTCAGGGGACCGTGCCCAGCGGGGCGCTGCCGTACGCCCCGGCGGCGGGGCAGTGGTTCGGGCAGCAGTTCCAGGAGCTCCTCGCCAACGCCTACCCGCCGCTGTGAGGCACCCGGCCCGGCCAAGCGGCCGGACTGAGCCGCCGGGCTGATACACCGGACCAGGCGGCCGGACTGAGCCGCCGGACCAGGCGGCCGGGCCGAGCAGCCACATCAGGCCCCCGGATTAGACGATCGGCCGTTCGTCGAGAAGCCGGACCAGGCGTTTCGGCGCGATCAGCCGATAGCTGTCCTCGATCAGCCCGGCGATCTCGTCCCAGTCCTGCTCGACGTCGAGGCGCGCGCCCACCCAGCCGTTGCGCCCGACGTACGGCGGGACGAAGAAGCGCTCCGGGTCCGAGCCCACGAGGGCGTCCTGCACCCCCGGCCCGCCCTTGAACGTCAGCGACCGCCCGTCCTCACTGGTCATCGCGAACATCTTGTCGCCGACCCGATAGGTGGGAGCGGTGTGACCCCCGAACGGCTTCTCCACGGCCTCCGGCAGGGCCAGGCAGATCTCCCTGAGCCGGGACGCCACATCCTCATCGCTCACGCGGCTCGCCCCCTCGCACGGTCGTCATGACCGACCAGGGTAGGGGCGGGCCTCAGGCCGCACCACCCGACCGCACCACCCGGCCGCGCCACCCGACCGCATCGCCCCGTCACGCCCCGGGCCGCACCACCCCGCTCACGGCACCCGCTCACGACACCCGCTCACGACACCGGGTCGCGCACCCGGCCCGCGGCGGTGAGGGCCGCCAGCAGCGCCACGGCCGCCAGGACGGCCGAGGCGGCGCGGGCGCCCGCCTCGTGGGGATGCCCACCGAGATGCAGGGCCAGGGTCACCACGGCGATGCCGAGCGCCGTGCCGATGCCGCGCGCCATGCCGACCATGCCACCGGCCGTGGCGGCCGTCCGTTCGGGGACGGCGGCCATGACGACGGCGTTGTTGGCGGGCACGAACAGGCCGAGCCCGGCGCCGGTCAGCGCCAGGCAGGCCCCGGCCCAGCCCTCGGCGGCGGGATCCGCCGCCGCCAGCACACAGCCGGCGGCCGCCGCCACGGCACCGGCGACGCACCTGCGCCGGTCGCCCCAGGCGCGGGGCAGCAGATGGTCGCCCACGAGGGCGCTCACCGCGAAACCACCGGGCAGCGCGGTCAGGACCAGGCCTGCGACCAGTTCGCCGCTGCCCGCCACGAGGACCTGCGGGATCGACACCAGCGGACCGAACAGCACCAGGTAGCCGCCCAGCGCTCCCGCGAGCCCGGCCGTGACGACCCGGCTGCGGAGCAGGGCGGTGTCGATCAGCGCGGACGGCACCCGCGCCTCCCATCGCCAGAAGCCGATCGCGGCCCCGGCGGCGACGGCGAGCAGGACGGGCACCGACCACGACGGCAGGTCCAGGCCCGAGACCACGGAGGCGGCGAGCAGCAGGGCGCTGGTGGAGGCCCCCAGCAGGACCAGCCCCGGCCAGTCGAAGCGGCCGCCCCTCCCCCGATGCCGCGTGCGCGGCAGCAGGTAGCGCCCGGCGATCACGGCCACGCAGCCGACCGGCACGTTGATCCAGAACACCCACCGCCATCCCGCCGTGGCGACCAGCACACCGCCGGCGACCGGCCCGAGGGCCAGGCCGAGCGCCTGGGCCGCCGCCTGCATGCCCAGCCCGGTCCGCATCCGTTCCCGGGGGACGCTCGACACGACCAGGGCCACGCTGTTGGCCTGGAGCATCGCCGCGCCCGCCGCCTGTACCAGCCGGCAGGCCACCAGCACCGCCAGGGACGGCGCCAGCCCGCAGGCGGCCGAGGCGGCGGTGAACACGACGAAGCCGTAGAGATAGACCAGCTTGCGGCCCGCGACGTCGGCGAGGCGTCCCGCCCCGGCCAGCAACGCGACCAGCACCAGCAGGTAGCCCAGGGACACCCATTGCACGGCCGCCAGCGAGGCGCCGAACTCCCGCTGCATCGCCGGGAAGGCCAGGGTGACGATGCTCGCGTCCAGTTGTCCCATGAACGCGCCGATGCACACGGCTCCCACGGCGAACCAGGGGGCGTACGGGTGCTCGCGCACGCGGTGGGGGCGGCGCGACTCCCTCAGCAGATCACGCATGCTCCGACCCCTGCCTTCCAGCCTATCCCCGCAGGTCGGACGGCTCCGTCCCGCCAGGCGGGCCCGACGGCTCAGCCGGGACCACCCCGCCCGGACGGCGTACGGGCCGGGCCGCTCACCCGGGGCCGCCGTGCTCGAACGGCAGGCGGTGCTGGACGGCGAGCAGCCACGCGATCGACGGCAGCACCAGCAGCGCGCCCGCTCCTGCGACGACGAGAACCGCCGAGATCACCGCCGGTTCGGCCGCCGCCTGCCGGAAGGACACGGCCGGCGGCAGCATGAGCGGATACTGCGCCACCGCCCATCCGCACAGCACGGCGGTCACGGCCAGTGCCGCGGCGCCGCGTACGAGCAGGTAGCGCCGCAGCCACAGCAGCGCGATGGAGGCGACGCCGAGCACGGCGCTGGCCAGCACGAACGGCAGCGCGCCGTGGGTGAGGCCGGTGGAGAGCCGGGGGGCGTCGGCGCGCAGCACCCCGATGCCGCCGAGGGCGACCACGCCGGTGACGGCGGCCGCGGCCAGCGCCCTGCGCCGGAAGACCTCGGCCATGCCGGGCAGGCGGGACCGCACGGCGTCGTCGCACAGGTAGACCGCGGCGAGATAGGCGCAGACGGCCACCGCGAGGACGCCCCCCAGCATCGAGGTCGGGTTGACCCACGCGCCCACCAGGTCGCCCCTGGCCAGGCCGGGCGGCACCCGGCCGGACGCGACGGCCCCGGCCACCGTGCCGAGGAAGAACGGCGTGAGCACCGACGACAGTGCGAAGGCCGCGCCGAACAGGCGCTGCTGCCACAGCTCGGTGCTGCTCTTGCGGAACGCGAACGCGGCTCCCCTGCCGATGATCCCGAAGGCGGCCAGCGTGAGGGGGATGTAGAGCGTGGACATCACCGCGGCGAAGACCGCCGGGAAACCGGTCCACAGCATCACGAGCACGAAGATCAGCCAGACGTGGTTGGCCTCCCAGACCGGGCCGAGCGAGTGCTCGATGAGCCGCCGCTGGGGCATGCCGGCCCGGCTGCCCCCGGCCAGCAGGTCCCACAGGCCGCCGCCGAAGTCGGCGCCGCCGAGCAGCGCGTACAGGATCAGGCCGAGCCACATGACGCCGAGCAGGACCTGTGCCGGCTCCATCAGAGCGTCTCCCGTTCCTGCGGCGCGGCCACCGGCCGGGCGCGGAGCATGAGCCGCAGCACATACACGGTCGAGACCGTGAGAACCGTGTAGACGACGACCAGCAGCAGGAGCCCCGCCCACAGGTTGGGCGCGGGGTTGACCGCGTCGGCGGTGCGCAGCCTGCCGTACACGACCCAGGGCTGACGGCCGAGCTCGGTCACCACCCAGCCCGCCTCGACGGCGACGACGGCGAGCACGCCGGAAGCGGCCGCCGGCCACAGGAACAGCCGGGAGCGCGGGATCTCGCGCCGCCGCCACCAGCTGAAGGCGAGCCAGGCCGACAGCAGCAGGAGCAGGACGCCGATGCCGACCATGGCGTCGAAGCACAGGTGGACCGGCGTGACCGGCGGCCGGTCGGCGGGCGGCGTGCGGTCGAGCCCCTGGACGACGGGGTCCGGGCTGTAGCCGACCAGCAGCGACAGTCCGCTGGGGATCTCCAGCGCGTAGCGCATGCGGTCGTCCACGAAGATCCCGCCGAGGCTCAGCGGCGCGTTGGGCCCGGTCCTGGTCAGCCCTTCCATGGCGGCGAGCTTGGTGGGCTGATAATCGGCGAGGAACCGCGCCGCGTAGTCGCCCACCACGATCTGGACGGGCGTCAGCGCTCCCGCGAGGGTGAAGGGCACCAGGAAGCCGAGGCGGTGGTAGCGGTCCCACCGCCCGCGCAGCAGGGCCACGGCATAAACGGACGCGGTGGCGAAGCCCGACACCATGAACGCGGCGACGATCATGTGGATCGTCTGCGGCGGGGTGGCGGGGTTGAACATGGCCGCCCAGGGCGACACGTCCGTGACCCGGCCGCCCTCCAGGCGGAAGCCGCGCGGCTGGTTCATCCACGCGTTGGCCGAGACGACGAAGAACGCCGAGGCCACACCGGCGATCATCACCGGCACCCCGGCCAGCAGGTGGGCTCGGGGCGAGAGCCGGTCCCACGCGTAGAGGTAGATCCCGATGAAGATCGCCTCAAGGAAGAACGCGATGCCCTCCAGCGCGAACGGAAGCCCGATCACCTGGCCGTACGCGCCCATGAGGCCCGGCCACAGCAGGCCCATCTCGAAGCTGAGGATCGTGCCCGACACGGCCCCGACGGCGAACAGGACGGCCACCGTCCTGGCCCAGCGCCGGGCGAGGCGCAGGTAGTCGTCGTCGCCCCTGCGCAGCCCCCGCCATTCGGTGAACAGGAGCAAGGCGGGCATGCCCACTCCCAGGCACGCGACGATGATGTGCCACCCGAGGGACAGCGCCATCTGCGTCCGCGCAGCGGCCAGGTCGGCCCCGCCCGCCGGGCCCGCAGCGGCGATCAGCGTCGCCGCGAGGGCCGGCCGCACCGCCCGCTCCCCGCCGGGAAGCCCCGGCCGGGGCCGAGGTCAGTGGTCATCCCAGTGACCGTCGTGGCGGACGTGGCGGTGCCCGTCGTGGATGTAGTCGACGTGGTCGCCGTGCGGCACGGCCACGTGCCCGCATTCCGGCCCGTGCTCGTGGTCGTGCGCGTCGTGCACGGCGTGCCCGCTCGCCTCGCACTCGTCGACGTGGTTCTCGTGCACCCGGTGCAGGTGGCCGTCGTGGACGTAGTCCACGTGGTCGCCGTGCGGCACCGCGACGTGGCCGCACCCGGCGCCGTGCCGGTGCTCGTGTGCCGCGTGCTGCCGATGCTCGGTCATTGTGCTCATGGGGGGATTCCCCCTCTCCGTGAACCCGCGGACTGGTTGCGTAGGTACCCCCGCACGTCCGCGGGAGGCAGCGCCCCGACCGGCTTTTGCGCAAGCCGATGCGAGCCTCTACTCCCGTTTGGGCCACGTGCCGTCTCCGCGACGGCCTGCCCGGGGACTTCCCTGGGTGCGACCTGAGACAGAAATCACCTTAGAGCCACATATCCTTGGACGATTCGCTCTCTTGAACTCTTCGTGTTTAGTGCGATAAGTTAGTGACATGATCGCGCCTGGGACTCCGACCACCGCCGAGGACCTGCGGGGGGCCGGCCTGCGGGTGACGGCCGCTCGTGTCGCGCTGCTGGAGACCGTCCGCAGCGGTGACCACCTCGACGTCGAGGCGATCGCCTCCGGGGTCCGCGATCGCGTGGGCCACGTCTCCCTTCAGGCCGTGTACGAGGCCCTTCATGCCCTGACCGCAGCGGGACTCGTCCGTCGCATCGAACCGGCCGGCAGCCCGGCCCGGTACGAGGGTCGCGTCGGCGACAACCATCACCACGTCGTGTGCCGGTCGTGCGGCGTCGTCGCCGACGTCGACTGCGCTACCGGCGAGGCGCCGTGCCTGAACGCGTCCGACGACCACGGCTTCACCATCGACGAGGCCGACGTCATCTACTGGGGCCTGTGCCCCGGCTGTTCCAGCGCTCGCGCTTCCTGAGCCCCATGATCGACTAGTTCCAGAGGATTCCCTTGACCGAGAACCACGACGCAATCGTCACCGATCCGAAAGCGGAGGGTGAAGGCGGCTGCCCGGTCGCGCACACGCGCGCCCCGCACCCGACGCAGGGCAACGCCAACCACCAGTGGTGGCCGGAGCGCCTCAACCTGAAGATCCTTGCCAAGAACCCGGCCGTGGCCAACCCGCTCGGCGAGGACTTCGACTACGCCGAGGCGTTCAAGTCCCTCGACCTCGCGGAGGTCAAGCGGGACATCGCCGAGGTGCTGACGACCTCGCAGGACTGGTGGCCGGCCGACTTCGGCCACTACGGCCCGCTCATGATCCGTATGGCGTGGCACAGCGCGGGCACCTACCGCATCAGCGACGGCCGCGGCGGCGCCGGCTCGGGCCAGCAGCGCTTCGCCCCGCTGAACAGCTGGCCGGACAACGGCAACCTCGACAAGGCGCGCCGCCTGCTGTGGCCGGTCAAGAAGAAGTACGGCAAGAAGATCTCCTGGGCCGACCTGCTGATCCTCGCCGGCAACGTCGCCCTCGAGTCGATGGGCTTCAAGACCTTCGGCTACGCCGGCGGCCGCGTGGACGCCTGGGAGCCCGACGACGACGTCTACTGGGGCCCCGAGACCACCTGGCTCGGCGACGAGCGCTACAGCGGCGACCGTGAGCTGGAGAACCCGCTCGCCGCGGTCCAGATGGGCCTCATCTACGTCAACCCGGAGGGCCCGAACGGCAGGCCCGACCCGATCGCCGCGGCCCGCGACATCCGTGAGACGTTCCGCCGGATGGCGATGAACGACGAGGAGACGGTCGCCCTCATCGCCGGTGGTCACACCTTCGGCAAGACCCATGGCGCGGGCCCGGCCGACAACGTCGGCCCCGACCCCGAGGCCGCCCCGATCGAGCAGCAGGGCCTCGGCTGGAAGAACAGCTACGGCACCGGCAAGGGCGGCGACACGATCACCAGCGGTCTCGAGGTCACCTGGACCTCGACCCCGACCCGGTGGTCCAACAACTTCTTCTGGAACCTGTTCGGCTACGAGTGGGAGCTGACCAAGAGCCCGGCCGGCGCGTGGCAGTGGAAGCCGAAGAACGGCGCCGGTGAGGGCTCGGTTCCCGACGCCCACGACCCGTCGAAGCGGCACGCCCCGGGCATGCTGACGACCGACCTCGCGCTCCGGTTCGACCCGATCTACGAGCAGATCTCGCGGCGTTTCTACGAGAACCCCGACGAGTTCGCGGACGCCTTCGCCCGCGCGTGGTTCAAGCTGACCCACCGCGACCTGGGCCCGGTCACCCGCTACCTCGGCCCGGAGGTCCCGAGCGAGGTGCTGCTGTGGCAGGACCCGCTGCCGGAGCGGACGTACGAGCTCGTCGACGCCGCCGACATCGCGGCCCTCAAGGAGCAGATCCTCGCCACGGGCCTGTCGGTCTCCCAGCTCGTGTCCACCGCGTGGGCGTCGGCCGCGTCCTTCCGCGGCAGCGACAAGCGCGGCGGCGCCAACGGCGCGCGCGTCCGCCTGCAGCCGCAGATCGGCTGGGAGGTCAACGACCCCGACCAGCTCGCGACCGTGCTGCGCGCCCTGGAGGGCGTCCAGCAGTCGTTCAACGCCGCGCAGACCGGCGGCAAGCAGGTCTCCCTCGCCGACGTGATCGTGCTCGCCGGGTGCGCCGCCGTCGAGAAGGCCGCCAAGGACGCCGGTTTCGACGTGGAGGTTCCCTTCACGCCGGGCCGCGTGGACGCGTCGCAGGAGCAGACGGACGTCGAGTCGTTCGCCGCGCTCGAGCCGACCGCCGACGGGTTCCGCAACTACTACGGCAAGGGCAACCGCCTGCCGGCCGAATACCTGCTGATCGACCGGGCCAACCTGCTGAACCTCAGCGCCCCCGAGATGACCGTCCTCGTCGGCGGCCTGCGCGTCCTGGGCGCCAACCACCAGCAGTCCAAGCACGGCGTCTTCACCGAGACGCCGGGGGTCCTGACCAACGACTTCTTCGTCAACCTGCTCGACCTGGGCACGGAGTGGAAGTCGATCTCGGAGGACCAGACCACGTTCGAGGCTCGCGACACCGCCACCGGCGAGGTCAAGTGGACCGGCACCCGGGCCGACCTCGTCTTCGGGGCCAACTCCGAGCTGCGCGCGGTCGCGGAGGTCTACGCGAGCGACGACGCCAAGGAGAAGTTCGTCACGGACTTCGTCCGGGCGTGGGACAAGGTCATGAACCTCGACCGGTTCGACCTGGTCTGAGCCTGACCTGACGTCCGGGCCGGCCCACACGGGCGCCGGCCCGGACGTTCCGCTTTGTCCGGGCGATCGCCCAGGGCTCAGACCGCCACCGGGTAGGTCTCCGGAGGCTCTCCGCGCTCCCAGGCGGCCGTACGCTCCAGGGGCTCCAGCGCGCCGGTCTCGTCGATGTGGATCACCGCGTCGAACTGGTCGGACAGGCGGGCCTGGAAGTAGTGGCTCTGCCGTTCGGTGCGCGGGCGATAGACCACGCCGATGGCGCGTTCGAGCAGCGCCCTGCGCAGCAGGTCCGCCGCGCCGGCCGAACGCCCGAAGCCGACCAGGAACTCCTTGTGCCCGACCTCGTGGAACAGCTCCTCGACCGAGCCGGGCAGCGCCGGGCGCACGTTCTTCCGCTCGGCCGGGCCACCCCAGTCGTCGGCCGCCGTGACCGTGCCGGTGTAGGTGGTGAAGCCGATCAGCCGGCAGTCCGTGAGGCTGTGCTCGCGCACCAGCTGTCCGAGGTTGAGCTCGCCGCGCGCGCCCATCTCCGTGGCCCGCGCGTCGCCGAGGTGGGAGTTGTGCGCCCACACCACGATCTTCGCCGGCTCGCCGCGCTGCCAGCCGAGGTGCTCGGCCAGCGCGAACAGGGTGTCGGCCATGTGCCGGTCACGCAGGTTCCACGAGGACACCCGGCCGCCGAACATCGTGCGGTAGTACCGCTCCGCCGCTGCCACCACCACGGCATTGCGCTCGGCGTGGAAGAACTCGTCCTCGCCGAGCAGCCCCTGCGCCCGCTGGTAGCGCAGCGCGTTGCGCTGGAGGTCCACGAGCTGCTCGATCACCTGCCGCTCGCACGACTCCCCCGCGCCGAAGGCGGCGGCGAAGCCGTACGCCTGACCGTCGTCGCCGTCGTTGTGGTCGAAGCAGGAGTAGCGTTCGCGGGCCCGCGCCGCCGCGGCCGGGTCCACCTTCTCCAGGTAGGCGACGACCTCGTCGGCGGACCGGTGCATGCTGTAGAGGTCGAGCCCGTAGAACCCGGCCCGCTCCCGCTTGCCGAGCCGGTCGTTGTGCTCGCGCAGCCAGCCGACGAACTCCAGCACGTCCGCGTTCCGCCACATCCACGCCGGGAAGCGCTCGAAGCCGCGCAGCGCCTCCTCGGCGGTCGCGTCGTCACCGCGCCCCCGGACATACCGGTTCACCCGGTACGCGTCGGGCCAGTCGGCCTCCACCGCCACGGCGATGAAGCCCTTCTCCTCGATCAGCCGCCGTGTCATCTGGGCGCGCGCGGCGTAGAACTCGTGGGTGCCGTGCGACGCCTCGCCGATCAGCACGAACCGCGCGTCGCCGACGATGTCGAACAGCACCTCGTCCGAGGGGACCCCGTCCCGCACCGGCACGAGCTCCGAGCGCAGCGTCGCGAGGTCGGTGCGGACGAGCGTGGCCCCGGCCCGCGCCGAGGCCGCCGCGCGCAGCAGCCTGCGGGCCTCGTCGTCGCCGGTCTGGGTGAAGTTCCAGTACGACTCCCCCACGGAGAGGAAAGGCATGGGCGTGGTCGCGCAGACGACGTCGTCCACCAGGGCGGCCAGCTCCTCGCAGGTGGACTCGGCCGCGGCGGGCATGGCGACCACGATCCCGGCCGGCCCCCGCTGCCGCACCGCGCGGACGGCCGCGCGCATGCCCACCCCGGCCGCGAGCCCGTCGTCGACCAGGATGACGGTCTTGCCGCGCAGCTCCGCGGCGGGCGTATCGCTCCGGTAGGCCCGCTCCCGCCGCGCCAGCTCGCGGGACTCCCGCTCGGCGACCTGCCGGATGGTGTCGGGCCGGAGGCCGAGCCCGCGGACGACGTCCTCGTCGAGCACGATCACCCCGCCCACGGCGATCGCCCCCATGGCCAGCTCCTCGCAGCCGGGCGTGCCGAGCTTGCGCACCAGGAGCAGGTCGAGCGGGTGGCCCAGGGCGGTCGCCACCTCGTACGCCACCGGGACGCCGCCGCGCGCCAGGCCGAGGACGACGACGTCGGGCAGCCCGCGGTAGTGGCCGAGGAGTCCCGCGAGCACCCGGCCCGCCTCCCGGCGATCCGAAAACAGGCGATCATTCATGAGCCTCGCCTCCCGGGTCGCGCAACCGAATACCCCACTATGAGCAGCGCAAACACGGTTCCCGGCAGCGCCTGCCGGACCGGTTGCCCGACGGCCCGGACGGCCGGGCCTGCCACTCCGCCTGCCGGGGGCCTCGTACGAGGGCCTCGTTCGCGTCCTGCGGGCGATCAGCACATGACGGCGCGGTGGTAGCGGCCGGCGAGGGCACGTACGAGTTCGACCAGTTCCGGCGGCTCTGTCACGGTGAAGTCCATGCCCAGCAGGCCGAGGTTGACGGCGAGTGCCTCGACACTGTCGGCACCGGTGTCCAGCAGGCACCGCGTGTCGTCGACCGGCGTGACAGTGCCGATGGCAGCGTTGATCCGTTCGGCGACCAGCTCGGCCGGGGCGTGCAGGGTGACCTGGGCCCGATACCGCCAGGCTGCCGACGACACTCCCCGCCGCACCTGGTCGACGGGGTCCTCCGGCAGCTCGCGCGGGGCGAACCGGGGACCTGCCGGGGTGCGTGGGCTCATGCGGTCGACCCGGTACGTCCGCCAGTCGGCCCGCGCGACGTCGAAGCCGATGAGGTACCACCGCCGCCCCCAGTTGACCAGCCGGTAGGGCTCGACGTCTCGGCGGCCGGCCGAGCCGTCGTGACTGCGGTAGTCGAACCGCAGCCGCTCATGGTCCCGGCAGGCGGTGGCGATGGCGGTCAGCGTGTCCGCGTCGACCCGCGGGCCGGGCTCGTCCCTGGGCACCGCGACGGCGTACTGCTGGAGGGTGCCGACCCGGCGCCTGAGCCGGGACGGCAACACCTGCTCCAGCTTGGCGAGCGCGCGCAGGGAGGTCTCCTCGACCCCCGTGATGGTGCCCGCGGCGGTCCGAAGCCCGATCGCGACGGCGACCGCCTCCTCGTCGTCGAGCAGCAGCGGCGGCAGGGGGGCGCCGGCGCCGAGCCGGTAGCCGCCCGCGGCGCCCCGGCCGGCGTGCACCGGATAGCCGAGGTTCCGCAGGCGATCCACGTCGTTGCGGACGGTCCGGGTGCTGACCGACAGCCGCTCGGCCAGCTCGGCGCCGGTCCACTCGCGGGGTGTCTGCAGCAGGGAGAGCAGGCGCAGCAGCCGCGCCGAGGTTTCCAACATTCCCCGAAGTCTGCCAGCCAATTAGGAACGAATCTTACCTAATTGGCATCTAGCGTGACGGCCATGACGAACAGCGGGGGCGGCATCACGGAGGACGCCGCCCCCATGACGGCGAGGCCCTGCGGCAAGCAGAGCATTCCAGGTCGTTATGTCAGGACTGTCATCGAATGAAGGGAAACCCCATGTATCTGGTCGTTGGTGCCACGGCTCACTTCGGACGTCAGGCGGTCGAGGAGCTCGTCTCCACTGGGGCTCCGGTGCGTGCGCTGACCCGGACCCCGGAGAAGGCCGGGCTGCCGGAGGGCGTCGAGGTCGTCCAGGGTGATCTGACCAAGCCCGAGACGTTGCCGGCCGTCGTGCGGGGTGTCGAGGCCGCCTTCCTGGTCCTGCAGTATGGAGCGGACATCGCTCCGCTTCTGGAGGCAGCGCGCGAGGCAGGAGTGCGGCGGGTGGTGTTCCTGTCGTCGGGGGCCGTCGACGACGGGGCCGAGCGGCAGCCCGATGTGATCGCCCGATATCACCGTGACGTCGAGCAGGCCATCGAGACCTCCGGAATCGAGTGGACGTTCCTCCGGCTGCTGTTCCCCGCCATCAACTCGCTGACGTTCGGGATGCAACTGCAGGGCGGCGATATCATCCGCGCGCCGTACACCGAGGCCGCCTTCAGCGCCGTGCACGAGCGGGACGTCGCCGAGGTGGCCGTACGGATCCTGACCGGCGGCGGGCACGCGGGCCGGATCTACGACCTGACCGGCCCCGAGTCGCTGACCCAGGCACAGCAGGTACGCATCCTGGGCGAAACGCTGGGACGCCCGCTGACCGTCGAGGACCTCGATCCCGAGCCCGTGCGAGCGCAGATGAGTCAGTTCATGGACGCCGCCTTCCTGGCGGCGCTGTTCGGTCTCATGGCACGGGCTGTCGGGAAGCCGGCGCCGGTCAACGAAGTCATCGAGCAGATCACCGGGCACCCCGCGCGCACCTACGCCGAGTGGACCACAGATCACAAGGCCGACTTCGGCGGCTGACCGACCAGGGCAGGGGGACGGAGAACCGCCGCCTCCCTGCCCCCGAGAACCGAAAGGGGCCACGATGCCGCCGGTGCTGGAGCGACGCGAACTGGGACGAGCGCTGCTGGCCCGCCAGATGCTGCTGGAACGGGCCGACGCGACGGCCGAGGAGGCGATCGCGCGGCTGGCCGGAATGCAGGCCCAGGCTCCGTACGCGCCTTACTTCGGGCTCTGGACCAGGTTGAAGAGGTTCGGCACCGATGACCTGGCGGACGCGCTGACAGGGCGCCGGTTGGTGCGGGTCGCGCTGATGCGCAGCACCGTCCATCTGGTCACGGCGGCGGACTACCGCTCGTTGCGGACATGGGTCCAGCCTGCGCTCGACCGGGAGCTGGACACCGCGTTCAAGAAGGCCCTGGCCGGTCTGGACCGCGCGGCCGTGGCGGAGGCGGGGCGCGTCCTGCTCGGCGAGCGGCCCCTCACTCCCGGAGAACTCGGGCAGGCGCTGAGCGAGCGGTGGCCCGGCCGCGAGCCCCGCGCGCTCGCCACAGTGGTGCGAAACCTGGTGCCCCTGGTTCAGGTGCCGCCGCGCGCTGTCTGGGGCGTAGGCGGTGCCGCACGGTACGCCACGGCGGCGACCTGGACGGGAGCCGCGCCCGCACCGGTGCCGGACCCCGAACGGATCGTGCTGCGTTACCTCGCCGCGTTCGGCCCGGCATCGGTCAAGGACGTGCAGACATGGGCGGGTCTGACCCGGCTGCACGCCGTCATGGAGCGGCTGCGGCCACGGCTGGCGGTCTTCCGCGACGAGCATGGGGTGGAGCTGTTCGACCTGCCGGACGCGCCGCGCCCCGGCGCCGACGCCCTCGCGCCGGTTCGCTTCCTGCCCGAGTATGACAACCTGCTGGCCTCCCATGCCGACCGCACCCGCGTGATCTCGGACGAAGCCCGCCGGCGCGTGACGACCCGCAACGGCATGCGCGCGACCTTCCTCGTGGACGGCCAAGTGAGAGGTGCGTGGAAGCTCGACGCGGACAGGACGTCGGCGACTCTGGAAATCGACTCTTTCCTGCCGCTGTCCGCCGCCGAACGCGCCGAGGTCGAGGCGGAAGGCGCCCGGCTTCTGGAGTTCGCCGCGCCCGGAGCCGCACACGATCTACGTCCGACCACCTGATGGCCCGCAGCGCGGGCTGCGAGGAGGTCGTGCTGCGACTGGTCCGCTGCCCGGACACGGCCTGGCTCGACCTGCGCGGCGCCGTCTCCCCGCGCATCCCGCTGGGCGCCGCGAACGGAGCACCCGGCGCGGACCGGTGAGACGAGGCCTGCGGCTGTGCCGCCGGCCCGCCTCGTGCCGCCTCAGGCGCGGGCCCGCGGGTCGTCGCCGATGACGTGGGCGGTATGGGTGTCCACGTCGAGGGCGGTGCGGGCGATCACGCCCCCGTCGCCGACCAGGGCGATGTGCAGCCGCCCGCTGGTCCAGCCGTCCGGCAGCACGGCGCGCACCTCGGCGGGCGCGCCGAGCACGAACGGCTTGGCCTCCGCGGCGGGGCCCGGCTCCCCCGGGTGTCCGGGGGTGGCGCCGAAGACCGGGGTCCAGGCGGTGTGCAGGCGGCCTCGTGGTGGCGTTGACGTGGGCCGGGCCCACGCCGGCCAGGTCCTGGGAGAGCACGACCTGCCAGGCGCCCGCCGCCCCCTCTCAGCGGTAGGTGTAGCAGTAGTTCGACTTGCCCTTGAACCGGTGGAACGCCTTCGGGTCGTGGTAGCGCCAGCGGCAGCCCGCGTCGCGCTGGCTCTGGGAGAGATACATGGTGTCGCCCTTGCGCTTGACGCAGTACGCGCCGGGCGTGGGCGTCTCCCGATACTCGACCCACTCCCAGCCGAGGCTCACGCAGTAGTCGGTGAACCGGCCGGGTCCCAGCTCCACTACCCGCTGGGCGGGCGTGGGCGAGGGCTTCGCCTGCTTCTTCTCCACCGGGGACTCCGCGGGGACCGGCGCGGTCGTCTTCGACCGGCGTACTGTCGGCCGTGCGGTGACCGTACGCGTCGGGACCGGCCGGGTGGTGGCCGGCCTGGCCGTGGACCGGCTCACCCGCGGCGGGTGTGAGGCGGCGGGCGACGCGGATCGCGAGACGGCGACGGGCGACGGAACCGCGAGCGCGGACGGGGACGGGCCGCCGCCGGTGTCCGCCGACGCGGGCGGGGGCGTGCCGACCGCCGCCGCTCGCTCCGTCGCGGAGACGCCAGTCCCGGTGAACGGCAGATGCAGGGACGGCAGCAGCGCGACGGTGGCGGCCACCGTGGCCGCCACCGCCACGGCCACGGCGGCGACGACGGCCCGCACCCGCCCACGACTGTTGCTTCCCGGCACCGTGGCAGGTCCCGTGGCAGGTCCCGTGGCAGGTCCCGTGATCGGCCCGGACTGCGCGTCGCCCGTGGCAGGCGGCATCGGCGTGCCCGGCCCGGCGTGCGCGCCGGGCGCGGGCGGGACACCTGGCGCGCCCGGTGTACCCGGCGCGTACGGCGCACCGCCCCCGGCGGGCGAGACCGGCGTGCCCGATCCGGCCGGCGCGGCGGGTGCCCCCGGAACCCCGGGCGCCACCGGCACGGCCGGGGCGTCGTGGCGTGGGCGGACGAGGCGGTCGACGATCTCCCGCGCCGTCGGCCGCCGTGCCGGGTCCTTGGCGAGACAGGCCGTGAGCAGGTCGCGCAGCGGCGACTCGATCCCCTCCAGGTCGGGCTCCTGGTTGAGGATCCGGTTGATGATGGCGGGGATGGCGTCGGCGCCGAACGGCGGACGGCCCATGGCGGCGAACGCGATCGTGGACGCCCAGGCGAACACGTCGAGGGCGAAGCCGAGCTCGCCCGCCGCGAGCTGCTCGGGCGCCATGTAGGCGGGCGTTCCCACGATCTGGCTGGTCATCGTGCTGGTGTTGGCCAGCGCGCGGGCGATCCCGAAGTCGATGACGCGCGGCCCGTCCGGCCCGATCAAGACGTTCTGCGGCTTGAAGTCCCGGTGGACCACCCCGGCGTCGTGCAGGGCGACCAGGGCGGTGGCGGTGCCGATGGCGAGCCGTTCGAGCGCGCCGCCCGACAGGGGCCCCCGCGCGGCCACCACCTGGCTCAGCGGCGGCCCGTCGACGTACTCGCTCACGATGTACGGCCGGCTGCCGTCCATGCCGGACTCCAGCACCTGGGCCGTGCAGAACCGGGCGACCCGGCGGGCGAGCTCCGCCTCGCGGGTGAAGTCGGTGCGGGCGGCGTCCTGGCCGAGCCGTGCGTGGAAGAGCTTGACCGCGACGAGGTCGCCGGACTCCGCCTCGCCGAGATAGACGACGCCCTGCCCTCCTTCGCCGATCCTGCCGGTGATGCGGAAGGAACCCAGGCGTGCGGGATCGCTCGGCTCCAGCGGCTGCGGCATGACTCTCCGGGGGTCGGGGGCACGTACGCGCCTCCAGTATCCCGCCGGAGATCGACCACATGACCGCCTTGGCCCGACCGCGGCCGGTGCCCGGCGCGTCGTTCCCGGAATCCGTGGAGGGCGCGGCGCCGGAACCACGCCCTCCACGGGGCACGCTACGAGGAACTACGGCCCTCCAGGCCGGCGACCGCGATCGTGCCGGAGGTGCCGCGCAGGCCGAAGCCGTAGCGGAAGCCCTCGCGGGCCTGCGGGGTGGCGAGCGTGCCGCCGATGTCCGCCGTACGCAGCGGACGCCACTGGCCGCCGGTGTAGGCGAAGGAGGTGATGGTGTCACCGGACAGCGCCAGCGCGAACCGGTCGCCGGGCTTGAGGGTCAGCGGGGCGTCGCCGGGCGTGTCGAGGAACCGGCCGCCGACCCGCACGTTGATGCCCGACTGCTTGCGGGTGTTGTTGTACCAGGCGGTCACGTAGGTGCCGGCGTCCTTCACCCAGCCGACGAACACGCTGTCCTCCGGGCTGCCGGTGCCGGCGAACTCCCCCGCCGTCACCACGCTGATCGCGTCGGCCGACGAGAGCGCCGCCGGACCGGCCGCCAGGCCGAAGAACGGCTGGGCGCCGCCGCCCGCGAACCGGCCGCCGCCGACGGTGACCGCCGGAAGGGCCTCGCCGCCCTCGGGCTTGTAGAGCGTGTAGCCCGCCGAGGTGTCGGCGGCGAAGTCGTCGTCGGCCTCCCCCTTCCCGTAGGCGTCCGGGTCGAGCCCCACGGTCCCCTGGGCGTACGGGCTCACGGCCCGCGCCGATCCGTCGAACTCGACGGCCGCGCGCACCGGGTGGGCGCCGGGGCTCGGCGCGGTCCCGGCGGGCGGCGCGACCCGCCAGCGTACGGCGAACTCGCCGCCCGGCCGCACCACGTGGGCCTTCGGGCTGCCGACCGGCTCGGCCGACCAGCCCGGGGGCACGGCCAGCGACGCCGTGACCCGGGTGGCGGGCGTGCGTCCCCGGTTGACGAAGGTGGTGGTCACCTCGGCGGGGTCGCCGGAACGCGCCTGCCCGGAGACGGTCACGTCCACCGTGGCGTCGCCCGCGGCGGGCGACCACGCCTGCAGCTCGGTGACGCCGACGTACGCGCCCGGCGGGTTGCCGAACACCAGCCGGATCCTGGTCGTTGTCAGGGCCGGGAACGTGACGCGGTTCAGCGCGGCGCCCGCGGGCCGCTCCGGCGTGCGGGTCTGGCCCGGCACCTCGCGCCACGCCGCGCCGTCCCAGAACTCCAGCCGGTACGACGCGGGGGCCTTCACGCCGCCCTACCTTCTTGAGTGCGAGCGCGCTCCGGTTGGTGTAGAAGATCGGGGTGTGCGAACGAGGCAGGGATGGCTCTCACGCTGGCTGCCCTCGATGGC
>NZ_VJVX01000160.1:0-1502 GCF_008033685.1 Microbispora sp. CSR-4
GGGCGGGTGCATCGGGCGGGGCAGGCCAGGCAGCATGGGCATGCCTCCACCCGGTGCTGGTTGCGCACCAGTGGGGGGATGACGGTGGGCGGTGCGGGCTGCCTGCTCACGTTGGGGGCGGAACTGCCGCGCCTCCCCGTCGTGCGGGAGAAGTTCGCCACGGGTGAGCTGGCGGCGGGGGTGGTGGAGGCCATCTGCGCCGCTGTGGCCGGACTAACCGACGAGCAGGCCGGCCTGGCGGAGCCGATCCTGGTGGACCTGGCCGCCAAAGCGGGGGCGGCGGAGGTCGCCAAGGCCGGCCGCCACCTGCGGGCGGTGCTCGACCCCGATGGGGAAGAACGCGATGAGCGGGCCGATTACGGGCGGCGGTTCCTGCGGGTCCGCCCGGGCAAGGGCGGCGGCGTGGAAGGAGAGTTCTACCTGCCGCGTGAGGCCGGCGCCCGGTTGATGGCCTTGTTGCAGGCGTACGCCAAGCTGAGGGCACAGGGGGATGACCGCCCGCTGACGGTACGCCAGGCCGACGCGCTGATCGCCCTGCTGGAGCAGAAGATCGCCGCCGAACTCCTCGTCGTGGTCAGCGCCGAATCCCTCCCCACCGACCCCACCAACCCCACCGACCCCAGCGACCCCAGCGACCCCAGCGACCCCAGCGACGACAACCCATACCCCGCCGACCCGGCCACCGAAGAGACCGACCCGGCCACCGAAGACCCTGCTGACCCTGCCGCCGACGACGAGGTCAGCGACCACTTCGCAGACCTCGGCGACAGCACCCCCAGCGACTACGCCCCCGACCCTGCCGGGACCACTGACGAGCCGAGCCAGGCCGACGACACCACCGACCACGCCGAAGACGCGCGGGATGCCGAGGACTTCGAGGAAAGCCGGGACGACACGGGCGACCCGACGCCCGCTGACGCCGACGACCTCGACACCCCGGAGGAGTTCGCCACTGCCAAGGCCGGGACCGAGGCAGATGCCAGTGCGGGAAGCGATGCCGGTGCGGGAAACGATGCCGCTGCCCCAAGCGCTGCGCACGCCAGTGCCGAAAGCACCGACGACGCTCGCGAGCCCGCACAGACCGGCCTCGGTGACGTGCGGGAAGCCGCGGCCGCCCCCGCCACTGATTCCGCCACCGCGCCTGTCACCGGCCCCTCCCCTGGCTCCGGCTCCGGTTACGCCGCGACCCGACTTCTCGATGAGGAGTCTCGCGGCTGTGGAACCGGTGAGCGTAGGGCTCGCGAACGGCGGCCCGGGGAGTGCGACCCGCCGGAGGCGGCGTGGCCGGATCCTCCGCCCGAGGACGCCTCCGCGCCTCACACCCACGCCGGGCCTCGGCCTGCGGGGGACTACCGGCATGGCCAGAGCACGTGCCGGTGCGACAGCGAAGCGCACCGTCCCTACGCGACGCAGGCGCCGGGGACGCCGGGACTGTCGGAAGCGACACCCGGCGGACCTGGACCGGAGCAGAAGACACCACCCAGGAGGGCATCAGGAACAGC
>NZ_VJVX01000161.1:0-1463 GCF_008033685.1 Microbispora sp. CSR-4
GAGGATGTCCCGACGTTCGTGGAACTTGATCGGCGGTCCCGCGGTCAGGCGACGTTCTCGTTGTAGCAGTTTGAGGTCGGGTTCTGGGCTGCGACGTGCCGGTCAAGCGCGCTGCGGAGTGTGGGCAGGTGCAGGAAGCCGTTGACGCGGCGGAACTGCTTGGTGGCTTCGGTCATGCCGGCCGCGCACCAGCGCAGCGCCATCTGCCCGTCCTTCCAGTTCTTGACGTTGGCGGCGTGGTCGCGGCAGATGGAGATCATCGATTCGATGGGGTTGGTCGAGCGCAGCGAGCGTGCGAGTGTCGGTGGCACGTCCAGCCGCAGGATGGTCAGCGTCTCGTCCATTCCCTCTCGCAGCGAGGCCGCGGCTCCGGGATACTTCTTGTCCAGTTCAGCGGCCAGCGTGGTCAGCTTGGCTTCGGCGGCGAGCGGGGTATCGGCGTGGTAGGCGTCGCGCATCCGCTTCTCGGCCACAGCGCGTAGCTTCTCAGGGAGCTTGTCCCGGACATTCCTGATCTTGTGGAGCTGACAGCGCTGAATCACCGGGTGGTCGAACACATCCAGTACCGCCCGGCGCAGCGCTTTGGAGCCGTCGAGCACGACCAGGATCGGGCGGGTGACGTTCAGGCCGCGCTCACGCAGGCCGACGATCAACTCGCGGGCCAGGGTGGCGTTCTCGGTGGAGCCCTCCACCAACGCAAGAGGGTGCTTGGTGCCGTCGATGCCGATCCCCAGCGCCACGATGCAGGTGTGCTCGCCGAAGTGCACCCCGTCCAGCATGAGGGCGGCCAGATCCAGCCCGGACAGATCGGCCGACATCAACTCCGCCAGGGCGCGCTCGGTGGCGGCGACGAAGCGTCGCGAGATCGCCGACTTGGACGTGCCGGTGGAGGAGCGCTCGACGGCGCCGCCGACCGGCTCAAGCCCGAGCCGGTAGCGGCGGGTGGAGAGCTTGCCGAGCATCTTGCCGAGCGCCATCTCATTGAGGATCTCAGTGGAGGAGAACAGTTCATAGGCCGGGATGGCGACCTCGCCTGCGCCGTCTGCGGTGCGCACCCGGGGGCGGCGGATCGGCAGCCTGCGGCCGCCCAGCACCACCGATCCGGCGTCGCTGCCATGCCGGACCGCGAGGCGGTCGGGGTTGTGCTTGCCCCGGGGACCGCACAGCGCGGTGACGTCTTCCTCCAGCATCGCGAACATCACGGCCAGGCCGGACTGCACAGCCAGCGCGAGCAGGCCGTCCTTCATCGAGGCGGCGATCTGCTCCATGGCCACGCTCACGGTATGCGGAACGGCCACGTCTTCGGCGGCTTGCTGGGCGCGTCGGCGGTTGTTCTGGTAGGTCTTGCTCACGGTCCCCGTCTCCTTACTCGGAGTGATTTGGCGATTGCTCGAGACCTACCACCAGGTAGGGCCCGAGGCGGGGACCGCCACTTCAAGTTCTACGAGCTACGGGACAACCTC
>NZ_VJVX01000162.1:0-1453 GCF_008033685.1 Microbispora sp. CSR-4
CGAGTCCGACGAGCGGGTCGTGGCCGCCGTCGTCGACCTATTCCAACCCGGTGTTGTGGGAGGACCTGGCCGACATCGACGTCTTCCGGGTGGACGACACCTATTACTACTCGGCCTCCACGATGCACTACTCGCCCGGTGCGCCGATCCTGCGCTCCTACGACCTGGTCAACTGGGAGTACGCCGGACACTCGGTGCCCACGCTCGACTTCGGGTCCAAATACGACCTGAACGGCGGGCGGGCCTACGTCAACGGGATCTGGGCGTCGTTCCTGAACTACCGCCCGAGCAACAAGACCTTCTACTGGGGCGGCTGCATCGACTTCAGCAAGACCTACATCTACACCGCGACCTCGGTCGAAGGCCCCTGGAACCGGCACACCACGATCAACAAGTGCTACTACGACGCCGGGCTGCTCGTCGACGACAACGACACCATGTACGTCGCCTACGGCAACACCCAGATCAGCGTCGCCCAGCTGTCGGCCGACGGCAAGAGCGAGGTCCGCAGCCAGCAGGTGTTCTCCACCCCCTCCAGCGTGGGCACCCTGGAAGGGTCGCGGATGTACAAGCGCAACGGCGCCTACTACATCTTCTTGACCCGCCCGGCCAACGGGCAGTACGTGCTGAAGTCCACCAACGGTCCCTTCGGCCCGTACGAGATGCGCCAGGTGCTGCTCAACATGGGCGGCCCGGTCTCCGGCGGCGGCGTGCCGCACCAGGGCGGGCTGGTCCAGACCCAAAACGGCGCCTGGTACTACATGGCCTTCCAGGACGCCTACCCCGGCGGCCGCATCCCCGTGCTGGCCCCCATCACCTGGACCTCCGACGGCTGGCCCACCGTCCAGACCGTGAACGGCGCCTGGGGCGGCTCCTACCCCTACCCCAACGTGCCGCGCCCGCCCCGGCAGGTCAAGCCCCCGACCGGGACCGACACCTTCACCGGCAGCCGGCTCGGCCCCGAGTGGGAGTGGAACCACAACCCCGACACCAGCAGATACAGCGTCGGCAACGGGCTGCGCCTGCAGACCGCCACCGTCACCAACGACCTCTACTCGGCCCGCAACACCCTGACCCACCGCATCCTGGGCCCGTCCTCGACCGCGACGATCGAGCTCGACTACGCGTCCATGCGCGACGGCGACCGGGCCGGGCTGGCGATGCTGCGCGACTCCTCGGCCTGGATCGGCGTCAGGCGTGACAACGGCCAGACCCGCCTGGTGGCGACCAACAACCTGACCATGAACAGTAGTTGGCAGACCACCAGCACCGGCACCGAAGTGGCCTCCACGCCCGTGTCCGGCGGCAGGATCTGGCTACGGGTCAACGCCGACATCCGCCCCGGCAGCGGCCGCCAGGCCCGCTTCTCCTACAGCACCGACGGAGTGAACTTCACCTCGTTCGGGCCCGCCTTCACCATGGGCAACGCCTGGCAGTTCTTCATGGGCTACCG
>NZ_VJVX01000163.1:0-1450 GCF_008033685.1 Microbispora sp. CSR-4
GCTGCCTAATGCTTTTGTCAAGCCACCGCAGCCCGGACATGGCTAGGGTCGTACGGCCTCCTGTGCCGCAGAATCGCGTGCAGGACGTTGACACGGCGGCGGGCCAGGGCGATGAGGGCCTGGTGATGCCGTTTGCCTGCGGCGCGTTTGCGGTCGTAGAAGGCCCGGCTGGCCGGGTCGCAGCTGATAGCGATGAAGGCCGACTGGTAGAAGACCCGCTTGAGGGCCTTGTTGCCTGCCGTGGCGCGCTGCAAGTAGCGGACCTTGCCCGACTGCTTGAGCACCGGGGCCAGGCCCGCGGCCGAGGCGAGCTGGTCGGGGCTGGCGAATCGGGCAATGCCGCCGGTTTCGGCGAGGAACTCCGCAGTCAGGGTCGCCCCCATCCCCGGCAGGCTGAGGATGAGGGCCGCATCAGGGTGGCGCGCCAGCACCTCCTGGATGCGCGCATCGAGCTGGGCCAGCCGTTCACGTCCGGCCAGCGCTTCGGCCGCCAGGTCGCGGATGATGTCCGCAGCCACCGTCTGCCCGGGGACGGCGATGTGCTGGGCTGCCGCGGCGTCGATCGCCGCCTCGGCCAGCGCTCGGACCATCGACGCCTTCACATGCCGCACCTGGCGCAGATGGGCCAGTACGTCCTCCAGCCCGGCGTCGCGGATCTCGGCCGGAGTGACGAAGCGGGTCAGCAGGTGGAGACCGAGCTTGCCGGTGACATCGACCACTCGCTCCAGGCCGGGGTGGATCGAGGTGAGCAGATCCCGCAGGCGGGCGGCCCGCCGGGTGGCGTCGGTGACCAGCTCCGCACGCCGGCCGACCAGCAGCCGCAGTTCGGCGTCCAGTTCCCGGCCCGGCTGCACTGGTCGCAGGTCATCGCGCATGCGCACCTGATCGGCGATCACGCGGGCGTCCTTGGGGTCGCTCTTGCGCTCCCCGCCCACGGTGGCGCGCCGTGCCCGGTTGACCGCCATCCCCGGCACATGGACCACGGCAAGGCCCGCGTGCAGCAGCATCGCCTCCAGCAGGCCGGCGATACCACCCAGCACGTCGATCCCGACAGTGGCCGGGCCGTGCTCGGCCTGCGCGACGGTGATGTGCTCGATCAGCTCGCCAATGGCACCGGGGGCGTTGTCGAAGCGGCGGCTGAGCAGCACCTTCCCGGTCTCAGCGACCTTGATCTCGGCCCAGTGGAACTCCTTGGAAACGTCGATACCTACAGCGACGGCCATGCCACTCCTTCCTCTCCCGTCACTGCCATGCAGCCTCTCCTCGCCGTCCATGCCCTACATAGCGATCAATCGCAGTGCCTAATCAGCGGTCAAGGAGAAGCGACGAGGCAGGGGGCCGAGCCTCCCTTGCCATCGAGGGCAGCCAGCGTGAGAGCCATCCCTGCCTCGTTCGCACACCCCGATCTTCTACACCAACCGGAGCGCGCTCGCACTCAAGAAGGTAGGGC
>NZ_VJVX01000164.1:0-1420 GCF_008033685.1 Microbispora sp. CSR-4
GAGGTGCACTGCCTGCTCGGGCAGAACGGGGCCGGGAAGTCCACGCTGATCAAGATCTTGTCGGGTGCGCATGCGCCGGATGAGGGGGAGGTGCTGCTGGACGGCTCGCCCGTGCGGCTGGCGCCGCCGACCGCGGCGATGGGGCATGGCATCGCGACGATCTATCAGGAGCTCGACCTGGTGGACGGGTTGAGCGTGTCGGAGAACATCTTCTTGGGTCATGAGCCGGCGCGGCTGGGGTTTTCGCGGCGGGGTGAGGCCGATCGGGCGGCGGCGCAGTTGCTGGGCCGGTTGGGGCATGGGGAGATCCGGCCGCGGACCGAGGTGGGCCGGTTGTCGCCGGCGCACAAGCAGATCGTGAGCATGGCGCGGGCGTTGTCGCATTCGGCCCGGTTGATCATCATGGACGAGCCGTCGGCGGCGTTGGCCCATGACGAGGTGGCCAATCTGTTCCGGGTGATCCGTGATCTCACCTCGCAGGGGGTGGCGGTGATCTACATCTCCCATCGTTTGGAGGAGATCCGGGAGATCGGGGATCGGGTCACGGTGTTGAAGGACGGGCGGACGGTCGCGGTGGGGTTGTCGGCCAAGGACACTCCGACCGGGCAGATCGTGGCGTTGATGACGGGCCGGAATGTGGAGTATGTGTTCCCGCCGCGGCCGGGCCGGGATGTCCATGAGGGGCGGCCGGAGGTGCTGCGGGTGGAGGGGCTGACGCTGCCGGGCCGGTTCGCGGATGTGTCGTTCAGTGTGCGGGCGGGGGAGATCGTCGGGCTGGCGGGGCTGGTCGGGTCGGGTCGTAGTGAGATCGTCGAGGCGATCTACGGGGCGCGGCGGGCGAGCGGCCGGGTGGTGCTGGATGGCCGGGTGGTGCGTGGGGGCAGCACGACGCGGGCGGTGCGGATGGGGATGGGCCTGGCGCCGGAGGAGCGTAAGGCGCAGGCGTTGCTGCTGGATCATCCGGTGGCGCAGAACATCACGCTGGCGAGTTTGAGCCGGTACACCAGGCCGCGGTGGCTGGGGTGGCTGGATCGGCGGGCGGAGCTGGCCGAGGCGACGCGGTTGGCGCAGGCGCTGGATATTCGTCCGCCGGATCCGCGGCGTCCGGTGCGGACGTTGTCGGGGGGCAACCAGCAGAAGGCGGTGCTGGGGCGGTGGCTGGCCGAGGACCGCAAGTTGTTGTTGCTGGACGAGCCGACGCGTGGGGTGGATGTCGGGGCGCGGGCGGAGTTGTACGCGTTGGTGCGCCGGCTGGCCGATGACGGCATCGGGGTGGTGCTGGTGTCCAGTGAGGTGCCCGAGGTGCTGGGGCTGGCCGATCGGGTGCTGGTGGTGCGTGAGGGCCGGATCGTGCACGAGGCCCCGGCCGAGGACCTGGACGAACACCGCGTGCTCGACCTCGTGATGGTCTCCACCGAAC
>NZ_VJVX01000165.1:0-1418 GCF_008033685.1 Microbispora sp. CSR-4
CTCCGTCTGCAGGGCCTCCTCGGCCGCACCGAGCTCCGCCCGAGCCGCGATGTAGGTGTCCTCGGCGAGACGACCGTCCTCCCACGCGCGCCCGAGCTGTGAGCCGAACCCGGCGAGCGCCTCCACCAGGTCGGCCGGCCGATCAGGTTCGAAATACCAAGGGGTCGGTCACAACCCCTTGTCTGACGTAATCCGCACCTCTCTTTGTGCGGCGGACGGAACGGTGGTGTACGTACGGGGAGGAAAGGGAACTGCGGCCGGGGCGTGTGGGGAAGCGGCCGATAACGACGGCGTTCATCCTGCGGGGAGGCGGCAGCCTTGGGGCCGCGCAGGTCGGCATGCTCTGCGCGCTCACCGACCGGAACGGGGCCATATGAATCGTTTCATGTATCGGGTGCGCCGCGAACTGCTCCAGCACGCGCGGATCAAGGACCTCGGCACCCGGTGCGTCTACGGGAGGACACCACTGACCGAGGAGGTGGCCGAGCTGCTGCCGTCCCGGCTGGCGGGGGATCCATGTCCGTACGGGCGGGCCGGCTGGGCCTGGCGCTCGGGCTCATGCGCCTGCGAGAGGATCCGGCACGGGCGGCGGCCCGGCTGTGGCCGGGTCTGGATCCGCGCTGGCGGGGCGACTACGTGATGTGGCCGCTCGCCGTGCCCGCCGCCCTGCTGCCCGGCTCCGATGCCGAGTTGTCGTCCCGCGGCGCCGGACACCTGCACCGCTTCGTGGCCGAGCGCGTCGTGGGCTGGCACCCGGCCTTGGTGCGGCTGGATCGAGGCCGCCGACGTGGACCAGACCTCCTGCGTCCCGATCAGGAGCTCGGTGCCCGTCGCGCCGTGGGAGGCGTCCGCCGTCACGGTGCTCGGAGACGCCGTCCACGCGATGAGCCCGGCCCAGGGCTCGGGGGCGAACTGCGCGCTGCTGGACGCGGCGCTGCCCTGCCGCACGCTCCGCGCGGCCGTGTCCTCGGGCGCGTCCCTGACGGCCGCGATCGGGGAGTACGAGCGGCGGATGACCGAGTACGGCTTCGCCGCGGTGCGCGCGTCCGAGCGGGCGGCGTCGTCGCTCGGCGGAGGCCCGCTCGGACGCGTTCTCCGACGGATCGGTCGTCTGTCACGCTGGCCATGTCCGGGCACGCACCCGGCCGTGTCGCGATCCCCGATGCGGACCGCCCGCTCGTACATCGAGGGTTTTCGGGATGAGAAGGGCGGGCTCGGTCGTGTGCCGAGCCCGCCGGTCGGGTTCCGCCCGGTCCCGGTCGCCGATGGCGCTCACCCGGTGGGTTTGCGCGTACGCCGGGGGGCCGGGCGGGTTCGGTGTCAGGGCGTCAGCGCTGCAGGGTCAGCAGGCCGGGCCGGTAGGGCAGCAGGCCGTAGTCGCCGCCGGAGCTGGGGCTGCGGCCCTGGTAGAGCAGCTG
>NZ_VJVX01000166.1:0-1415 GCF_008033685.1 Microbispora sp. CSR-4
CCGACGACCCCAGCCAGGCCGACGACGCCGTCTCCGACGTGATGGGCGATCCGGGTGCTGAGGGCGGCATCGACGGCCCCGAGACCCCGGACGAGCTCGACACTGCTGAGGCTGTCCCCGCCACCGACCCTGCCGCTGGCTCCGGCGACGTCGCGACCGGACTTCGCGATGAGGAGCCTCGTGGCTGGGGAGCCGGTGAGTGCGGGGCCGGTGAGCGGCGGCCTGGGGAGTGCGAGCCGCGCAGCACCGCGAACACCGCCTGCGCCGAGGGCGACCACACCGCGAACGCCGACTCCGCCGAAGACGACGACACCGCGAGCACCCGCTCTGCCGAGAGCGACACGACCGCGCCTGCAGAGGGCGATGGCTGCGATCGCGGCGCGGCCCAGTCCGGAGCAACCCACGCCCGGCGGGGTGCGTCAGCATGGCTTGCTCACGGTGGCGGGCATTCGCACACAGCCCCTTCGCACACAGCCCCTTCGCACGCTGCCCCTTCGGGCACAGCCCCTTCGGACACAGCCCCTTCGGACGCAGTGCCTTCGGACACAGCCCCTTCGGACGCAGTGCCTTCGGGTGCGACGGCTTCGGATGCGCCGCCCTCGGAGGCAGCGCCCTCGGAGGCAGCGCCCTCGGAGGCAGCGCCCTCGGAGGCAGCGCCTTCGGAGGCGGTGTGGCCGGATCCTCCTCCCGAGGATGTCTCCGCTCATCACACCCACGGTGGGCCTCGGCCTGCGGGGGACTGCCGGCATGGCCAGGGCACGTGCCGGTGCGGCAGCCAGGGCGCGTGGCGGTGCAGTGGCGACGCGCGGTGCTCGTGCGCGACGCAGGCAGCGGGAACTCCGGGAACAGCAGCGGGAGCCGGGCGAGGGACGCCGGAGACGGCGCAGGAGGCATCGCAAGGAGCCGCACAGGGGGCATCGCGGGGAGCGGCGCAAGGTGCGTCACCGGGATCTCCGGGTGCGTCGGCGGGCGCGATGCCCGGGGCGTTCTTGGGGTCGGCGTTGGGAGCGTCGGCAGGCACGTTGCTGGGTGCGTCGTTGGGGATGGCACCGGGGACCGCGCCGGGGTTGCTGCTGGCGACCGGGCAGGTGCTGCCCGTCTCCAGCGTGCACCGCCTCGCCCGCACCTCGACTCTGGTGCGGATCGTCATGAACGCCGACGGGCAGGTCCTCGACATGGGCCGCAAGGTCCGCCTGGCCACTCCTGCCCAGCGCCGGGCCATCTTCGCCCGGTATGCCACGTGCTGGGTCGACGGCTGCCCGCTGCCGGCGACCATGTGCCAGATCGACCACGCCGACAACTGGAGCACCGGCGGCCTCACGGACCTGAAGCTGCTGGGCCCGGCCTGCCAGTTCCACAACCGCGACCGCTACCAGCACCCCGAGCGCTACACCCGCCGCAACGTAGGCGAAGAC
>NZ_VJVX01000167.1:0-1386 GCF_008033685.1 Microbispora sp. CSR-4
GAACTGCCACAGCGGGGAGGCGTCGACCTGGCTGCGCTTCGAGGACGTCGAGCGCGAGGCCCTGGCCGGCCACGACTACCCGAAGCTGTTCGAGCTGGGCGCGCACCCGTTCCTCACGCTCACGCTGTTCATCGCGATGTTCGAGCGCGACCACGAGCCGCTGGGCTTCCAGACCGAGTACGCCCGGCGGCTGGCCCACATGACGCTGCCGTACCCCGACATCGCGACCTGATCGGACCTGCCCGCCGCCGAGGCGGGCCGGGCGGCGGGACGCCGGGCACGCCGTGCGGGGCGGGCCCGGCGGCTCTCGCCGGTGTTACGTGCCATGTGTGAAAGGGAGAGGTGGAACATGCGGGCGGCACAGATCGTGGAGCCCGGCAGGCCGCCGGTGGTGGCCGACCTGCCCGTGCCCGTGGCCAGGCCCGGCGAGACCCTGGTCGAGGTCGGCGCCGCGCCGGTCACGCCGCTCGACCTGCTCTGCGCGAGCGGCACGTCCTACTTCGGCAGGCCGCGCACGCCGTACGTGCCGGGGGTGCAGGGGGCCGGCGTCGCCGGCGGGCGGCCGGTGTGGTTCGCGACCTCGGCCGGCATGGCCCCGGGCGACGGGAGCATGGCGCAGTTCGCGGCGGTGGCCGCGAAAGACCTCGTCGAACTGCCCCCGCAGGCCGATCCGGTCGCGGTGGCCGCGCTCGGGCTCTCGGCCGTCGCCGCGCACATGGCGCTGACGTGGCGGGGCGAGCTCACCCCCGGCGAGCAGGTGGTGGTGCTCGGCGCGGGCGGCGTCGTCGGGCAGGCCGCCGTACGGATCGCGCGCATCGCCGGGGCCCGCAGGGTGATCGCCGGGGCCCGCTCCCCCGCCGCCCGCGAACGCGCCCGGCAGGCGGGCGCGGACGCCGTGGTGGCGCTCGACACCGACGACGTCGCCACGCTGGCCGCGCGCCTCGCCGAGGCCTGCGACGGGCCCGCCGACCTGGTGCTCGACCCGCTCTTCGGCCCGGCGGCGGCCGCCGCGGCCCGCACGCTGCGTCAGGGAGGCCGGTGGGTCCACCTGGGTTCCTCGGCCGGCGAGACCTGCCCGATCGACTCTTCCACGCTGCGCAGCAGGTCGCTGCGGCTGCTGGGATACACCAACAACGAGCTGACCCCCGAGCAGCGGGCCGCCTCGATCGTCTTCGTCGCCGAGCAGGCGGCGCTGGGACGGCTGTCCGTCGCCTACGAGACGATCCCGCTGGACGACGCCGGCGCCGCCTGGGAGCGCCAGGCGAGCGGCACCGCCTCAGGCCGGATCGTCCTCATCCCCGCCCCGGCGTCCTAGAGATGCCGGTGGAGGACGTACTCCACTGGCCAACGTGAGCTATGCGAAGGCGGACGCCACCGCTACTCGGA
>NZ_VJVX01000168.1:0-1376 GCF_008033685.1 Microbispora sp. CSR-4
CTGGGGCATCTACGTCGGTAAGACCGCTTACACGCACTACGACTACAGCGTGTACGAGGACGGCGACCGCGACTACGCGTTCGTCACGGTCTACAACGGCGTTCTGCCCACCGAGGGTGGCACCAGCGGCGGCAAGTACGAGTCGGAGACCTACAAGTTCAAGTGGCAGGCCGACCGGGCGCTGAAGAAGCTCCAGGCCGACAAGACCACGGCGCTGTCGAAGCTCGCGGTCGTGCCGGTCTACGAGGGCGGCAACAAGCCCGCTGGCAACTTCGGCTGGAGGAAGGGCAACCACCCGACGCCGTCCCCGTCGCAGACCCCGAAGATCATCGGCTACAAGGTCGTCGGCGTGAAGCTGTCGATCGGCCTCAAGGACGTCGGCTCGCTGGGCTCGAACGTGGGCGGTCAGGGTCTGGCCTACAACCAGAAGATCGGCACGGCCGTCTTCGAGTTCGGTTACCCGAGCGGGTCGCACCCGGACGGCAACTACGCCTTCTCGGGCAAGACCCAGAAGTGGGCCTACGGCAAGACCTTCAAGGCGGCTGCGCCGTCCCTGAAGGCCGAGGAGCTGGTGGGCATCAAGTCCTCCTTCACCGGCGAGGGCTCCATCGGTTCGTCCTGGCTCTACCGCTACAGCAACGCCAAGCGGCTCGGCTACCTCAACGGTGTGACCATCGCGGTCTCCGACACCGACGGCAACGGCCGGATCGACACCAACGTCTCCCCGTACTTCGACGGTGAGACCCTGGGCGTCTACAAGGCCGCTGCTGCCAACTGGTCCGGCAAGATCGTCTGATCAACCCCCCAGTAACGCAGAGTCAAGGAAAGGGCCCGGCTTCCAGCCGGGCCCTTTTCCATTGCCCGAAACACCCCGCACCTTGTCGGGATATCGCCCGAATAGGGCATCAGGCGAAAACAATCACCATTCGACCTTCCATCTCGCGAATGGTGCCGTTCATCCGATTTCCCTAGGCCTGCGCCGAGACGGCCGGCGGTCGCCGTTCGGCCCCCGTCACGGCCCCCTGACGTGATCAGGCACCTCCCCGGTTTCATCCAATGATGTGATTTACATCACACAGGCCGTTATATCGGTCCAACGCGGAGCGTGACGGAAAGGCCCGAGGCGCGCTCATGATCAGCCAAAACGATCCGTCCCTCACACAGTTATGCCGCGCGCGTGCGCCTCTCCCCGCAAAAGCCTTGTCGCAAACCCTCTTACGCCACCGCATTTCCTCCTATAACTTTCTCCTCGTTCCTCACTGACGGATGGGGCGCAGGTGACGCCTCACGACAGACCAGGAGAAAGTTATGAAGCGCACTCTCGCTCTGGGCGGGGTCGCGGCCGGCCTGCTGGCCTCCGCGGCGATCGCCGCCCC
>NZ_VJVX01000169.1:0-1286 GCF_008033685.1 Microbispora sp. CSR-4
TGATCGCCAATCGCGGTGAGATCGCCGTACGGATCGCCCGGGCCTGCGCAGACGCCGGGCTGTCCAGCGTCGCGGTCTACGCGGACCAGGATCTGGACGCGTTGCACGTGCGGGTGGCCGACGAGGCGCACGCACTCGGCGGGCAGAGCCCGGCCGAGACCTACCTCGACATCGACAAGCTCCTTTCGATCGCCAGGAAGACCGGCGCGGACGCCGTCCACCCCGGATACGGCTTCCTCGCCGAGAACGCCGGCTTCGCCCAGGCCGTGCTCGACGCCGGCCTGATCTGGATCGGCCCGCCGCCGGCGGCGATCACCGCGCTGGGCGACAAGGTCCAGGCCCGGCACATCGCGCAGCGCGTGGGCGCCCCACTCGTGGCCGGAACCCCCGACCCCGTCTCCGGGGTGGACGAGGTCGTCGCCTTCGCGCGGCAGCACGGCCTGCCGATCGCCATCAAGGCGGCGTTCGGCGGCGGCGGGCGCGGGCTCAAGGTGGCCCGCACCATGGAGGAGATCCCCGACCTGTACGAGTCCGCCGTACGCGAGGCCGTCACCGCCTTCGGGCGCGGCGAGTGCTTCGTCGAGCGCTACCTCGACAAGCCCCGGCACGTCGAGACCCAGTGCCTGGCCGACTCCCACGGCAACGTCGTCGTGGTCTCCACCCGCGACTGCTCCCTCCAGCGCCGCCATCAGAAGCTGGTGGAGGAGGCCCCGGCCCCGTTCCTGACCGGCGAGCAGCTCGAACTCCTCTACTCCTCTTCCAAGGCGATCCTGCGCGAGGCGGGCTACGTCGGCGCGGGCACGTGCGAGTTCCTCGTCGGCCAGGACGGCACGATCTCCTTCCTCGAGGTCAACACCCGCCTGCAGGTCGAGCACCCGGTCAGCGAGGAGGTCGCGGGCATCGACCTCGTGCGCGAGATGTTCCGCATCGCCGACGGCGAGGCCCTGGGCTACGACGACCCGGAGCTGCGCGGCCACTCCATCGAGTTCCGGATCAACGCCGAAGACGCGGGCCGGGGCTTCCTGCCCGCGCCGGGAACGATCACCTCGATGCGCGTCCCGTCCGGCCCCGGCGTACGGCTGGACGCGGGCTATGAGGCCGGGATGAGCGTGCCGCAGGCGTTCGACTCGCTCGTGGCCAAGCTGATCGTCACCGGCGCGACCCGTTCGCAGGCGCTGGAGAGGTCGCGCCGGGCCCTGGCCGAGTTCGAGATCGGCGGAATGCCGACCGTGGTGCCGTTCCACCGGGCCGTGGTGAACGACCCCGCCTTCACCGGCGAGCCGTTC